>JAAXWL010000045.1 GCA_013334975.1 Chlorobiaceae bacterium
TGGTTTGGATGAATCAGGCACACCGCAGGGAAGAGGTGAATGAGTCACGGCATACCAAGCAATCACCGACCCCTGCACCTCCGAAAATGCCAACAGACCCAGAGGAGGTCAAGACTCGCCAAAACTCCAGGCAGGAGCCGTATGCGGTAGTGCCGCACGAACGGATCTATGCGGGTTGCGCCTTGAAAGCGCATGAAATTCAGTTGCCTGAAATGGCAACCGTGGCAAAGCCTAACCAGCAGCCATGTACCGAGTCTTGCGTGGTGCGAGGTAACGAACACTGCGAAGCGTAGACAGGGAGATTACAGGCCGGAACGAAAGTGAACGGAGATATAGCCCCGAAATCGATCGTGGTCGAAGCAGCTGACCCTGTCCTGCTAAGGGGAAAGCAGAAGTCCGGGAGGCGAAATGGTGAGCTTTCAGGAATGCTTCCGGGGTTCAAACCGCCAGCATGTAATCAAGGGAAGTCATGCGAACAAGGGAGATCCATTCAGCTCAGGCGAAGGCTTGTACGGTCAGACAAGCCGAATGGCAAGGAAGACCAGAAGGCTGGATGGAAGTCAGACTGGTTGATAGTACTCTGAGATTGGGAGAGCCAATTACATGGGGAAGCGGACAGCAGAAGATGAATTGTTCACGGGATACATGATCTCCATACAATGGGAGAGCAATGGACTTCTATTTCAATGAGAAGAACGACCAATCATGGAAACAGGACGTGAATAAATAGCAGAGAAAGCCCGGAAAGAAAAGAAGCTCCGGTTCACGTCGTTAGTCCATCACGTAACGGCAGAAAGAGTGTGGAAGAATCTTAAACACATTCGACACAACTCGGCAGCGGGAATTGATGAGCAAAGTGTACCGGAAGCGAAAGAAACCTTTGAGACATGGATTGGCCCGATGTTACAATCCATGCACCGTTGTGGATATAAAGCTCCATCAGTAAGAAGAGTCTATATTCCCAAACCCGGCAAACAGGAGAAACGCCCAATAGGGGTGACTGCTGTATCAGATCGGGCACTTCAGAGAAGCACATCCCAGGTACTCACAGCAATCTATGAGGAGGACTTTCTGCCCTGTTCATTTGGAGGGCGGCCTGGAGTAGGAGCACACCATGCGGTTTCGACCCTGTATGAAATCATATCAGGGCGCAAAATCGGGTGGGTACTGGAGGCGGACTTGAAGAATTTCTTTGGTAGTCTGGATCAGGAATGGATACAGCGCTTTGTTGAACATTGGGTGGGAGACCCACGGATCATCAGCCTGATAAGGAGATGGTTAAAGGCGGGGGTACTGGAAGAAGGAGTAGTGCATCCAAGTGAAGAGGGGACGCCGTAAGGAGGTTCAATCAGTGTCTTGTTGAGTAACGTCTATCTGCATTATGTGCTTGATCTGTGGTTTGAGAAAGCCATCAAGCCGCTAATGGAAGGAGAAGCATATCTGGTAAGGTACATTGACGACTTTGTGGTGTGTTTTCAATATCGGTCGGATGCGCTACGCTTTCAGAAGGTACTGCTGAAACGATTGGAAAAGTATGCACTATCATTAGCACCGGAAAAGACAAGGCTTGTTGAATTTGGTCGATTTGCGCAGAAGTATGCCGAGAAAAGAGGGAGAAAACGACCTGAAACGTTGAGTTTTCTTGGGTTCACCTTTTACTGTTGTACCCGAAACCTGAAAGGGAAGTTTAAGGTTGGCATGCGCACCGAGAATGCAAGGGCACATCGCAGCCTGCATCGGTTCAGCGACCTGATGAGACGGATGAGACATTTGGCAATAGAAGAACAGGTGGAAAACCTGAACAGGGTGTTGCGAGGATATTATGCATACTTCGGTATAGCCGGAAACTACATGGCATTACAGAGGCTGTATCGAGGGGTGGAAAGGTACTGGAAGAAAATGCTTGGAAGCCGAAGTCAGAAAGGAGAGATAAGTTGGGAAATGTATCAGAACCTGAAACGACGGTTTGAGTTGTTACGACCGAAATTAGTGATTCCGTACTGGAAGCTGCAAATACTTGCAATTTTGTGAGACATCTTCTGAAGAGCGTAGTGCGGTAAATCCGCACGCTACGTTGTGTGGGAGCAGGGTTCGGGTGACCGGCCCTGCGACCCGGTGGTTGCCGGGTAACCGGTATCCCTACCGCGACTGACTGAGGGTAATTCAGAGACTTAATGAACGTCAGAGGGAGGGGAAACGATTCCGGCAGCAGCACTACAAACGCCCTCGAACCAACCTCGACACGGAATTCTGCATAATCCGCTGACTTCGAACACTTTGTCCGGCAACTTCGAACACCTAATCCGCTCTACGCAAAAAAGTGTTCGAAGTTTACCGGATTTACTGTTCGACCTTTTCTGGATTTGCTGTTCGAAGTTCAGCGGATTTTGTGTTCGAGGTTCGTTGGATTATGCACGCCTTAGCTTTAACAATTCACAAAAGCCAGGGCTCCGATTTCTACAGGGTATCGATGGTTCTCCGTCCAGAGGATGCTATTCTGTTGATAAGAGAGCGTTTCGGATGCGTTGAGAGCGTCGTATAACTCAATGTGCTGAGTTGGAATTTTACTTTGGGTTCTAAACCTTACCTGTTAGGATTCAGGTAAGGTAAAGGGAGATAATCCATGAAGGTTGTAACTGAAAGTGTTCAGTGGGATACAAGCTTCGGAAGCGCGGGTTGAGGCCGGTTCAGATTTGGGTGCCGGATACGAAGCGACACGGATTCGAGATGGAGTGTCGCCGTCAATCTGCGTTGCTCAAGTCGGATGCTCATGAAAAGGAAGTGTTTGAATTCCTTGAGCAAGCCGCAGATCGTGAAGGTTGGGTTGCATGAAGCGTGGCTCTGTGGTAACAATTGCTTTGCAGGGCGATTATGGTAAATCTCGACCAGCATTGGTTGTTCAGACCGATTTTTTTTCAGGACACCCATCGGTAACAGTCTTGCCGATTACCAGTGAGTTGCGTTCGACGCTCTTGTTCAGAATAGATACTGAGCATGATGCCGACAATGGATTGCAGAAGTGTTCTCAGATTATGGTTGATAAAATACAAACCGTTCCAGTAGAAAAAATCGGCAAGGTCATCGGTTTTTTTGATGACGCAACCATGATGGACGTCAACAGGGCGCTTGCGCTTTGGTTAGGATTTGCCGTTAATCCTGGCTGAGTTCATAACGTGAGGGATTTCTGAGGAATTCTGATGGATGTAAGGTTAGTATGAAACAGGTGACGATAAGTACACCAGCTTTGGGTTTTTGTCGGGGATATGAAAAAAATTGTCCCTTTTGTCCAATGTAAAAACTGTGGGGCGAGCAAAAGCGCCTCCCTGCGTTTTGGATGGAGAACCGAGATTTTTCGTCTTTTTAACTCACGTTACTGATTTGAGTTATGGCTGGATGTCTGTGGCGATTCTCATACGGACTATTCTTGTCGGATTGGAGACGGCTCCGTTGTTGAATGATGATCCGCTTTTGATTTTGTCAACAAATTCCATGCCGGAAACCACCTGGCCCCAGACGGTGTATTGGCCGTTCAGAAATGGAGCTGAGGCGAAACAAATGAAAAACTGGCTATCTGCACTGTCGGGCTCATCCGCACGCGCCATAGAGACTGTGCCGCGCAGATGAGGTTCTCTTGAGAATTCAGCCTTGAGTTCCTTGCCCGATCCACCGCTTCCGTTACCGAGTGGATCGCCCGTTTGTGCCATAAATCCGGGGATGACCCGGTGAAAGGCCAATCCGTCATAGAATTTCTGACGAGTGAGCTGTTTGATGCGGGCAACGTGGTTGGGCGCAAGGTCGGGTCGAAGCCGTATGACGACTCTCCCGGAGGGCAGGTCGAGATAGATGGTATTTTGTGGATCAAGGCTCGATGTTGTTGCGGCATTGGCGGTTATGGGCAGGCAGAGCGTCACGAGCGAGAAGAGGATGACGAGGATTCGTAATGGTTTAGAGGGCATCATAGTTGAGTTCTTGTTTACGGAGATCGCTTCCGGAAGTATATGAAGATTATCCTGAGAAACAAGAGTTCTCTTCAGGGATGCCCCGAAAACACCTATGGCTCATGGCAGGAAGGGCTGCCATCTGAAAAGGGCAAAACTGATGGATGTCATTGGGAAAAGTGTTAAAAGAAGCTCTGGAATTACTTATTATATGAGGGTGCCGCATTGATCGAAGAGCTTTTCATGGATTTGAATGCGCAGAGCGAAATAATGTCGTTTGCATATCAGCCAATGAATGGTATTGATTTTTTCTTTTTTCAGATAAAGCGTAGTGGAGAAATTTGGCGGGTCGTGTCATTCGTTTTAAACTCCTGTCATGTCAAGCTTAAACTGGCGAATCTTTAAGTGCTATTGACTTATCCAAAATCGAAATCGATTATTTATGTGAAAACAAAAAACCGATCTCTTGCTGTATCTGTATAATTATCAAATGGTTATGACAAAAACACAATATCCGGTGAGTTATTTTAGCCTCCTTAAAGTGGAACCCGATACCGATTTCGATGATAAGAGAAATTCTGACTATTTACTGTTGACATGACACTACTGTGGCTGATTGCTTTTCGGGAGTAGCAAAGTATGGGGATTGGCGTTGTTCTGTGTGTCCAGATGAGATTTCCAGATGCACCGGTAAGAGTGGCATCGAGTGACGGTTCTGTGATGGTGATGATATGATCGCTGTAAGTCTATAATTAAATACAAGATAAATCTCAAATACTGTTGAGCGATGGCAACCTTCTATTTGATTTTCGCATTTATTATCTCAGCGATAGCTGTGATTTTTGCATTGCAAAACACCATGCTCGTCACGGTTTCATTTTTGAGTTGGACTATCAGCGGTTCACTTTCGTTGGTGTTGCTGGTTACTCTGGCAATCGGTGTGCTGATTGGTTTGCTTGTGCTGATTCCTTCAGTGCTCAAGAAAGCTTTTTTGGCTTCAAGTCAACGCAAACGCATCATTATACTTGAAAATGAAGTTCAAGAACACAAAGCCAGGATGGCTGAACTGCTCAAATCAGTACCATCTGTTTCATTCTATGAAGGGCAATCGCCATTGCAATAACCGGTTGACTGGTCTGACCGCGTTGATGCCTGAATCCGTTATTTTCAAGGTGCTTTTCGATTAAAAACCTGGTATACCGAGGAGTGTGACAGAAGTTTCGGGAACACTATAAGTTTTTTACCGTTGAGTTGAGTGCCGGTATTCAATCGATAAAAAAGGGTGATTCTGTCAGGTTTTTGAAAAATTTATCGCATCGTCTTAAACTGAACTCATCTGATTGTTGAGCGGAAAAGAAAAAGGATTGCGTTATATGGCGATAACTTTTCATGCTGAAATAAAGGATCTTTTGCTGGTTATAGAGGCTTCCGGATGCGACGAAAATTTGCAGCAGGTTATTGATTACGGCTGTTCAGTGATTGATCTTGCCGTTAACCATGGATCCAGATATATTTTATGTGATGAACGCAACATAGAATACGCTCTTGACACGTGTGACACGTTCCTGTTAGCGCAAAAGATTGCAGAATGTGCGCAGAAGATATTTCGTGTTGCCATTGTGTGTGGGCCAAAATTTCTGGAAGATGGAAAGTTCTGGGAGACTGTTGCTGTTAACCGGTTTCTAGAGGTTCGGGTTGATACCGACATGGAGAGAGCCAAAGAGTGGTTGCTGAGTAATATCGATTAACCCTTCCTGCATTTATAGGCTTTGGTATTCATGAAGGTGCTGAGAGCTGATTTGAGTTCTCTTATCAATGAGTTTCTGATCTACCGGGAAGAATTGCGTTCTTTGCCTGTTCTTCAGAGGTCAGGCCTGAATCGGATGTGTTGAGGCCGATCAGGCCGTGATTATGGTATGATGCACATGGGTTACCGCTCAAGCAGATGCCGTGCGGGGGAGAGCGTTTCTCAGCGTTTGATGTAAGCGTTCAATCCAATGGTTACAGGTTTTCCATCAATGACGACTGGAGTGACAACATTTCCTTTGGTACTTGCGACGACGAGCGTTTTTCCTGATGCCGAGGGTTCCGGTTTCTGAAGGTCGATTTCGATGCAGAGTTTGTTGTCCCTGATTTCTGCGGTCATGGCCATGTGTTTCTCCCGTGGTGTTGGTTTGGGCAGCGCCCGATATTGAAGTCCCTTAAATGGAACTGAACGGCATCAATATAACATTTTGGTACCTGTTCGTGCAATTACACAGAATAAGGGTGGACTCAAGGCGTTCAACACCGTTATCCTTTTATTTTCATGATTTTAAGGTCGAAGATATTCTTGGTAGCTCTTATCCTGTGTTGTGTCAGCCTCTCTGAATAGTGAGCGGAATATTTCGTATGAGTGTGTATGGTGCGACGAAGAAATTGTGTAAGCTGGGTGGCTGCAGGATAAGATAAGCGTATAATATATATATAGGTATTGTTATCAGAGATTTCTCACGAATTCTTTGCAAATTACGAAATAAATGGCTAAAATTCGTAAACTGATAAGACGTACAAAAATCAATATTCTGAAAGGGAAAATAAAGATGAAAAGCCTGAAATTCAAATACATACTCAAAAGTTTGGTGGTTGCAGGTTCGATGCTTGCAGGTTTTTCTTCGGTCCAAGCCGCTGAAGGCGAGTTGATTAACATCAATTTTTACCCCGTTGATGAAAGTTATAACGATTCAGCTTTTCAGGGAGGGTCGACTCCCCAGACCTGGAACATATTTTATGATCAGGATAGTGGGGGTACCCCTGTAGAGTTAACAAAAAGTGTCGGGGCCGGCACTGCCTCTATGGAGTATTCTTTCGGTTCCGTTAATATGACTGAGGTTAACAGCGGGTTCTCCTCTGACCCTGTACAGTCTGATCTTATGGGTGGTTATGTTGCTTCAGGAGTTGCCGGAAGCGAGCCGACCGGATCAATATCCATATCCGGACTTGATGCTAATGCTGGGTACAAGTTGTACTTTTATACACAGGGATCAAAAGATGATATGGGCTTGAATGGCCAGTATCTCTCAGTCAATGTCAATGGTGACGTACTCATCCAGTCCACAGCCTCTGATTTAAACCAGAGCAGCTTCATCGAGGGACAAAATGTTTTGGTAGGTTCTTTTAACACTAACGGAGCAGGTAAGCTAGACATGTTGTTTTCTCCCAAGTCAGGTAGTTCCGTGGTTGTTTTAAACGGTCTTCAGATTGAGGGCTTGGGATCTCCGGTTCCTGAGCCAGCCAGCATAGTCCTTTTGGGTGTTGGAGGATTGTTTGCTCTGGGTTATTCCCGAGGCAGATACAGGCAGTCCGTAGTCGCCGAGTCATGATGGTCGATGATCAGTGACGGCACGTCAGGATCAATGAACAGATTGCTCCGGATCAAAACAGAGAGGTCCGGGGCTTTTTTTTTAATAGTGAGTTTTTTGACCAAACCTCTGACAGCTCGGTTATCCTTCAGTTTTGCTGTAATCTGATAAAACCATGATGACTGAGGAGAATCCCGACTGAGTTGCTTCGGCTTTACAGGATTATGTTAGAATAAATGGTCTGATTTTATTATATTCGCCAAATTTACATTTTGACTATATGAAGCTTTGTGTTAATCAGATCAAGCGTTTTGTTGTTTTTACTATTATTTTTGTCTCTGGAATATCTGAGGCAAGGGGGGGGGATTTCATTGAAACGACTGGTACCGTTTTGAGCGTCACCTTGCCTTTGGTGGCAGGAGGTATGACATTAGAGAAAAATGACGATCCAGGCAGATTGCAGTTGGCAAAAGCCATAGCTTTCACAGTAGCAGCATCTTACGGGCTGAAATACTCGATCGATGCAACTCGTCCGAATGGTGGAAAGCATTCATTTCCATCGGCACATACGTCGGTTTCTTTTGCAGCGGCTGATTTTATCAACCGTCGTTATGGATGGGATTATGGAATTCCAGCCTATATTGCATCTGGATTTGTCGGATACAGCCGGGTTGAAGCCAAAGCGCATCACCGATATGATGTGCTTGCAGGAGCTACGATCGGCATACTTGGCAATGCCTTGTTCACCTCTCGATTTGAGGCTGGTGGTATGAATGTTTCTTTTGTGCCTGTTGATGATGGAGGCACACTCAGGTTAGCGCATGCCTGGTAAAGTTATATTTGGGGTCATCAGTGAAGCTTTTGTACAACATGAAAAGCCATAGAGAAATTGTTATGGACATCGAACATTCCTTGAAAAAGTAGTGGCTGTTGGCACGGGGAATGCAATCTGGTTATCCGGTCAATCAGAAGAGTCGAGTGTATTGTCGTTTTGGATGGGTGAGGAAAAGATGGAGCCGAAGCATCAAATTTTTTTTTGATTTCAGAAGATTTAATCTGGAGGATTCGTGAGCAAACACAAGGTAGCTTTGTTTATTGTGTTTCTAATGTTTTTTTTTATGGTGCATATTCCGCGAAAGGCTTATGCATACAGGGCTCCGAAAACGCCTCTTAGGTGTGGATATGGTATTATTTCGGGATTCAAAACTGTTAATTTAGGGCGAGAAGTCATTTTTTCTCATGACACCTATTACGCAGACAACTTCCTGCCGAATTATAATGTTCCCGGCTCTGCCGGAACTACATCGGTTGGACCTGATCTTGAGTTCGCTTTTTATGGATTTGGTTTTCATAGACCATTATCAGAACATGTTCTGTTAAATGCCGGATTTGGCGTTATGAAGGATTTTGGCACAAACAGAGATCGACACAGAAACGATAACGACCCACGAGTTTTTCCCTATGCTTGTTTTGTGTATTCTGACTCGAATGTTGGAGGTTTTTCAAGTATGGGTCTTTCATATTATATGAAAAGATTTTATGTCGGAGCTGACGTTGAATTTGATGTTATTAAAATTACCCATGCTTTGGACCGATTCGACAGGGATCATACCCAGAAAGATGATATACTGAAAAACATATCAGGAGGACCAAAGATAGGTTATTATGTGTTCAATAATTTGAGTTTAGAAGGTTCTGCGCTTCTTGGAAAATATCCCAGTTATAACGTTGTGATGCACTGGTGGTTTTTCAAATAAACTGGGTTGTGTCAAGTGTTCGATTGTATGCAGAAACCGGTTTTTTTGTCGGAGTTCAGCGATTAATATCAATGATTACATGATACATTCTTCAGACAATGATTCTTCTGCCCATTCTGATAAAAACATGAAGTTGTTTCAGCCTTATGCTCTTGGCTCGATAACTCTTCGTAATCGTTTCATTCGCGCGGCTACGCATGAGGGTATGGCTGATGTTGATGGAGCGCCGCAGCAACTGCTGGAAAAACTTTATACCCGTCTTGCCAGAGGCGGTGCTGGCGCTCTTATTACCGGATATGCAGGTGTTCTGCCTCAGGGGAGAAGCAGTTTTCCGGGAATGCTGATGATGCATGACGATAATCTGCTACCCGCATACAGTAAGCTGGTCGATGTGGTGCATCGTGAAGGCGCTCCAGTGATCATGCAGCTTGCCCATTGTGGTCGTCAGACACGTTCTGCTGTTACCGGAATGAGAACGGTAGCGCCATCTTCACTCAAAGACGGCTTTTTCACAGAGGATATGCCTCATGAGCTTTCTGAGGGAGAAATTCTGGATATTGTTGAAGCCTTTGCCTCGGCAGCATTGCGTGCAAAAAAAGCCGGTTTTGATGGCGTTCAGTTACATCTTGCGCATGGGTACCTGCTGTCGGAGTTTCTGTCAGAGCAGAGTAACCGAAGGCGTGATCGTTGGGGAGGTTCCCTTGAAAACCGGTTTCGAATCGTCTCCATGATCATGAAGGCTATCAGCAGGAAAGCCGGAAATTATACGGTGCTGGCCAAAATCAATGGTTATGATGGCCTGAATGGTGGTATGCGGGTTTTTGAGGCTGTTCAGATAGCGAGTCTGCTTGAGGCTTCAGGTTGCCATGCGGTTGAAATTTCTTCTGGTACTATTGCTGAAGGCCTTTCCATTATGCGTGGCCCGAAGTTGCCTATTGATGCTGTGCTTGCTGCCAATTTCAAGTTTGCGTCCATTCCACAGATGATTAAACCGGCAATGGCGCGTCTTTTACCCCTGCTTGCACCCGCAAGTCCCAAGCCCTTCAGAGGATACAATCTCGAAGCAGCCCGTGCTGTAAAGGGTGCGGTATCCATTCCGGTGATCGTAGTTGGGGGGATTCACACACTTGAAGATGCATCGGCGGCAATTCTGGATGGAATGGCTGATGTTGTATCGATGTCAAGACCGTTTATTATCGAGCCATCTATTGTGAAAAAGTTTCAGGAGGGAAGTCAGGTTTCGTCAAAATGCACCATGTGTAACTATTGTACCATCATGATTGAACAAGAGCCGCTTCGATGCTGGTACGGCAGACTGAAGTAAAGACTTTGAGAGCAATAGTAATAATGACCACAAACGGGTACTTCAGGGAGCGAAGCGCATTTTCGAATTTATGCAAGTCTCTGGAAATCAATACCATAACAGAGCACTTCAGATGACGTGGCTACTGGTAGCCAGATTGTCGTTTTGAAGAGAAGGTGTCGTCTATCACATTCATTAACCATTCGAAGTCATTAGAGAAAAAACGTAGTGAGGCATCACGCTTATACTGACGTATTATACAGGGCCTTTGATTTATCCAGATCGAAATCGGTATCGGTATCGGTATCGAAATCGATTTATTATTTGAAAAAAGAAAACCCGATTCTATCTTTATCTGTTTAATTTTCAAATATTTATCACAATAAACCACACAACCAGGTGAGTTATAATCAGCCTCTTCAAGTGGAACTCGATACCGATACCGATTTCGATGATAAAAGAAATTCTCACTATTTACCGTTGACACGACAGTAGACTGCGACTGCTGCTGCTGGTCTGCCTGTTCCTGAACCCGGTTAGTATTTCAAGATGCGGTTTCAGGACAATATTGCATTATAATATTAATCTATAATATTTTATAGTTTTGATGGTTATGTTCTCGAAGGCAAATCAGGTACTATTGCATGGTTTCAGCATTTCGTCAGCTTTATTTGCCGATTTCAACCGTTGACGTGAAAGATCAGAAAATTTATGATTATTCTATAAAAATTTTTTACATTAAACTGGGCTTGATCTTGGTGCATATCGCTCACTATTCTTTTTGGTTTTGATTTCATAGTGCTTTTAGTGCTTTTTTCATAATGCTTCTGCGAGGTGCCCTTATGAGTCATTTCATCAAAACGGTTATTCTTGGAATTGTTCTGTTATTGACGGGCGTTACTCGAAATGCCAGTGCTACAGTGATCTATTCCAGCGATTTCAGTTCTGGGGCCGGGATGGAGTGGTCTGTCAATTCGACTGCTTTCAAAAATGGGGAGTATTTTCTGGCTGACAGTGTTTATGGTTTCGGCAATGGCACCAATACCTTGTCGTTGACTTTGTTACCCTCCCATAACCTGGTTACGGTAAGCTTTGATCTCTATATCATACAATCCTGGGATGGCAACGGGCAATGGGGTGGAGGAGCGGATAACTGGCAATTGACCTCTGACGGTGGTAATATTTTCTATACCAATTTTGCAAACTATGGAAACGGGAACACCCAGGCGTATACCAACCAGTTACCGACATACGGAAGTGGCGGAACGTTTCAACCGAGAACCGGTGCTTACGGTTCCGGGCACCTTGGATATGGAATGGGTGATTGGGGTGACACCACTTACCGCTTCTCCTTCACTTATGCGCATTCAGCACCGACAATCAATCTGGCATTCACGAGCTTTCAGAACCAGGGCGCGTCAGATGAAGGATGGGGACTGGATAATGTGAGTGTCAGTATCAGTCCGGATACATCGTCTGTTCCGGAGCCTTCGAGCTGGCTCCTGTTGGCTTCCGGATGTTTTGGACTGCTTGCCAAAGCCTGGAGGAAGACTACGTAGTGTCACGTCAAGTTTATAATGACGTATATTTCTGAGCCATTGATTTATCAAAATCGAAATCGATTATTTATGTGAAAACAGAAAACCGGTCTCTGGCTGTATCTGTTTAATTATCAAATGGTTATCACAATAAGCCATTATGCTCGGTGAGTTTTTCTTTAGCCTGTTCAAGTGGAAACCGATTTCGATGATAAAAGAAATTCTCACTATTTACCGTTGAAACGAAAGTAGTAGTTCGGCGTTGTTCTGACTCAACCTGTTTTAGCCGGAGATCGCTGTTTCATTTATACTGCAACTATACATAGACTGAGTGAATGATGAACAAGTGGATAAAAATCGTGACCGGTGTTCTGGTTATCATTGTTGTCGCTGTTGTTACGGTCTTTTATCTGTCATCAGGGCTGGTCGATACTGCCGATAACTTTTTCAAAGCGGTTAAGCAAAAGGAGTTCGCCAGGGCTCGAAGCTATCTATCTGAGGATTTCAAGGTCGGCACGGATGAAATGGCCTTGAAAGAGTTTTTATCGAAAGGTGCCATAATGAACTTCAGGGAGGTCGCATGGGCTAACCGCAAAGTTACCGGTAATCGTGGGGAACTCGATGGTTCCATAACAACGGATAACGGTGGTGTGGTACCGATGAAAATTATGTTTGTGAAGGAACAGGGTGCCTGGAAAATATATGCGTTTCATAAACCATCCGCCGGATTATCGTCAGATGATGACTTCCTGAGTCTTCCCGGAAAGGCAGAACAGGTGGCGTTAGTAAAGCAATCCATTCATGACTTTCTTGCTTCGGTTACCAGGAAGAATATGGAATATTTTCGCGAAACGATATCACAGATGTGGCAAAAACAGATAACAACCGAACAACTGAACGAGGCTTTCATATCGATCATCAAATCCGATTCGGACCTTTCAGTTCTTGAGAGTCTCGAACCGGTTATCACGTCGGGATCGAAAATCTCCGAGATCGGCGTCCTGGTGCTCAAGGGTTATTATCCGACAGAGCCCGCTCTGCACTTTGAAATGAAGTATATTTACGAAGGAGTTTCCTGGAAGCTTATCGGGTTCAGTCTTGAAGCAAAGTAGAGTCGTGTCAAGCTTAAAATGACTTATTTTTTTAGCCATTGATTTATCCAAATCGAAATCGGTATCGGGATCGAAATCGATTATTTATGTAAATAAATAAAACAAGTCTATGGCTGTATCTGTTTAATTATCATATATTTATCAAAATATTCCATTATGCTCGATACCGATACCGATTTGGATACCGATTTCGATGATAAATGATATTCTGACTATTTACCGTTGACATATATTTATTCTGAAAACAAACCGTAGAAAAGCGATGAACAAGGCATTTCTGGTCGGTATTAACAGCTATTCAGCATTGAATGAGTTGCAGGGCTGCGTTAATGATATCACTGATACCGCAGACTTTCTGGTGTCACGATGTGGCTTCAAGCAAGACGAAATCCGTCTTCTTTCCGACGAACGGGCTACTGCAAGGAATATACGGGAGCGACTCGCCTGGCTGGTGGCGGAGGTTACTCCTGGAGACAGGATCTATTTTCATTACAGCGGGCATGGTACCCAGGTAGCAACCCGCAACAAAAAAGGGGAGCCCGATGGATATGATGAGGTTATCTGTCCTGTTGACTTTGATTTCGATAATGAGCAATCGATGATTCGCGACAAAGAGTTTCTCAAGATATTTATAGCGGTACCTGAAGGGGTCTCGTTTCTGTGGGTTTCGGATTCCTGTTTTTCCGGAGGCTTATCGAGGGGGATGTTGCCGAAAAATGCCAGATATAAAACATACCGACTGCCTGTTGACATTGCCTGGAGAAACAGTTCTGCGGAAATGCGCAAATTCAGGCCACTCGGTATCAAGGGAGCCGCTAAAACACTGAATGCTGCCCTTCTATCAGGGTGCGCGGAAACGCAGGAGTCGGCTGATGCTGAATTCAATGGTCGCTACAATGGAGCCTTCACCTATTACATGCTCAAAAACCTTAAAACCACAAAAGGGATGAAGAAGCCCTTGACACAGCTCGTTGGGGCCATTGTCAAGGATCTGAAAAAGGGTCGCTTTACCCAGCAACCCGAGTTGCTGGGCAGTGACGTCATGGGCCTGAAACCGTTTCTCTCTGTCTGATATGGCTGCTCAAGCCATTCCCGGGTGGGGCTGGCGAGGATGTATTTATTTTCTGTTTTGCAGGTTTCTATAAATGATGTTATACTGATATGGTAATGTAGTAATGAGGTTTGTGCTGCGGTTCACTGCTCTCTGTATTGCCTGCACCTCTTTATACTTTTTATTTTACGTCAGGATGCATTCATGAGTTCAGTAAATCGGCATATCGTTGTGGCAGTGCTGGTCTGCATCTCCTTGCAGATCAACAGCGTGCTTGCCTGTTATGGACTCTTTTTTCTCAATCGCAAAGCGATTGCTGCGACCGCCTGTGAAAAGAAGACCCGTAACTGCTGCGGTAGTTGCTTTTTGCAGAAAAAAGTCGCTGCGGCTAACGACGTCAAACCTGAGGAGCCGCATCAACAACCTCCACCGAAATCGCCCGATGAACTGCTCAATATGGTGCTGGGCATCGAGCCTCACAGTCGGTACATCTATAAAGTATCCGACTCCGGCATAAATTTGATAGATTACCCTGATTACCATCTACGTACAGGATCCTTGCCAAGGATATTCCATCCCCCCAAAAGCTGATTGTTTCTCCAGATATTCCAGAAAACTCATTTCGCGTTTTGCACGATTACTCGTCGCAGGTCTGAGCCCGGGGGCCAGTAGCCTCAGGTTTGTCTTTGCCTGTTCATGGATTACCGGCGCCTGTTGGTGCCGTATTCATCTGAATATGCGGATTGAGTTTATAACCACTGCCGTTTTTCACGGTGGTTCGTTGAATAATTAACAATTGTTATACATTTTTCATGAACAAGTCACAAGAAATAGTACTGAAGTTCCGTCCTCTTGCCGCATTGCTCATAGCTTTGGCGATGGAACCGACGATCGTTCATGCTGCCGATGTGCAGTCAACAGAGATCGTTGTCAAGGGCAAAGCTGAGAAGAGTAATGAGGCCACAGCGTCTAAAAAGGCCAGAACCAGCGATACAGCCTCGATGCTGCTCGATCAGCCGGGAGTCTCCGTGCAGAGTGCCGGTGGAGTGTCGAGTTTACCGGTCATTCATGGACTTGCAGACGACAGGGTGCTCGTCCAGATCGACGGAATGTCACTGATTTCGTGCTGTCCGAACCACATGAACCCGGCGCTTTCTTATCTCGATCCCTCTCAGGTCGGTAAACTGAAAGTTTATGCAGGTATTTCACCAGTGAGTCTTGGTGGTGACAGTATCGGCGGAACGATTATAGCCGGGAGCCCTGTTCCCGAATTTGCGCCTGAAGGCCAGAGCAGGTTCCAGGGTGAAGTCGGGTCGTACTATCGCAGTAATGGTGATGCCAAAGGTGCTAACCTTATGCTTGGATACTCGACCGACAAGCTGAACATCACCTATCGCGGAGCGATCGCAAACTCTGATGATTACAAGGCAGGGGGTGATTTCAAAACCGTTTACGATACAGGAAGAACTGGTGAGACCCTCCCTCTTGACGTCGTTGGTTCAACTGCATACGAGACGCAGAATCACCTCCTCAATTTTGCTGTGCAGAGTGAAGACAGCCTTTACGAAGCCGGTTTTGGTTACCAGCATGTTCCTTATCAGCTCTATCCGAACCAGAGAATGGATATGCTGAACAACCAGGCGTACCGTATCAACTTGCACTATACAGGTAAAAAAAGCTGGGGTTTTCTCGAGGGCAGAGTATACTCCGAGTGGGTTGATCATTACATGAATTTCGGAAAAGACAAGCAGTTTTATTACGGAACAGCTCCTAACATAGCGCCTGGTATGCCTATGTACACGAAAGGCAACACGACCGGTGCTTCGTTAAAAGCTGAGATCGACTTGTCGAAACGAGACATCCTTCGAATTGGTGCTGAATCGCAATGCTATCGTCTTGACGACTGGTGGCCACCGTCGCCGTCAGTGTTGGTTGGTGTCTCAATTTCCGGGATGGCCCCGAATACCTTCTGGAATATCAATGATGGCAAACGTGATCGTTACGCGATTTTTTCCGAATTGGAGTCTAAATGGAATACGGAATGGATGACCATGCTTGGTGCTCGTCTCGAACTGGTCAGTACCGACACCGGGGCTGTACAGGGTTACAATTCGACCTATGATGCCAGTGCCAGTGTTTTCAACGGGCTCGACAGGAAAAAAAGTGATCTGAATCTCGATCTAACGGCGCTGACACGCTTTAAGCCGGATGATCAGCACACCTATGAAATTGGAGTGTCTCAAAAGACCCGGACGCCGAACCTCTACGAGCGTTATGCCTGGTCTTACAAATCAGCGATGGTGCTGGTTATGAACAACTACGTGGGAGACGGAAACGGATATCTTGGCAATCCCGATCTCAAACCGGAAATCGCCCATACGATCAGTGCAAGCGCAAGCTGGCACAGTCAGGACAAGAGCTGGGAACTGACGGTGTCACCTTATTTCACCTATGTCTCGAATTATGTTGATGCGGTACAATGGAGCACCAGCAACATCTCCACGGTATTTCCTTCCAATCAGTATGTAACACTGAAATTCATGAATCAGACCGGACGTCTTTACGGAATTGACATTTCTGGTCGCATGCCGCTCGGTGAAAACGGTCTGGGTGAATGGAGTGCAAGGGGGCTTTTAAACTATGTCAATGGACGCAACGTTGATACCGATAGCGGGCTTTACAACATCATGCCGTTTAACGGAAAGGTCACGATTGAACAGAGCGTCGGCAATCTTGATAACTCGGTTGAGATGGTTGCTGTTGCGAGAAAAAGCGACATCTCGACTCCCCGACAGGAGATATTGACACCAGGGTATCTGCTGTTCCACTGGCGTGGAAGTTACACTATCGACAGCATTCGTTTTGACTTTGGTGTTGAGAACATCCTCGACAAACTTTACTCACTGCCCCTCGGCGGTGCGTATACCGGTCAGGGAAGAACCATGTCCATCACTGGTATTCCTTACGGAATTGCTGTGCCGGGAATGGGACGAAATGCTTATGTTGGTCTGAACTATGCCTTTTAAGGTTACGCATCACTGCGTTCGTGATGGCGTTTATACGTCGATCAGACTTGGCTGACCGCTTGCAGGGCAGGTGCGCTCCTTCAATATCGGGTTGACACAACTGTTCTGATTTTTGTTCAGTTCCATGAGAGCGGGGACTCGCCTTTGCGGGTTCCCACTTTTTTGTCTCTGGCTTCTTTGTTATCATTACCATACGGTTGACTCGTTCCGTAACGTAATCCCCGAAAACCATCATGAAAAAGAGCCTGCTTGTTTCGCTGTTGTGCCTGCTGTTTCTGTCGGGCACGGCCCATGCCGATGCCCGGCGTGTGCAGATTGTCAGGGAGGCGGCTGAACAGGGAGACGCGGCGGCCCAGAACAAGCTCGGTGTTTTTTATGAGATTGGAGCCAGCATAGAACAGAGTGATGTGGAAGCCGTGAAGTGGTTCCGCATGGCTGCGGCTCAGGGACACGGTGAGGCATTATACAATCTCGGAGAGATGTACGAGGCTGGCAGGGGAGTGGAGCAAAACATTGAAGAGGCGATATCGCTGTACAAAAAATCGTGTGAGCGCGGCTGTAAATGCAGCTGCCGTAAATACCGCCAGTTGACCGTTGAATCACTGGTGATTTCGGCAGACGAGAAGGTGATGTGACGTAATTGTTTGTAATAAAACGTCTTTGAGATGCTTTTCTTAAGGTGGGCTTAATTTTTTCTTAAAAATTCATAAAAAAATTGGTGTGATGTTTGGTGAATTGTTAACGATTGTTTACAATTGCCTAAAGAGATAAATCTAACAGCGCAGTGAAGCACCTTCGGAAGTATTCAACGGCTTCAGCTACCTGCCTGTAACCAAGAGCGTAATAACATAATTCCGTCAGTCCTGCAGTCTCTGCAACAAGCACACTGATCAAAACAGGGCATTGACTCGACAAAAGTGTTTAAGGTTTATTGCCGTTTTACCCGTAGTATTTTATTTCATCGATATACTATCTCATAGGTACTCAAATCCTGATTCATTTTTTCTGATTCTGAATCAGGTATCGTACTGAGCAGTCTATCTGCGTTTACTCCATGAGTTTTGGAGTAAACAGGTATTGATATTTATATATGATAAGGTTAACGATTGTTGATTCCTGATCCTGTCATTAATATAATACAGGATAGGCTGGAGCTTTAGTTTTTTTAATAACATAATTATCAATTGTTATTATAACCGTTTTTGTTCTTTCATGTCATGCTTGACAAGCATTTTTTATTGCGGGTTATGTATCTGTTCTGTCATTTTTTCATCGTCGGCCATCCGTGATAGATGGCAATTTTCAATCAACCAGAGAGGAGTAACAATGAGGAAAAAACTTACTATCGCATCGGTCGTATCGCTTGCTGTATTACCTGTGCTGTTGCCGGGAAATGATGCCTCTGCAATTCCTGCATTTGCAAGGAAGTACGGGACTTCCTGCTATACCTGTCACTCAGGATTCCCGGCAAGAAATGCATTTGGTGAAGCATTCAAGAACAACGGCTATCGCTGGCCTGGTGGTGAAGACGAAGACAAATCGAAGCAGGAGCAGTTGAAGATGGGCGCTGACGGCTGGAAGAAAACCTTCCCGACAAGCCCATGGCCGGCGGAAATACCTGGATATGCTCCCGCCGCTCTTTGGGTCCGTGGCAACCTTGTTGATTACAAAAGCAGCTTCAAAACCAGAGCAGGAAGCGTAACCGATGCAAGGCTCCAGCAGGGTGCCGCCGGTATGCTGAACAATGCAACCCTTTTCTTTGGCGGGACGATGGGTGACAACCTCTCGACTTTGATTCAGTACAACCCGACGGCCGGAAGCACCACAGGCCAGATCGTCTGGAATTTCAAGCCGGGACTGAAACTGTCGTTTGGTAATGGCTTCACGGATATTACCTTCGGTAACCAGACAAACTTGGGTGTAGGTGCTATATCGGGTCTTGTTCCGGCTTTAGGAAGCAGTGCCGAACTCGTCTATATTCCTCAGGAACAGCTTAAACTGACCATCGGTGTCGGTCAGGCCAACAATGCGGCTCCGGCCAATGATGAAAAATGGGGCGATTCCCGGTATGTTCGTGCCAAGTACAAAATCGGTGGTGCCGGCCTCCTGAGCGGTGCGGGAGGTACCTATGGCAACGAGTTTGTCGGTCTTGACAACAACATTACCTTTGGCGCGACCGTCTTTCAGGCTTCGCCAACAACCGCTACCGGTAACTACGCCATTTCTATAGCTCCTTACACCAACAATACCCAGAATGAGCATCTTGTGTATGAGGGTGATGTGAGTGGTAGCTATGGCAGCTTCATGGGCAGTCTCGGACTCAGCTACAGCTCATTGCTGCGCAAAAACAACTTGAGGGCGGATGTCGGTTACTTCATCTATCCCTGGCTGAAAGGTACGGCAACCTATCAGTCCCTGCAGAGCGCACTGAATCCGAGTCTTGCGCTTGGCCTGACGGCTCATCTCCGTGCGAATGCATCGCTCGCAGCAACATTCACCACATTTTCAAATCAGTGGTCTTCCCCAAATACTGCAGCTTCTACAGCAGAAAATGCGAATACCTTTATATTGGCAGGTGCGTTCGCTTTCTGATGTTCCTTAATTGACGGAATAAAAGCTGGAAATACATAGACTGGCATATATTGTTTTCATAATGGAAGAAATATGCCAGCCTATGTTGCAAGAAGTAATAATGCATGTATAGATATCTGGTTTTGTTTATGCGATTTCACTACTGTCCAACTATAAATCAAATAAATTCAATTGGTTACAGGTATAGGTCTCTGAAATCATGCCGGTAGAATTCGTAAGTAGTTTTAAAATATCGACTTGCTCAAACACACTAACGCTTAGAAT
>JAAXWL010000046.1 GCA_013334975.1 Chlorobiaceae bacterium
AGGACTATGGGACGTTGATCCGTTGTTGAAAATACGCTGTTGCAAGAGAAGAAGGGGGATCGATACCGATACCGATTTCGATAGCGATTTGGATACGGAAGAGATGGCAGGGATGAAAGCAATGTGGGAGGGTAGGCACGGGGGCTTGCCACTACTGATATGTTGTTGCGGGAGAAGAGGAGGAATCGATTTGGATACCGATGGCGATTTGGATTTGGATGAGATGGCAAGAGGGGGGGTAGGATTAGCTGAAACGGAACATCTTGTTTGCATCGGGGATCGATTTTTTTTACTAAATTATCCTCATAGAATCCCTGCATCTTAGTTCCCTGCGCCGTTCAGCTTTTTGTTGACGGCAATGCATGGGGGGGCAAGTGCAAACGAATAACCATTACTACCATGAATCTCATTATTAACGACAAAGCGGCCCAGTCTTCCGTCGGTCAGACGGTCGGCAAGGCAGCAAGGCTGAATCACAGCCATGTTGGCTACGTCTGCGGAGGCCACGGTCTCTGCCAGGCATGTTATATAACCGTACAGGAGGGGGCAGATTGCCTCGCTCCGCTTACCGATGTGGAAAAGGCGTTCCTTTCTCCTCGTCAGATTGCAGCCGGTGGCCGCATGGCCTGCCAGGCGACCATTGCCAAAGAGGGGGACGTGAAGGTGCTCTCCCGTGCTGAAGAGGTGCGTCGTATCGTTTTCAGCAATCCCTTTGGGCTTTTCTGTTATGCTGCAAACATGGGCAAGGATACCGCGCAGCAGATCGTTCCGGGCGTCCAGAATCTTGTTGGTCGTATTCAGCGCGGCGAGATGGGTGGCAAGGAGGCTCTTGGAGACCTTATGGAGTCGCTCCAGGGTGCTGCCGGACTGATTGTCGAGGCGGTGCAGCAGGGACCGATGGCGCTTCCGATCCCGTTCAAGGAGCAGATTGCGGGTGTAATCAGCAAGCTTCCGTTGCCACAAATTTCACTGCCGTCGATCCAGTTGCCGACCTTCTCTTTACCGCAACTGCCGTTCTCTCTGCCGCAATTGCCGTTTGAACTGCCGAAGCTGCCATTTTCACTGCCATTCCTGCCCCAGCAGGCTCAGGCTCCGGTGACTCTCGAAAAGGTGACGATTTCAGTTCAGCCTCCAGCCAACACATAAGGCTATGGTTGCCGGGTTTATCTCCCGGTAGGCAAGCTGATTTTATTGATGCCCCCGGATATGCAACCGGGGGCTTTTGTTTTAGGTGAACTCTCCGGTGAACGGGCATCGGCTCAAGCGAAAAGCTGAATTGATGATTGATGTTGATTTCTTATGTTTCAGTATGGGCAAAGAGCCGTGTTCCGGATAACGTGATACCTGTCGTGGTTGCGGCGATGTCATTTGATTGCTCTCATTCGGTGTGAATGGTTGATGATTCTGATGTTCACTTTTCGGCATTCGTTGTGATTGACCGTCAAAAAGCCTTGACAATATTATTTCAGGGAGTATCGAATTCATGGGGTTGAAACCTGGGGAGCGTTCCCTTTTGGTCATGCAGTCCGACATTCGAGCCATGTCGATCGAATGCGCCCGGATCGGCGGGATCAACCTGTCACAGGGGGTGTGCGATACGCCGGTGCCACCGGTGGTCCTTCAGGGGGCTGCCGATGCGATCATGCGGGGGGAGAACATGTATACCCCTCATTCAGGCACCCGGGAACTCCGTCAGGCGATCGCCGAAAAACAGCGGCGCTTCACCGGCATGGAAGTCGATCCCGAGTGTGAAATCGTGGTTTCGGCAGGGGCTACCGGAGCGATGTATTGTGCTTTCCAGGCGTTGCTCGACCGTGGCGATGAGGTGATTGTCTTCGAGCCTTTTTATGGATACCATGTTTCGACGCTCAGAGCCGTTGAAGTCGTGCCGGTTATCGTTTCGCTCTCTCCGCCGGAGTGGTCGTTCCGGATCGAGGAGCTTGAAGCGGCCCTCTCTCCTGCAACCAAAGCTATTCTGATCAACAACCCCGGGAATCCTTCCGGCAAGGTTTTTTCACGCGAGGAGCTTGATCTCCTGGCTGCATTTGCGCTTCGTCACGATCTTTTTGTTTTCACCGACGAGATGTACGAGCATTTCGTGTTCGACGGACGCCAGCACACTGCGATGGCGACCCTTTCCGGCATGAAAGATCGGACGATTACCGTTTCCGGTCTATCGAAAACTTTCAGCATCACCGGTTGGCGCATCGGTTATGCACTGGGTGATGCCCGTTGGGCTGCTGCAATCGGCTATTTCAGCGACCTGTTCTATGTCTGCGCCCCGTCTCCACTTCAGGCTGGAGCAACAGCGGGGCTTCGGACTCTTGACGAGAGCTATTACAAGGGGCTCTCCCTTGAGTATGCCGCCAAAAGGGATCTTTTTTGCAGCGCTCTCGCGGAGGCAGGGCTCGAACCATATATCCCTCAGGGGGCCTATTACGTGCTCGCGGAATGTTGTCATCTGCCCGGAAAGACGTCGAGAGAGAAGGCGCTGCATTTGTTGCATCAAACCGGGATAGCATCGGTGCCCGGTGCAGCATTTTTTCATGATGGAGGCGGTGAGCAGCTTCTCCGCTTCTGCTTTGCCAAGGAGCACCATATTCTTGCCGAGGCATGCGAAAAGCTGGTCAGATTCCGTTGAGCGAAAGAGATACCGACCCCGATTCGGGATACCAAATACTCGTT
Source organism: Chlorobiaceae bacterium (assembly GCA_013334975.1). Taxonomy (GTDB): domain Bacteria; phylum Bacteroidota; class Chlorobiia; order Chlorobiales; family Chlorobiaceae; genus Chlorobaculum. The sequence goes on from JAAXWL010000046.1 coordinate 2,686, forward strand.
GTCGTTGTCGAACATGCGGAAACCAGGTTACTCTGGAACAGTCAGTTTTGATCTGATGAGTTCATCGGTGAGGTTTCAAGTCCCGAGTTACCTGATCTGACGGTTGGCAAGAAGTTTTCGGGGTGCATTCACTATAACACTATCAAATCTGGAGGTGGGCCATGGAGATTGAACAAACGGTGTTGGTTCAGTGCCCTTACTGCGCGGAGTGTTTTGAGGTGCTGGTTGAGTGCTCGATTGCTCATCAGGAGTATATCGAGGATTGCGAAGTGTGTTGTCGTCCGGTTACTATCGTGGTCGATGTTGCCGAAGACGGTTCGGTCAGCACCTGGACCAGGAGTGAGGATGTCTGACATGGCGGTGCCAGTCAGTCAGGAGGAGATGGGGCTTCGAGAGGAGCTTGAAGCCTCGAAGCGTCGGATTGCGGCTATGCAGAAGGAGCTGTATGAGCAGCGAAAACTTATGGATAGCCTGCTTGCAGCTTCGACCGATCTCATTTTTCTGAAAGATACCGGGCTTGTCTATCGTCGCGTCAATCCGGCGTTCTGCCGTTTTCTCGGTAAAAGCGAGGAGCAGATCACTGGGAAGCGCGATGGTGATCTTTTTCCTCCGGCTGATGCTGTGCTGCATATAAAGCGCGATACCGGAGTCATGAAAAACCGGAAAAGCCTGCATGAAGAGATCAGTTATACGGGTTCTGAAGGTCGGGTCTTGTTTCGTGTAACCGAATTGCCGGTATTCGACAGTTCCGGAGAGATGCTGGGGCTGTTTTGCCTGCTGACCGATATCAGTCGGAGTAATAAGGCGGAGATAGAGTTTGATCGGATTTTCAATCTCATGCCGGACATGGCCTGTATCTCCTCCTCAAACGGATACTTCATCAAGGTCAACAAGGCCTGGCAGAAAAGCCTCGGTTATACGGAAGAGGAGCTGCTCTCAGTGAATTATACTGAACTGATTCATCCCGAGGATCGTCAATCCACAAGGGAGCATGTTGAAAAAAAGCTGGCAGGGACGGGGATGCAGAACTTCATGAACCGCTTCCGTGCAAAAGATGGGTCGTATCACTGGCTCGAATGGAACTCCTCGCTGATCGAGGAGAAGATGCTTTATGCCGTTGCAAGGGATATCACCGAACGGATCGGGCAGGAGCGGCAGACACGTTTATGGGCGGATGCCTTCAAGTATTGCGCTCACGGTATCGCTATCGGCATACCGGGTTCCAACGTAGTACTGACCTGTAACGACGCGTTCGCCCGCATGTGCGGCCAGACGGTCAGCGAGATTGAGGGTTCGCCGATCATCAACCTCTATGTACCAGAGCATCACGAAACGGTTTTGAGAAACATCGGGGAGGCCGATCGAGCCGGGTTGGTCAGTTATCAGGCAAGAATGTTGCGCCGCGAAGGCGCCGCTTTTTCGGTTCAGATGGATGTGGTCAGTGTAAAGGGTGAAGACAGTCAGCCGGTGTACCGCATTGCCACCATGCAGGATATTACCGATCGTCTTGAGTCCCAATCTGCTCTCAGAGAAAGCGAGGAGCGTTTCCGATCGGTTGTGGAATCGGCTCCTGACGCCATTTTCATCCAGATGGAGGGGCAATTGGAGTACCTGAATCTCCGGGCAGTCACCTTGTTTGGCGCGACTGATACCGCCGGGCTCCTTGGCCGAAAGGTTTTGGATATGATTCATCCCGATTTTCATGCACTGGTGGCTGAACGAATCAGGCAACTCAACGAGCTGCAGCAGGTTGTTCCACCTATGGAGGAGCGAATTCTCCGACTTGACGGTCAGTCGGTTGATGTCGAGGCCTCAGCCGTCCCCTTCGTGTTTGCCGGGCGTCACGGCGCGCTGGTTTTCCTTCGCGACATCAGTCGTCGGAAACAGGTTGAACAGGAGCGTACCGAACTTGAACTCCAGCTTTTCCAGTCACAGAAAATCGAATCGATCGGCAGACTTGCCGGCGGTATTGCCCATGACCTGAACAATCTCCTGACACCGATTCTCGGATATTCGGAAATGCTGAAGAAACGTTTTTCCGAAACGGGCATGGATCGTCAGCATATCGAGGTTATTCATCATGCTGCCCTCAAGGCTCGCGACCTGGTTCGGCAACTTCTTGCATTCAGCAGTCGTCAGGCACTTGAATTCAGAATGATCGACCTGAACGAAGTACTCCGGGAGTTCGAACAACTGCTTCGACGCACGATCCGGGCCGATATCGATATTCGTTATCATCTGTATGAAGGACAACTGATCATACACGGGGATGTGAGCCAGCTTGAACAGATCATCATGAATCTGGCTGTCAATGCCGAAGATGCGATGCCCTCAGGAGGCGAACTGGTTGTGGAAACCAAACCGATGGTGATCGACAAGGGGCGCGGAGGTTATTTTGAAGGGTTTCCGGCAGGCTCTTGTGCCGAGTTGATGGTAAGTGACACCGGTGAGGGTATGGACAAGCTGACCCTGTCGCATATCTTTGAACCGTTTTTTACAACCAAGGCGAAAGGCAAGGGTACCGGTCTCGGGCTTTCTACGGTCTACGGGATAGTTCGACAACATGGCGGCATGATTCATGCGGAAAGCGAGGTCGGCTCAGGAAGTTGCTTCAGAATTTGTATTCCCCTTGAAACGAATGAATTTCTGCCGTTACCGACTCACGAAGAGCCGATGAACGATTTGAATGGAGAGGCCAGAGTGCTGGTCGTCGAAGATGATGAGATGGTGCGGAAATTCGTGGTTCAGTCACTGGTTGAGGCCGGATTTGCTATTCGGGATGCCGAGGGTGGCGAAAGTGCGCTTTCGCTTCTTGAACAAAAGAGATTCATTCCGGATCTGTTGCTTACCGATCTGGTGATGCGCGGAATGAACGGGCGGGTATTGTATGAAAAGATTCGTCAGATCGTGCCCTCCATAAAAGTGATCTACATGTCAGGATACACCAAGGACATTATCTCAAGTCAAGGAGTATTGAACGAGGGACTGGTCTATCTGCAGAAACCTTTTGCGGTGCCGGTACTGCTGAAAAAAATCAGGGAGGTACTTCAGGGGGGAAAAGAGGTTGCGTTGAAGCCGGAAAGAAAAAAGCCGAAACCGAAGCTGTAAGCCGAATTCTGTGAATCGCCATCCAGTGGCGAAACTGCAGCCATTTATCTGATGCGGCCTACCCGAAAACTTTTCCGGAGGCAATGCCTGCGGAAATTGAGCGGGCAACTCTTCTTTCCCTTGCGGGAAAAAGCTTTCCTATTCGGCCTTGCTTCGGGGAGGTTTTCATAGCATACGGCATCACTGACGTATCTGGTGGTCTCTTACACCCCCTTTTCACCCTTACCCTGGTTGCCCACGGCGGTTTGCTTTCTGTTGCACTCTCTGTGACAGACGGCTTGCGCAACTGTCCCCGGGCTTGAACCAAAGGTTCTCGACCGGCACCCTGCCCTGTGAAGTTCGGACTTTCCTCTGCATGACGGCGAGGCCATGCGGCGACTGCACACTTGCGGTTTCAGCGATGAAAATGAACAATCGGCATCTTCTTCAGATTTAAAACGCCAGATACAGGAACACCTGGAGTATGGAATCCGTTCAGGTGTTCCTGTATGAATTACGAAAGGTCAGCAGAGGAGGCTTCATCGAACAGACGCTCATGGACCACGATGCGGCCACATGATTCGCAGACGTAAAAGCCGCCCTGAACGATAAGGGTGTGACGGTTGGTCGGTACCCTGGTGTTGCAGCCGGAACATGCCTGGCGGTGCAGCTTGACCACGACATTCTGCATCGAGCCACTTCTGAGATGGTCGTACTTGTCGAGCAGGCGTTTGGCTTCCTGGGTAACGACAGATCGTTGTCCCGAGAGCCTGCCTCTGAGCTGGGTAATCTCTTCGGATGTTTCGATGACAATGCTCTCCAGCTCATCTTTTTTCAGCTTGACCTGTTCGCTGAGGTCTTCGACCTGTTGCTGAAGGACGTCATCAGGCATCATCTCCTCTGAAATTTCGTCATAACGGTTTTCGGCGATCAGATCCCGACCTTTTTTCTGAAGTTCCAGTGCGTGATGTTCGGTATGCGAAATATCCTGAAGCTGGATTTCAGCCTGTGCGATCTCTTTTTCTTCGTACTCGATCTGCTTGGATAGAGCGTCATACTCCTTGTTGTTGCGGGCAAGGGTCTGCTTTTCCTTGAACGAGCGGATCTTTTCCTTGCAGTCGAAAATGGTGCCGTTCAGCTTTTCACGCAGTTTCTGGTGATCATCAGCGATTTTTTTTCTGGCCTCGATCTGGCGCGCCGTGAAAGCGATATCCTCTTCCAGGGCAGAAATCTCCTCCGGCAGGCCCTTCTGCAGACTCATGATACTTTCGATCCTGTTGTCGATGTGCTGCAGGCGAACGATGAGATTGATTTTTGTATGATCCACTACCGCAACGGTTTAGATATTAAAAAAGGAGAAAGAAAAAGCACCTCTATCGAAGGTGCTTACCCTGTATTCAAAATCTTCTGTCTGAAACAAACAAAGGTGAAACTGCATCAATTCCAACCTTCAAGCACATTTGACTCTTGCAGATAGTTGGTGCCCGAAAGGAGATTCGAACTCCTACACCTCTCGGCGCTCGCCCCTGAAACGAGTGCGTCTACCAGTTCCGCCATTCGGGCATTGCCATTATTCAAAAAAACCTATTTGGGAAGATAAAATTTTTTGAACGATAATGCTAATTACTTGATCTCTTTGTGCTCGGTGTGCCTTTTGAGATTCGGATTGTACTTTTTGAGTATCAGCCGCTCCGTGGTGTTTTTCTTGTTCTTGGTAGTGGTGTAGCGCGATACCGTCTTGCCTTCCTTTTTCGCTTCGGTACACTCAAGCGTAATAATGATTCTGTTCTCTTTACCCTTTGCCATCAGTAACGTCTCTCAGTTGGTTGATTAAGGAGGTACGAATATACACCTGAAGAGCTGATTATGCAAGTCCCGGTGTTTTTTTGTTTGAGTATCAGGAAAGGTTTATTTTCCGGTATTCTTCAATAACGACTTTAAAATAAAGGCGCATCGTGCTGGACAGTCATTTTTTCTCTTACACCGACGGAACCCTGTGCTGTGAGTCCGTCATGCTCAACGAGCTGGCAGCGCAGTTCGGTACTCCTCTTTTTGTAACCAGTCGCCAGAGCCTGCTTGCCCAGTACCTTGCATTCGAGGCGGCTTTTACAGCTTTGCCCCACTTTACCTGTTATTCGGTCAAGGCCAATTACAACCTTGCAGTCATCCGGGCGCTTGCTGATGAAGGATGCGGTTGCGATGTCAATTCGGGAGGCGAACTCTATCGGGCGCTGACAGCCGGAGTCGCTCCTGAAAAGATCATCATGGCCGGCATCGGGAAATCGGAAGCAGAGATCGAGTATGCCCTCACCTCGGGTGTGCTACTGCTCAAGGCTGAATCGGTTTCTGAACTGAAGGCCATCGATCGGGTCGCTTCGCGCCTGGGGGTGGTGGCCAGTGTGGCGATCAGGATCAATCCGAACGTGACCGCCGAGACGCATCCCTATATCACCACGGGTGACAGCAAGGAGAAGTTTGGCATCGATGAAGCTGAACTCGGCGAGGTGTTCAGCCTGTTCAGAGAGTTGCCGAATCTTTCGCTTCAGGGGCTTGACATGCACATAGGGTCACAGATTTTCGACCCGGAGTACTATGTTGCCGCAACGCAGAAGTTGCTCGACGTGCTCGAATCGGCTCGTCATCTCGGATTCGATATCAAGTGGTTTGATGTAGGCGGCGGTTTCCCTGTTACCTACGATCCGCAGAAGCCAGCAACCGATATCACCAGATTTGCTGAAAAGCTCATTCCGATGATTGAAGGCAAAGGGGTGACTGCTATTTTTGAGCCAGGTCGCTTTCTTGCTGCCAACGCATCGCTTATTCTGACCAGAATTCTTTACAGGAAGCGCAATCACACCGGAAAAGAGTTTTTCATCGTCGATGCCGGTATGACCGAACTGATCAGGCCTGCACTCTACCACTCCCATCACGAAGTGCTGGCCGTTACCCGTCACGACAGGAGCATTGTCGCCGACGTGGTCGGTCCGGTTTGCGAATCGAGCGACTTTTTCGCCCGCCAGCGCTCGATCGATGACGCTGCCGAGGGAGAGCTTCTTGCCGTGCTCTCATCCGGCGCCTATGGCGCAGTCATGAGCAGTAACTACAACGGGCGGCTTCGCCCGGCCGAGGTCATGGTTGATGGCAGAAAGGTCACCCTGATTCGCCGTCGCGAGAGTTACGCGCAGCTTGTACAGAATGAAGTGTAAGAGGATGACCTGAGTGGACGTGCTGGACAGGATGAGAATGGATAATGGACAATGGATAGTTGATAGTTGATAGTTGAAAAATCGGGGTCGGTATCGAAATCGGTATCCAAATCGAAAAAAGAAGATCATAGTACGCTAACAGTACATGAGTTTCTTAGGCATGGACGTTTACCGCGTTCACGGTGTTCATTGAGCGATGAGTTTCGGGTTGATGTGTGCAGGTGGGTCATAATCTGGAATAATTTAAAACGAGCCGATGACCGTACACAAGAAAAGCGCATTCAGGTCGGCAGGGTTTCTGCTCATCCTGTCAGGAACCGTACTTGCGTCAGCGTATGCGCTGCTCAAACCCTGGAACCTCCCGAAACCCGTCTCGCGCTCCCATCCTGCAGGCAGTTATGAAGAAGCGCTCCGCAAGATCGTCGATCTTCATGCAAAAGAGCCTGTGGCAACAATGAATCCGCTCTGCACACTTCAGTTTATGACTCACGGTCATAAAGCGGCCAGGACAGTGATTCTCGTGCATGGATATACGAACTGCCCGCAACAGTTTCATGAGCTTGGCAAGCGCTTTTTCGAGCGTGGTGATAACGTCCTGATTGCACCGCTTCCACATCATGGCCTTGCAAACCGCATGAACACCGACCAGTCGACGCTCAGGGCCGGAGAACTGGCTGCGTATGCAGACGAGGTGGTTGACATTGGCAGGGGAGTGGGGGAGAAGGTGGTGATGATGGGCATCTCGGCAGGCGGGGTCACGACCGCATGGGCCGCGCAGCATCGTCGTGACATCGATTGTGCCGTGATTATCTCCCCTGCGTTCGGCTTCAGACAGATTCCCGTTCCGTTGACCGCAGCGGTCATGAACCTGTTTTCGTTGCTTCCGGAACAATGGTCATGGTGGGATGAAAAACTCAAAGAGGAAATTACGCCCCCGTATGCCTATCCCCGCTATTCACGGCGAGCACTCACCGAGATACTGCGTCTTGGTTTCATGGTCGAAGAAGCGGCAAAGCAGCGTCCACCTGCTGCCGGAAAGATCGCCATGGTGTTCAATCCCTCTGACAACTCCATCAGTAACGAGCGAACCAAAGAGATCGTCAGGCTCTGGGAAAAACAGGGGGCAACGCTTGATACCTCTACCTTTGATGCCTCTCTGAACCTCGTCCACGACCTCATCGATTCCACCCAACCTGAAGAGAAGCTCGATATTGTCTATTCCAGACTGATCGAGCTGTGCGGTGAGTGAGAAGGTTTCACGTGCTTTTAGGGCCTGGGCTGAGGGGCGGATGATTATTGTTGAGCGGGACGAAGATCTGACGGTCGATGGTATTTTTGCCGGTCGTTTTCAGCTTCCTTTTCCGGAAAGAGCTGCGTGACCTGTATCAAGACGAGACGACCTTTGACATATCGTGACCTCCTGAATAATATGGTTTGATCCTATTGTCAATTCAAGCTTCAACTGACCTATTTTTCGGAGTCATTAATTTATTCAGATCGAAATCGGTATCGGGATCGAAATCGATTAATTATGTGAAAACAGAAAACCGGTCTCTGGCACAATAAGCCATAATGCTTTGTGAGTTTTTCTTTCGCCTCTTCAAGTGAAATCCGATCCCGATTTGGATACCGATTTCGATGAGAAGAGAAATTCTGACTCATTACCGTTGACTCGACACTACCCCCGCTTCAGATTTCTGAAAATTTTCAGTGTAGCTTCGGAGAGGTTGAGGGTGTAGAAGTGGACGCCTTTGACGTTGTGGTCGAGAAGCTCCTGTACCTGCCTGGTGGCCCATTCAATGCCGATCTGGGCGACCTCTTTGTCGTCCTGGGCTTCGAGCACCTTGCGGAGGAGCTTTGAGGGGATTCGGGAGCCGAGTGCGAGCTCACCCATGCGGATCATCCCTTTCTTTGTCATGACGGGCATGATGCCGGGGATGACGGGCACGGTGATGCCTGCCAGTTCGCAGCGCTCTACGTAGTCGAAGTAGTCGCGGTTGTCGAAGAAGAGTTGGGTGACGATGTAGTCGGTTCCGGCGTCAACCTTCTCTTTCAGATATTCCAACTCCTTCATGCGGTTCGGAGTCTCGGGGTGCCCTTCGGGAAATCCGGCGACACCGATGCCCATTTCGGGGAAGTGCTTCCTGATGAAGCGCACCAGGTCGATGGCGTGCGGGAAATCTTTTGTGGCCTCTTCAAGCGTGGGGATGTCGGCGGGTTTGTCGCCGCGCAGGGCGAGTACGTTTGTGATGCCATGTTCACGGTAAAGCTTCAGGACGCTTTCGATTTCATCTTTTTCAGCTCCGATGCAGGTAAGGTGTGAGACGACCGTGATGCCGGTCTCCTGCTGGATACGGGTGACCAGGTTGTGGGTGCGTTCGCGTGTCGAACCGCCTGCTCCATAGGTTACGCTGACGTAGGAGGGTTCGAGGGGGTTGAGGTGCGAGATGGTTTCAAAGAGTTTGTCCCAGTCTTCCTGCTTTTTGGGAGGGAAGAATTCGAGGCTGAATACCGGTTCGGTTCTGGATTCGAGTATCTCTCTGACAAGCATCCTGATAAGGTTTTCGCTGGTTGAAAAAGAAGTGTCCCGAATATACTAAATTATCCTGTTGCACCGATCAAGAAAGGAGGCTTGAGTTACGGATCATGAGCCGGAGCGTTGCCTGGTTTGATGCTGAACAGGATTACTTGAGCGGTAGTGGATGGTACGATCGGAGTGCTCAAACGGGGCTCATCGAGTCTCGCTGAAAGAACCGCCTAACACTCGTGACCATGCGGTATTACTTTTCGGCTCATCCCTCTCTGCGCCTGCTGTTTTTTGCGGTTGGCGGGATCATGGCGGGCGTGTCTCTGCCGGTTACTCCTCTGGCCTGGTTTTTTATTGCTTTGGGCGCCTGCCTTATGGTGTTCATCACGCGGGTTGTCGACCGGAACCGGCTGCCGAAAGGGAGGCTCTCGCTGCTGTCGGTGCTGTGTTATCTGTCGGTTGTTTTTTCGGCATTCGGGTTTCACGCATCAGCGTCGTTCAGGCTTGTGCCACTTTCGTCGCTCCTCTCATGGGCGGGAGGGGAGGTGATTCTTTCAGGTTTCATCGATGGGCGGCCAGTCGATGGGAGTGGTTTCACAACCTTGCAATTGCAGGTGAGCGAGGTGTTCGAAGCGGGACGTACGACAAAGGTGAAGGAGAAGGTAAAAGTGATCGTTCGGCAGGGGGATAACGGTCGGTCGGAGTATCAGGAGGGGGAGTTTGTCAGGGTGAAAGGGGCGCTTGGGCTGATTCCGGTTGCCGCGAACCGGGGGGAGTATGATCCGCGGTTTCAGAATCGCTTGAAAGGCATGCATCTCCAGCTTTTTTGTGCCGGGCCGTGGCGTGTGCTGAGGGAGTCAGCAAAGCAGGGTTTTTCGCTCTACCTGAGCGTGGTCAATCCACTTCGCCGTTACCTCGCGGATGCTCTCGACAAAAATCTTCCTGATGGAGAGGAGCGTCAGTTTGTCAAGAGCATGATTCTCGGTGAGCGCGATTATCTTTCCGAAGAGCTGTACGATGCGTTTCGACGTACCGGCACGGCGCATGTGCTGGCAGTCTCGGGTTTGCATGTCGTTTTGCTGGCCTATGCGCTCAACCTCTGCCTGCAACGCCTGAAGGTGACTTCTTCCGGCAGATGGCTCTCGATGGTTATTCTTGTGTCGGTGATTACTTTGTACAGTTTCGTTACCGGCAATGCCCCATCGATCAAACGGGCAGCCATCATGTCGGCCATGATGATTGCCGGCAGCACCCTCGGTCGGAAAAGCTGGCCAGTGAACTCTCTTGCGGCCTCCGATCTGGTAATTCTTCTGCTCGATCCTTTCGATCTGTTCAGTCCGGGATTTCTGATGACCAATGGAGCCGTGCTGGGGATTCTGGTTCTGTACAGCTCTTTTTCAAAGATGGTGCCCAAGGGGAACGGGCTTTTGCAGTATCTTCTGCACCTGGTGTGGAGCGCTTTCTCGGTGAGCATTGCAGCTATGATTGGCGTCAGTCCGGTGATTGCGTTCTATTTCGGCACCTTTTCAGTTGCCGGTATTGTGGCTAATCTTCCGGTGGTACTGTTTTCGAATCTTGCCATGTATGCGGCGCTTCCCCTGTTCCTTTTTCATGGTTTTAACGGTTGGCTTGCATCGGTTTTTGGTGCAAGTACCTGGTTTTTTGCCCGTCTGACGCTCTTTTTTACAGATCTTTTCAGCAGGATGCCGATGGCGAGCATCGAGATACGGCCAGATCTGTTTGATGTTGCCGTGTTTTATCTGTTTTTCGCTTTAGCTTTTCATGCCATCGGCAAGAAAATGTGGGGCAGAGCGGCTGTTGTGGTTCTGGTTGGGCTGAACCTGCTGTTGTGGCATGAGCAGATCAGGCCGGTTCCGACTCCTCCGGGAGTTCTGACGGTCAATCTTGGAAGGGATATGGCCGTGCTTTTTTCGTCCGGGAACGAAACCTGTCTGGTTGATGCTGGCAGACGAACGGGAAACCGGGAGAGGATATGGAGGCAGTCGGAGGTGTGGGGCGTCGCTGCACCGGTAAAGGCGGTTGCTGTGTTTACTCCTGATTCCGTGATGCAGACTTTGCCGGCGCCTTTGCTGGCATCCGCTTCAGGAAGCTCCGTTCGCCGTACCTTCGTTGTCCGGCGGCTGGATGACAAGGTGGTCAGGATCGACAGCAAGGTTCGTTCTCTTTTGCTCGTCTCGGGTATGGAGAGACTCGAAGGGCAGCGGGCGGATGGGGCCGATGTGGTGTTCTGGATATACCATTTTACCGGGAGGGAGTGGCAGCGGCTCGATTCGTGGAGGGCCACTGCCACTCCACGAAGGCTTCTGCTGGTACCGGGCTCCTTCATGACTCAGGCTCAACGCGCCTTGCTGGATAGGTATGCAAAGTCACGGCCTGTGGTTGAGGTGCGTTCGAAGAGCCGTCAGACGGCCTGGTATTGACCGGTGCATCTGAAATATTTTTTATCGGTATCGGGTTATCGAGAAGGAGACGGAGAAGGACAGCGACAGCGACAAAGAGTGGTGAAGGTCTTGCAGCCATTGAGTAGTTGATGTTGGATTACTTTTACGTCAACGGAAAATAGTCGGAATATCCTTTATCATCGAAATCGGTATCCAAATCGGTATCGGTATCGAGTTCCACTTGAAGAGGCTGAAACAAAACTCACTGTGAATTGTGGTTAATTGTCATAACCATCTGATAATCAGACCGATAAAGCCAGAGGCCGGTATTCTGTTTTCACAAAAATAATCGATTTCGATCCTGATCCCGATTTCTATCTGGATAAGTCAATGGCACTTTAAAATACGCCAGTATAAGCTTGACAAAACACTACATACTTTGCCGGCTGAAAAGGTCGTTTTTGGTCAGGGAGTCAAGAATATTTGCGACATCGGGGGAGAGTCCGGGAGGATTGATTTTCCTGAGTACCGAAGCAAGGGTGGCGATTTTGCCCTCGACCGGCAGAAATTTGTTGACCACGACGATCATGTTCTCCCTTACCCTGCAGTCCCCTCCGATAAAACTGCCTTTTTCGTACCTGACCTTATGTCCGGTTGCGTTGATTGCCTCTTCGAGCAGTTCGAGCTGTCTCTGTTTTTTCATGGCATACCACCGGATTCAGCCAAGGGAGTTCTGCAAGAGGTATTTCAGTACCGGAGCCGCATGAAGCGCCTGCACCATCGCTCCGTCCATAATCAGTGAGTGGAGCGCATCGAGTGGCACCAGATGGACGGTGATCTCTTCGGTTGCGTCGAGTTGCTGCTCCCCGGTTTTTTGGACACCTTCGGCAAGAAAGGTGTAGGAGAGGTTGGTCTGGAGGGCAGGGTTCGGGCTCAGTTCCATCAGGGGTGACCAGGTTCCTCCACGGTAGCCGGTCTCTTCAAGCAGTTCCCGCTGGGCCGCCTCAAGGAACGACTCTCCTGTCTCATGAACACCAGCGGGCAGTTCAAACGCAACAGTTCCCAGACCGTGCCGGTACTGCCGGACGAGCACGGCTTGCCGGTCAGGGGTGATGGCGAGTACGTTGACCCATGAGGGGAATTCCTGAATGTAGTAATCATCGATTGTTCTGCCGCTGGTGAGCTTGACCTTGTCCTGACGCAGGGTGAGCCAGGGGCGGCGGTGCAGGTAGGTCGAATCGAGAACCTCCCATTGCGGTGGATCGTTTTCGAAGTAGATGCTCATCCGCGCATCCTCGGGTCGAGGGCGTCTCGAATGCCGTCGCCGATCAGGTTGAAGCAGACCACGGTGCTCAGGATGGCAATGCCGGGAAAGGTCGAAATCCACCAGTGGTTCAGCAGGCTGTCGCGTCCTTCGTTGATGATGTTGCCCCAGCTCGGCGTGGGCGGCTGGACGCCGAGTCCGAGAAAAGAGAGCCCTGCTTCCGTGAGGATGATGCTGCCGATTCTCAGGGTCGCCGCGACGATAACAGGCGTCAGGGTGTTGGGCATCAGGTGGCGGAAAATGATTCGGGGGCTGGAGAGGCCGAGCGATTTCGCAGCAAGGATGAACTCCTGCTCCTTGAGCGAAAGTACCTGACCCCGGACGATTCGCGCTACCCCCATCCAGCCGGTGAACGACAGGGTGATGACGATCAGGTAGATGGAGTTGCCGAAGGTGGCGATAATGATGAGAATGAGAAAGAGCGCAGGGAAGGCGATCAGCACATCGACGATTCTCATGAGGATATTGTCTACCCAGCCGCCGAAATAGCCCGATGAGATGCCGATGACGGTTCCGAGCGTGACCGAGATGAGCACAACAAGGAAGCCGATGGAGAGTGATATTCTTGAACCGTAGATGACCCGGCTGAAGATGTCCCGTCCATACTGGTCGGTGCCGAGCAGAAAGGTTTTGGTGACGATGTATCCCGGTTTGCCAGTGGCAGCGGTACCGGATTTTCCTGTAAAATCGTGGAGAGCTGTCAGCGGGAGGCTTTTTTGCCTCATGCCCTGACTGAAGAGGATACGGTTACCCTCGATGCGATAGCTGTTGATGAATTTCAGAGAGAATTCGAGGTTTCTCGACCGTAATTTCTGGCTGTCGGTGATCAGGGTATTACTCAGCCGGGAGACTGCGTCGCTTCCGGCTCTTCTCGGAATGATGACGGGGCGTTTATGGCTGAGCACCAGAGCGTCCAGACGGGTCAGAGGGGGTTGGTAGGCGGTGACGAGAAAATCCTGCTGGTCGAAAGGACTGAAGGGAGCCAGAAACGGAGCCAGAAAAGCGACCGAATAGAGGATAAAGATCACCATCGATGCAGCCAGCGATATGCCGTTACGTTTGAAGGAGATCATGCCGAGTTGCCACAGGCTGAGCGCTCCGGCTTCTGCAGTCTCTTTTTGTTCCAGAAGTGTTCTGCGCAGGGAGCGTGTCGAAAAGACGAGCAGCAGCAGTGGAACGATGATGATGGTGAGGGCGGCAATCCAGAATTCAAGCAGCTCAGGGGTGAATATCTGGCGGAAGTTGACCGATGAGAGGGTCAGGAGAGCCAGACCGGTAAGCAGGGAACGGACGCTCAGGACAAACAGGTCGAAACTCAGGGCAAGCAGGGTCAGGTAAGCGGTGAAGGCGAGGAGGTAAAACAGCCCGGGAGCTTTTTTGCCAGCATAGAGGAGGCCAACTCCTGGTACTATGCGGTACAGGAGTGGTATCGATACGTCATTCGGTCGTTGTGCAACCATCTTGAATTAGGGAATAATCTGTCTCAGCTTACTTCTCAAAAAAACGATACCTGGCGATCGAATGCAACCACAAAACGAAAAAAAAGCTGCCTTTCCGGAGAAAGGCAGCTCGTTTTATCCCGTAATCGTGGGGTCGGAGCTGAATCAGGCCTGAGCAGCGCCCTCTTCGGTTGCAGCTTCAGTCTCTTTTCTGGGGGCCATGACCGAAATGACGGATGCGTCGGCGTCTCCGAGTATCATGACGCCTTCCGGTGCAAGAACCTGGATGTCGCGAATATGCAGGGTCTGACCGAGTTCGAGTGTCGATATCTCGATGGAGAGGTGTTCCGGCATGTTTGCCGGCAATCCTTTGAGGGTCAGGGTGTGCATATTGATCTGGATTTTACCACCGCCGATCTTGACGCCGGGGCACTCGCCTTCCAGATGGATCGGTACTTCCATTTCAAGCACTTCGTCTGCCGAGAAGCGCTGAAAATCGACATGAATGACCTTGTCGGTCACGGGGTGGAACTGCAGATCCTTGATAAAAGAGCGTATGGTTTTTCCATCGGGGTACTCAAGGTCGATCATGTGCGATTCCGATGAGTGGACAAGTTTGTCCAGAGTGATCTCATCGACGCTGATAGCAATGGTTTCATCTCCTTTATGATAGACGACGGCAGGAATCAGGCCTATTTTGCGCAGTTTTGCCGCTTTATTTTTCTTCACTTCGCGAAGGTTCACAGACAATGCTCGTGTTTCCATCTTCTTCTTCTGGCTCCTTTAACTGTTAACGCTTATTGTTAATGGTGGTTGGTTATCTTGAACGTGATGTTTTTGCTGTCGAAAAGACAACTGACCGATTCTCCGTCATAGATTCTCTTGATGGCTTCGCCGAACAGGTTGCTGATGGTGACTATTTCGAGTTTGTGGCAATATTCGTGCCCGGAAACCAGAGAGTCGGTCACAATGACCTTTTCAAAAACCGATTCGTTGATACGCTTGACGGCCGGCCCTGAAAGGATAGGGTGGGTGGCAGCAGCGTAGATTTTCAGGCCACCAGCCTCTTTTATGGCTTTGGCGGCATTGACTATGGTGCCTGCGGTGTCGATCATGTCATCGACGAGCAGGACGTTCTTGCCCTTCACATCGCCGATGATGTTCATGACTTCGGCAACGTTGGCTCTCGGACGGCGCTTGTCGACGATAACGAGTTCGGTGCCAAGCTCCGAGGCGAATTTACGGGCCAGCTTGACGCCACCGACATCGGGAGAGGCGACAACAAGATTGTTGGCGATGTCCATGTTCTTGACATGATCGATCAGCACAACACTTGAATAGAGGTGATCAAAGGGAATATCGAAAAAGCCCTGAATCTGCGGGGCATGCAGGTCCATGGTCAGTATTCTGTCGGCGCCGGCCTGGGTGAGCAGGTTGGCGACCAGCTTGGCGGTGATGGCGACGCGCGGCTTGTCTTTTCTGTCCTGACGGGCATAGCCGTAGTAGGGCATGACCGCAGTGATCCGTGCCGCCGAAGAGCGCTTTGCCGCATCGATCATGATGAGCAGCTCCATCAGATTGTCAGCCGGGGGGTTGGTGGACTGGATAATGAACATATCCGATCCCCTGATCGACTCGAAATAGTTGACCGAAATTTCGCCGTCGGAGAAGTTCTCCACCTTCGCATCGCATAAAGGCATGCCAAGATAAGCGGCAATTTTTTCCGCAAGTCCCGGGTTGCTGCGCCCAGCGAAAATTTTAATTGGTGTTTCCATCGCTCACTGCTTTTTCTGATGAAACGAATTATATTACGCCTGCATCTTCGCTCACCGGTCAAGAGGTCGCTTGTCACAACCGGATCGGTAAGCGATCCACAATATAGCAAAACGGATTAAATTAATTAGTAAAAATTCTGACTTCTCGTGTCAGTCAGCAGATCATGAAGATAGCGGACATCAAAACCTTTCTCGGGGGGTATTTCGATTCTGTGGAGCTCGCCGGAGCAGACGATATCGAAATTACGGGGCCGGCGAAGATCGAAGAGGCCGTTGCAGGCCAGGTCAGTTTCGTCTCGAATGAAAAGTATTACCGTCATATTGCTACTACCGGAGCTTCGCTGGTGATCGTTCATCACAAGGCACCTCTTGATGATGCTGCTCCCGGAGTGAGCTTCCTGAAAGTCAGTGATCCCTACACGGCATTTGTTTTTCTGCTCAAGCAGTTTTCCGCCAGTCGCAGAGTAGCCGCTCCCGGTATTGCCGCTTCGGCTTCCGTGGCTTTATCCGCCAGCTTTGGCCGAAACGTCTCGATCGGCGAACATGCTGTCGTCGGTGAGCGCTGCGTGATCGGTGACGATACGGTGATCGGCCCCAATACGGTGCTTCTGGATGATGTCACCGTCGGATCCGGGTGTATCCTCTATCCGCTGGTGACCTGTTATGACGGCACGGTTATCGGTGACCGGGTCATCATTCACAGCGGTACGGTCATAGGGGCTGATGGCTTTGGTTTTGCTCCACAGAAAGATGGCTCCTATATCAAAATACCGCAGATGGGCACGGTGCAGATCGAAGATGATGTCGAAATCGGAGCCAATACAACCATCGACCGGGCAACCATGGGCTCTACGGTTATCGAAAAGGGGGTCAAGCTCGACAACCTTGTTCAGGTCGCCCACAATTGCCGGATTGGCGCCGATACGGTTATCGCTGCGCAGTCGGGTGTCTCCGGCAGTGTGAAAATCGGACGCCAGTGTCTGATTGGTGGACAGGTCGGTTTTGCCGGGCATCTTGAAATTGCCGACAGGACTTCGGTTGCCGCCAAAGCGGGTATATCGAAATCTTTCACCCAACCCGGGCAGGCCATTCGAGGTGTCCCTGCCCAGCTCATGCGTGATCAACTCCGCCAGGAGGCGCAGGTTCGCGGGCTTGGTGAGATGAAATCGAAGATCGACGAACTTGAGAAGCGTTTGCAGGAGTTACAGACAAGTATTGGTCGTTGAGGCTGGTGGGTATTGGGGCCGGGGTATTTAAGACCGTCCCCAATTTTTTTCAGACCATTGAGACTTGCATTTATTG
>JAAXWL010000047.1 GCA_013334975.1 Chlorobiaceae bacterium
CCTGCTCCTTTGTTTGATGAATTCTTTATTATCTTGAGCTTATCAGGATACCTCTCCGCAAAGTTACATATTATTGACCATGAATCATCTGTCGAATCATTATCAGAAATACATAACTCTATATTCGTATATGATTGATCCAGTACCGACTGGATACACTGAGCTAAATATCGCCCATAATTGTAATTATAAATACATATACTCACAAGTGGCACATTATCTTCAACTTTCTCAACCTGCTTTTTCTTTTTTTCAAATAATGCAACAGCCTTGAGCACCTTTTGCTTATTAAACATTGACTTATCCGTGCAAACCAACATCAAGTCATAAGATACTCTGTCCGCGAGATAAGCAATTGCTGCCGCAGTATCGCAAGACCGAAGTATTTCAATTTTATCAGAATATCTGTTTGCAACTTCAAGTAAATCAGCACTATTACAAATAACATAGATCTGAAAATTATATTGCATGTTCGCAACTAAAATTTTTTCAATATCTTTTTGAAGCTTTTTCTTATCCTCATGATCTAAAACAATTAAAATATCCATGATACATTAAGTATTATTGTGAACTAAATAATTTTAATTTAAATTATCAAAGAGCCGCATTTTAATCAAAATTAACCCTTTCAAGTTCATAAACGCGAGGTCTTGCGAGTACCTGGGTGTAAATGGCTCCGACATATTCACCAAGAATACCGACAAAAAACAACATGATCCCGAAAAAGAAGTAATTTCCGATAAGCATGGGTGCTATCCCTGCCTGGAAATTGTCCCAGAAAATAAGCTTCCCTATGAGATAGCCGATTCCGATGAGAAAACTGAAAAACGAGAGAATAAATCCGAACAGCGTCGCAAGCCGCAAGGGAATTTTTGAATTACTGATAATTCCGAGAATACCGATGTCGTACAGGGTATAAAAGTTATTTTTCGTTATACCTCGCTCTCTGCGTGGCTGGGAATAGAGTACCGTCTCCACCCTGAAACCAACCTCGGCGATAATCCCCCTGAAAAACGGATAGGGATCGGGTATCTCTCTGAGAATAGTGACAATCCGTTTGTCATAAAGACCAAAACCGGTGTAGTTACGGATGATGTTCACATCTGACACCTTTTTCAGTAAACTGTAATACAGCTTCCTGGTACCAAACATCAACCGGCTCTCTTTGCTCTCTTTTTTGACCGCAACCACGATATGTGCGCCCTCTTCCCATTTTCTGATAAGTTCCTGAATCATCTCTGGTGGATCCTGCAAATCTGATGCCATCACGATACATGCATCGCCATTAGTTTGCAGAATTGCGTGAAAGGGTGAACGGATATGGCCGAAATTACGGGAGTTGACTATCAGTTTCACCCGATTGTCTTTCCTGGCAATTTCCTTGATCTTCCTGACCGTCGCATCAGTCGATGCATTGTCAATCAGTATGAATTCATAGTCATATCGATCATTCGCCTCCATCACATCCGATACCTGCCGATACAGTTCATCGATGTTTTCTGCTTCATTGAAGCAGGGTGAGACGATGCTGATCCTCTTTTTCCCGAGACTGTTCATGCTGATCGTTTTATCGTTTGAACGTGAATCCTTTGTGACCGAAATAGGATATGGCCGCTGTTACAAAAATAATCAGAAACTGGGCTATCCATATCGAAAACTTTACGTAATCGACCAGAAACCAGAGAAGCGCGATTCCGACAACGGTTCCGGAGCCATAAACAATGTTGCACCTGATATACTCCGAAATCCAATTCCCTTTTGTTCTGAACACCATCAGCTTGTAGACAACAAAAGACATCGTAATCGAAATGAAATTTCCGATAAACCCAATCACCGTGACATGGAGTTGTTCAGATAGTGCTGAATACAGACCAACCCCGGTAAGGTATCCGAAAAGGGTGTTCCACCCGGCAGCAACGAGATAGCGACTATCACGGTATCGAGACGAGAATAACTGAGAAACCGAGGTTCCTGCCGATTCATCATGAATCCTCTCTTCCGGACATTCCGTGCTCATGCGTGATCATAGCCCCAGAATGCATGATAATAGGCAATCCTGTTTACCGCTGCCGCTGTCTCGTCGTTTTTCGTATCACCGACATACAACACCAGCTCTCTCTGTAACCGCTCGTTGGTTATCATTACGTCCAGCATTTCGGCTTTGCTTCTGAACCTCGTTCCATGTGAGTCGACGGCATAGACACTTGAAAAGATGTTCTTCCACCCAAAATAGTGCAAAATAGCAAGAGTGGGCGTCTGTCGTTTGTTGGTGGCGATATACATCCTGGCACCGAGAGTTGCAAGTGAAGACAGCGCCTCTTCGACTCCATCGAAAACACGGCTCTCCTTGTAACCCTCCTGGTCGTACTGCCTTTTATAGCCTTCAATGAGAGGCTCCATAGACACCCGGTCATGCTCCGCAAGAAGCTCTTCAAACATGGTTTCCAGTGGCGGTCCCACAATCGAATGATCTAACAGTCGAACCGGAGTGATGCCCTTCGAGGCAAGAACATGGCTGATCGTTCCAAAAATGCCGGGAGCGGAATCGATCAGCGTTCCGTCGAGATCAAAAATGACATCGGAACTGCCATGCTCTTCCACTTTTTTCAGAAGTCCTGAAAACCCGGTCTGTGCTGTCTGATCAACCACGCTGTAAATTCCTTCCTGTTTTCTTGATTACAGATACACTTCGTACACCCGATGACAAGACAGAATATCTGCCGGAGCACTACTGAACCATCGCCACTGTCCCGGTACCGGGACTCCGGAAAAAGAGGCCATCTGCGGATTGGGACATCCATCGAGACGGCACTCATAAAGAAACGAAATAAAATGCGCACGCTCACGTCTGCCGGGAATATGAAATTCATTGACCGCAAGAAGCACCGGGTCTGGCATCAAGACTGTCGACAATTCAGTCAGGGCAACCTTGGCGACCCTGTCTGCAATCTTCTCCTTGTATCGGATGATCCCTCCCGGGATATGCCATCCGGCTCCCGAAAACCGGTCTTCCCGCCAGGTCAGAAGGGTGCGTCCGTCATCATCCCTGATAAGAAGATCGACATTGACCAGAGGAACAATTGAGCTGGCAAAAAGAAATATCTCTTCAGGCAATCCAATCGCGGGATTGTCGATACAGGACTCAAGGGCATCGAGATGCGACCTGAGACTCTCTCTATCACAGACTCGTCTTTTGCAATTCTCAGACTCAGCTGGCGATGTATTCACCATAAAACTCCATAGTCTTCATGATAGCTTCCCGGAGCCCGACACGCTGCCGGAGCCCAAGCTCCTCCTCTGCGCGCCTTGTATCCGGAATATAGCTATTGAGCATTTGTCCCCGCACCGGTACCCCTTCAATGTGCACCTCGCTTCTGTTGCCGGCACAGTCAGCAACCAGATGCGCCAGGTCGCCAATCGAAATCGCATCCATCGACCCCACATTGAAAAGCCGTCGGCTCTCCCCCTTGAACATGATCGTCCAGAGCCATGTCATGAGGTCAGCAGTGTACTGATAGGAGCGGAGTGGCGTCCCGTCGCCGTGAACAACCAAAGGTCGCCCTGCAAGGGCTGCCTGAATAAAATTACCGATCGCATAGTGGATGTCGAGCTGCAGATAAGGGCCGACAAAACTGAAACACCTTGCAATTTTGACCTCAAATGAGTACTGCTCACCATACATGCAGGCCAGAAGTTCGGAAATGCGTTTACTCTCTCCAAGCGCTGATGCCTCTGGAGTCGTCACCAGGGGTGCTCCAGTGTAAGATTCTGGCATAAACGGAAGATTTTCCGGTTGGGAACCATACGCCGATCCCGAACTGGTGAGAAGCATGTTCCGGCAGCCACATCGTGAAGCAAACTCACAAACCCGCTGGGCTCCATGAACGATGGTGGTAAATTTGTCGACAGGACGTTCATGGTTATAGGTTGCCACTGCCGAGGTTGTCGATGCGTGAATGATGTGCGAGAACTCCCCGTCGGGATATGAGAACTCCCTGATATCGCCAACATGCAGTCCAATGGCGGAATTGGCTGCAATCCGGGGCATCTCACGACAAAAAGATTCAGGATTCCTGGTCAGCACGACAGCCTGGGCATTGAGCCCCAGACGTTCATTGGCCCTGATGAAGCTTTCGAGAAACCATTTTCCGAAAAATCCGGTTCCTCCGGTAATGAAGAGACGCTCTCCCCTCAGCGATGACCAGAGTGTTTCGGTGTCGCTGACGATCTGATCGAGATCATCCCTGATGAGATTGCTGTCTTCCATGATATTGTGCATGAATCAACGGGTTGCCATGAAGCTCATGCTCCAGGTTCATGCTGCTGCTTCATCCGCTCCCGGCGGTTCGATGGAGCATCCCAGACTTCCGGAATCCCTTCTTCATCCCTGATCGCATCCGGCATACCTTCGAGCTGATGCGGGTAGTTGATGTCTTCAGGAGGAGCCCAGGTAATCGGTACCATGCCGTCCGCAGTCATGATCATCTCAATTTCTTCGTTTGACGCACTCTGGCCTTCACCCCCGAAGTCACGATCCACTTCGGATCCACGAAGCGCGTCGGCCAGGCTCTTCTCCTTTTCTGGATGCACGTAGTCATTGGAGGTGAAAATTTCACTGTACCGCACGGGAACGCCGACATCTCCCCAGGTTTTACTCATCACCTTGTCGATGAAATACCGGTCCTCGCCGCAGATACAGGGCATCTTGACCTTAGGATCGAACCATTTCAGATTGAGGCCCCGCTCAACGATCTCCTTCAGGCTCTCCTCAAAAAAGTTGCCAAGCGAAATCGGAATGTACGGGCAGGGAAGCACATCACCGTACCTGGTGACAGGCAGAATTCTCTTGACCGCTATACAGCCAATATCCATTCCATAGGAGGGCGTCATGTGGGTAAACACATCATACTGCTCTTCCAGCATCCTGATGTAATCGGTATCTTCCGGCGTAACCAGCTGATCGTATCGCCCTTCGAAGGCTCCCGTCGGCTTCGCGTAGGTGACATAGGTTCCGACGCCGAGCTGTTTGGCCATTTCGAGAAATTCGTGGAACTCCTTCGATTTCGCACGATCTTTCCAAACGACCGTTGAGAGAATGATGTGCAGACCGGCTTTCTGGCATGCTCTGACCGCATTAATAGCGCGCTGCCAGGAGCCTTGCTGCCTGCGGAACGCATCGTGAGTTTCCGGATCAGCCCCGTCAAGGCTCAACTGGATCTTGTCAACACCGATGCTTTTCAGGTGCCTGGCCCGATCATCGTCAAGGAACCAGCCATTCGTGTCGGAAACAATCCAGAACTTCTCCGGATCGATCGCCGCAACCAGCTCATCGAAATCCTTGAAGGAGAGTGGCTCGCCACCAGTAATAACGATCGTGGAAAGGCCCATCTCATCGGCCTGGCGCGACAGTTCACGAACATCGTCCATCTGGAAATATCGCCTCCCGCTCTCACGCTCATCCTTGCGTTTCATGTGGAATTTCTCAATGGAGCAGTGGCGACAACGAAGGTTGCACTGATAATTATACTGGAACTGTATAATCGGCACCCCTTCACCACGGGCAAGCTTGTCATTGAAACGGATCACCTTCTCGTACACCTTCGGTTTGTGCAGCTTCAGGAAATCGCGCCGTTTGTTCTCCTCGAACTTGGTAACTCCAAACTTCACCTCTTCACACTGCTTCTCGTTTGCCATGACGCTGATACTTTGAATTGACAATCACCTCTTTATTACCTGACGCGCTCCAGACCATCATCTCTCAGAACAACAACATCGATCGTGGCAGGATAACTCTTTTGCAGGGTACCGACGACCTCATCCGAGTAGCTTGCAGCCATAACCATAACGGCCGCTGGGGGACGAGCGGTCAGTTCGGAAGGAGAAACAATCGGAATATGGGTTGCCGTCGTATACCTGCCCTGCTTGAAAGGGGCCGAATCGACAACATAGAGAATTTTTCCACCAAGACCCGCCATTGCCATCACGGCCAGTGCCTGGTGACCTGCACCCCACACAGCCACAGACATTGCCGGGTAACGATCGAGGAACTCGCTGATTTCAGTCGTAATCTGTTCCTGCTTCTTTACGAAATAACCGAGATTCAGCGGCTGGCGTTTCCTGACGACCGCAGAAATAATGTAATCGTACCAGAGAACATCACTTTCCAGTACTTCGAATCCGTTATAGTGCAAGGCAAACATCAAGGTCTCCCTGGTAAAATAGCACAGATGATCCGGAATGAATTCTGAAAACATCGCCGATCTGACGATCATGTCAAAATTGGGCACCTCTACCAGACCAATACCACCATCAACCAGATTCCGGGAAGCACTTCGGAGTACAGCATTCGGATCGGGCCAATGCTCCATGAAATTAAAGCTTGCAAAGGAATCAAAAGGGGCGCCGGAGATCGTGTCATCCGGATTGTCAGGAAACGTTCTGATAACCGGAAGGCCGACGTCAAGGCAATACTCAACTGATGCAGGAGCATACTCGCTCCCCCATGCATCGATACCGGTTTCCCTGAGCAGTGACAGATACTCCCCTTTTCCGCAACCAATCTCAAGAAGCCGACGACCATGGAGCCCGTATTTATCGGCCAGCCTTCGAAACTGATCGCGCCGGAACGCCTGCATTTCGGGAGATATCGACGCAGACCTGATCACCTCCCGATAGTAGGGAACGGGCTGACCTGGGATCTGCACCAGCCCGCACGAAGAGCACTGAAGCACTTCGACATCACAGCCGGAATCATCGTGGAGCGTCCTGTCATCAGGAAATCCCTGGGCTGAAGCCGGCATTCCCGTCAAACGGATCAGTGGCGCTTCAAAGGTCCGGTTTCCGCATACCCGGCAAAAATGCATAACTCAATGCTCCAATTTCTTGATGGCTTGATGTACCTCGACCAAACGCTGCCAAGGCCTATCTTAACGTTACTTTTCTGCTCTCAGCGCTCAGGGGAACAATCATCTCCTTTTCAAGCAGCTCCAGTGGCAGCAAGGGACTCATGTCCTCCATCGGCATGGAAATCATCGAACCGTCCTGCTGCGGTATCGCTGAAACCTTGGGTTCGAGCGACTCGTTCTTCACGAGCCTGACATCGACAATCATCGGCCTTTGCTGAGCAAGGATAGCGGCGAGCTGCTCATGAAGCGAGCCTGCATCATCGACCTTTGCATAACCAAGCTCGTAGGTTGCTGCGACCTTTTCGAGATCCGGAAGAAACAGGCCTGCCTCCGGCCCCGTACCGACATACCGTCCCTTGAAATAGTTCCTCATGGTATTCCTGATAGAGGCATAGCCGCTATTGTTCATCACAAACAAGCAGATCGGCAGGCCGAAAGAGCGCATGGTCGCAAACTCCTGGATGTTGAGTTGCAGGCTTCCGTCGGTTTCGACAGCGACCATAGGCTTGCATCCGTTGGCAAAACAGGCGCCAATGGCCGACGGAAGTCCGTAACCCATCGATCCGAGACCTGAAGTCAGAAACACCCGTTGCCCCTCCTTGTTGCGAAACACCGAATAGAACACTTCGACGCCGAGTCCGGAACTTCCGGAACTGACGATCGAACCTGACTCAACAACATCGGAAAGAGCATCGATAAACTGATAGTGGGTGATCTCACCGGAAGATGCGAATGTCTTCTCATTCCTGACTCCAAACCGCTGTTTCCAGTCAAGGCAACGCTGCTTCCATGCTTGCCAGGGGCGATGGTCAATCGTTTTCAGAGCTCCCAGTCCAGCAATAAAGGTACCGGCGTCAGAGACCACTTTCAGATCGATGGCCATGTCGAGCTTGTCGATCTCGTTACGATCGATATCGACGACCACTTTTTTTGCCGCACGGGCAAAACCTCGGGGATTGAATGCTGTGATTACGTTGTCGAGCCGACTTCCGATACTGATCAGGAGATCGCAGTTCTGTACGGCGAAATTCGCGGTACGCAGGGCGACGACCCCTGGTCGTCCAATATTCAGATCATGATCGTAAGGGAGCAGGTCGAGCGAATTCCAGGTTGTCACCACAGGAATGCCCAGCTTTTCAACGACCTCCCTGAATCGCCTTGCCGCTCCGGAAAGACGGATACCGTGACCTGCGAGAATCAGTGGCCGCACGGACTTTTCAATGAGACTCCGGAGCTGGTCGAAGTGATCAGGAGACTCACCCGTCGATTGCTCAGCTTTAGGCCCGTTCCAGGGTTCAAGATTGATTCCTTCCATCGGGGACCCCTGAACATCAAGAGGTACGTCGATCCAGACCGGACCCTGACGACCCTCGCGAGCACTATGGAAAGCTTCCTCCAGAACCGCACGGATATCTTCTGGCCTCTGTACCGTTATGGCATACTTGGTGATACTTCTGACCATAGTGACGATATCGACCTCCTGAACACCTTTCTGTCTCACTGGCATGCCAAGCATCATGTCGGCACGTTTCACCTGCCCGGAGATCACCACCAACGGTACCGATTCAATCCAGGCACCAGCGACCGCCGTGATGGCGTTGGTCGCCCCCGGGCCCGAGGTAACCATGGCGACGCCGATATTCTCATTAACCCTTGCATAGGCTTCGGCTGAAATCGATGCTCCCTGTTCATGCGAACAGGGCACCACCTGCAAACGCTCATTCCTGCCTACCCCGTCAACCAGATGCATGGCTCCGCCTCCCGGCAAAAGAAAGACATGTCCGACACCCTGGGCAACGATGAAATCAGCGATATAATCTGCTACACGATACACTTCCTGCACGGCATTCACTCCATCCAATAGGTTAAAAGGGTCTTTCGTTGCTTGTTTTCCATGATAGCGGAATCGGTATAAAACGAGTCCTGTTTGAAATGGGTCGTTGAAATTTCCTCGATCACTGAACCAGTACTGCTTCTGAATGCGTGGCGCACCCCCGGTTCAACAGTGAGCACATCACCAGGATGAAGCACCCTGCCGACACCGTCCAGAATCAGCTCAACCTCTCCATGAAGAACATGGAAGGTCTCCTCTTTCTGTTCATGGTACTGTTCGGGATGGTACTGTCCTGGCAGGGTCACCAGCAGCTTCTTGCAGTAATCCCTGTTGACGACCGTCACCATGGTCAACCCTGCTTCGTCAAAGCGA
Source organism: Chlorobiaceae bacterium (assembly GCA_013334975.1). Classification (GTDB taxonomy): domain Bacteria; phylum Bacteroidota; class Chlorobiia; order Chlorobiales; family Chlorobiaceae; genus Chlorobaculum. The sequence goes on from JAAXWL010000047.1 coordinate 9,112, forward strand.
TCCAGTCCGTAATGATGGGAAATCTCAAGATCGGCGCTTCCAGGCACAACCACACTGCTGTTTCTGAGAAAAGTTCTCACTTTGCTGACAATATCCCAAACCTGACTGCGGGTATCTACCAGGCTCGCGTTGGCCGGTGAAACGGCAACATCGGGTTCGATATCCGATACCGTAGTAAACCGGGCATACTTGCTCATGTCGTTGGCCGTGAACTGCCCCTCCTCTGGTGGAAAGGCAAAGTAAATATCTTTCTGTTCGATCTCCTCACCGGCTATGATTTTTCTTCGGGCAAACATCCCTCTGCGCAAGGAGCGGAGGCTGTCCGCCTCCTGCTGATTGACAGGCAGACGAGTCGCGCCCTCACCACACAGGAGCAAAGCGTATCTTGCAGCGGCAAGCCATCCATCGACCTGTGCAGGCGATGCCGAATAGGCATTAAGCGGATATTGCGCTGTCGGCAAGCCGACGTGCTTTTCGAAAATCGATGCCCCTTTGGCTATGGCAAGCTTCACAATATCGGTGTTTTCCGGATTCTCGTGTGTTGAAAAGCCGATGCGTACACCAGGATAACGATGACGCAGATAATCGATCTGGGAAAGATGAAGCTTCTCATCGGGGGTAGGGTATTCACCAACACAGTGCAGAATGGCAAAATCTTTCTGGCGATGCTGCATGAAGCTGATGACCTTGTCAATATCCTCAAGTTTCGCCCCGGCTGTTGATAGAATGACCGGTTGGTCCGACAAGACCACCCGCTCGAGAAGCGGCCAGTCATTGAAAGAACAACTCGCAATTTTGATACAATCAAGATTCTGGGATTCGATCAGGTCAACCGAAGGTTCATCGAAGGGAGTTGACATGGTTATGAAACCCTCGCTTTTCATCTCTTCCACCAGACGGTCGAAATCATCTCTCTGCAGGCGGGTTTCTGAGAATCGCTTGATATACTTGATATCGTCGCGCCCCTGCATCGATGGATGGATAAAGGTATCAAGGTCACGGTACTGAAGTTTGAACGCTACAGGAAACGGGTAGTTCCGGCAGACATCACCGAAAGCCCTGATAACTTCGATACCATGATCGACGTTTCCCATGTGGTTATTGGCCATCTCGAGAATAAACAGATTTTCAGGCAGTTTGCTCATTGAAGAACTCTCGTTAGTTGTTATAATGATTTCACTTGCAGGCATCGACAACCATTCTGGCCATATACTCGCACATCGGTTCACTCATGCCCGGATAGACACCTACCCAAAAGCTGTCACGCATGATTTTGTCGGTCACACTCAGCTCTCCGGCGATCCGAAAGCCTGCATTTGTCCTTCGCATCTCCTCGAAACAGGGATGCTTGATGAGGTTACCGGCAAAAAGCATCCGGGTCTGCACCCCTTTTGACTCGAGATGGCTGACGATACGCTCTCGCTTGAAAGAGCTCTTGTCCCTGAGTGTCAGCATGAATCCGAACCATGAAGGTTCGCTTTGCGGAGTCGCTTCAGGAAGAATGAATAACTCCTCCAGTGACGAGAGCCGGTCACGAAGTATCTGCCAGTTCCTCTTGCGCGCCTCGATAAACGATGGCAGCTTTTCGAGTTGCGCACAACCGATAGCCGCCTGCATATCGGTCACTTTCAGATTATAGCCAAAATGCGAATAGACATACTTGTGATCGTAGCCGAATGGAAGCTCACTGAACTGCTGTCCGAAACGGTTTCCGCAGGTATTGTCCCTTCCTGAAGGACACCAGCAATCACGGCCCCAGTCTCGGAATGAGTCTACCAGTCGCTTAAGCATCAGATCATTGGTGTAAACAGCACCACCTTCACCCATGGTCATATGATGTGGCGGGTAAAAGCTCGACGTTGCAATATGGCCAACCGTACCGGTATATCGCCAGACACCATCGAAGCAATAGCGAGAACCCAGCGCATCGCAGTTATCCTCAATCAGCCAAAGATCATGCCGGTCACAAAACGCCTTCATCAACTCAAGATCAAACGGATTGCCGAGCGTATGGGCAACCATGACCGCTTTACTCTTGTCGGACAAGGCACTCTCAAGCTTCGAACAGTCGATGTTCCCTGTCGGCAGCGATACATCAACGAAAACGGGTACCGCGCCGTACTGGATAATCGGCGCAACCGTTGTCGGAAAACCTGCCGCCACCGTAATAACCTCGTCACCGGGTCGGATTCTTCTCTCACCGAGTTTAGGCGAGGTCAGCGCCATAAATGCCAGCAGGTTGGCCGACGAACCTGAATTGGTAAGCGAGCAGAACTGCACGCCGACAAACTCCGCAAACTCCCTTTCGAACTGATCGGCATACCGTCCTGTTGTGAGCCAGAATTCGAGGGAACTGTCAACAAGGTTGACTATCTCTCTCTCATCAAAAACCCTGCCGGCATAAGGTACCCGCGAACGCCCTGGTTCGAATGGCGCCTCCTGGTGCGGTTTGTGAACCAGTTGGTAATACTCTCTGGTACGAGCCAGAATCTCCTGTTTCAGTGCTTCTGCGCTGTTCGACATCTATCCTGTATACTCCCGGCTTTAAATTTATCAGTTATACTTCCAGTACAAGCCCATCGAGAGCTATCGATGACCTGGAGAAGAGGTTTCGGGCAAAGACTTCAGCTTGACGACGACTCTCGATATCCGGATACCGCAAGGCATCAAAATGGACTAACACCAGTTGGCCGACAGCCGCCTCAAGAGCAATTCGTGCAGCGCTCTCTGGATTGAGATGCGGCCAGAGATGACTCACCTCACCAATCCTGAAAGCGCATTCGGCGATCAGCACATCGGCATTCCGTGCAAGGTCAACTGCACTTTGGCAATACCCTGTATCAGGGCAATAAACGATACTTCTTCCTTCGAGTATCAAACGAAACCCGATCGCAGGTACAGAATGCAGCATCGGTGCCGTGGTAACCGTAACGCCTTGAAGCTCTATGTTCTCACCGTCATGTTCCTGAATCTCGACAGGATATGGCAACGCAGAAAAAGACATGGAGTATGGCGGTGCAATCACATCGAGCAGATGCTGCCGGTCGCCTTTGAGACAATGAATGGTCAAACCCTGCGGAAGATAGAACCTGTTGAGCTGATGCAAACCGATGATATGATCAAGATGCAGATGACTCAGAAAAATGTGCACCTGTTTTTCAGCGCTCAAATAACGATCGGCTTTATACAGTCCACTACCTGCATCCAGCAGAATGATCAAATGTTCTGTCTCGATCAGCAGACACACGGTATTTCCCATAGGGGTATCGTACCAGCCGTTGGTACCGAGAAAAACCACCTTCATGAACATTGTCTCCTTTTATCAGCCTCTCATATAGTCATCGATCTGCCTGAGGCATAGCTCCCTCACCTGATGATGTCCATACTGGCGATACCAGTTGACGGTTTCCTCAACAGCTCTGTCGAATCTCCAGACCGGTGCCCAGCCAAGCATGGCCTTGGCCTTGGTGATGTCAAGCTTCAGCAAGTGGGCTTCATGCACCGCTCCAGGTATGGAGTGATCTTCCCAGGCACCCCTTCCCCATGCTTTAACGACCGTATCAACCAGTGAACCGACCGTCAGAAAGCTCGAATCCTCCGGACCGAAATTCCATGCGCTGGCAAAGGTCTCCGGTTTCTCAGCCATCCGCTCAGCCAGCAGCAGGTATCCGGAAAGTGGCTCAAGCACATGCTGCCACGGACGGACGGCGTGCGGATTTCTGACAACAATCGGTTTGTCACCCTCAAGATGCCGTATACAGTCAGGCACAATCCGGTCAACCTGCCAGTCACCACCGCCAAAGACGTTCCCGGCTCTTGCCGATGCAAGGCACTTACCATGGCGGGCATAGTCGTCAGGATTAAAAAACGATTGACGATAGGCTCCGGTCAGCAATTCGCTGCAGGCTTTGCTGGAGCTGTAGGGATCGTAACCACCAAGACGGTCATTTTCCCGGTAACCCCAGACCCACTCTTTGTTTTCGTAGCACTTGTCGGTCGTTATGTTGACGATGACCCGCACAGTCTCGCTTAACCGGCAGCATTCGAGCACATTGACCGCGCCGCCGACGTTGACATCGTAGGTGGCTTTCGGGGTGTTATAGGACTCCCTGACCAGCGGCTGCGCTGCAAGGTGAAAGACGATCTCCGGGCGAACCTCTCCAAACAGACGATGCAGCCTTTCGAAGTCACGTACATCGCCGATGTGGTGATTCATTCGGGATCGAATGCCGGAAAGCACGAAGTTATCCCTCTCGGTCAGCGGATCAAGAGCGTAACCGGTCACCTCCGCACCAAGCATCTCCAGCCAGATAACAAGCCATGATCCCTTGAATCCGGTATGCCCGGTGACGAGCACCTTTTTCCCTGCCCAGAATGACTGGTTCAGCATGTACCGGTACTCCCTCACCATATTTTCCATGGTGCCCGGCCCTCTTTCCAGAGATCCTCGAGCATGATCTTGTCCCTGAGCGTATCCATAGGCTGCCAGAAGCCATAATGGGCATAAGCGGCAAGCTCTCCTTCTCTGGCCAGTCTTTCGAGAGGTTCACGCTCCCAGGAGATATGATCTCCCTCAATATAGTCGATCACTTCGGGAGCAAGCACAAAAAAGCCTCCGTTGATCATGGCCCCGTCCCCTTTCGGCTTTTCCCTGAAGGTGTGCACTTTGTGGTTCCCGTCAATATCGAGCACACCAAAACGACCCGCAGGTGTCGTCGCGGTCAGTGTCGCCTTGACACCCTGAGAGCGATGAAAGGCTAAAAGATTACCTATATTTACGTCACTAACCCCATCACCATACGTAAAGAAAATTTCCTGCTCCTCCTTCACATAGTCACTCACCCTTCTGAGTCGACCACCGGTCATGGTCTCCTCGCCCGTATCAACCAGAGTTACCCTCCAGGGCTCTGCCTTCTGGTAATGCACCTCCATCTCGTTGCGTTCCATATCGAAAGTCACATCCGACATGTGCAGAAAATAGTTCGCGAAATACTCCTTGATCAGGTAACCCTTATAACCGCAGCAGATGATAAACTCGTGAACACCATAGGCCGAGTAGATTTTCATTATATGCCAGAGAATCGGTTTACCACCGATCTCGATCATGGGCTTCGGCTTGAGATGAGTCTCCTCTGAGATACGGGTACCAAGTCCGCCCGCAAGAATGACAGCTTTCATCAATGGGGGTGATTATGAAAACGATTGTGCGAAACCATACTTTTCATGTAAATAAAACGTGCAATATACGTCAAATCACAATCAATACCTAATAATTTCTTAACCTGTTTTCACCAAGAACCACGAACGGCATAATACCCTTACTCAACAACGGTGATGACGACAAGCTCGCTTCAATGAAAGTCCCACATTACTGAACTTCATATCGTCGGCTCACCAATCCCACTCTCTTCAGCGTGACTATTACAAAGTGAAAAAAGCTGAATGGCGAACAACCCTGACCCTATACCCGCAAGTATCGATCCAACCAGAAACAGAATCTTTCTCGGTGACTCTCCGGATTTACGCGACAACAACGATTCAGCGCCAGTCAGATTCAGCGGCAACATCGATTGCACGATCTCCTGATCCAGCAACACACCCAGGCGTACAGGATCCGGATAGGGAATTACCGCTTCAGGCTCATCGAAAACCTTTCTGTCATGGGTAACAAGATAGCTTCTGACCCTTCTTTCGTTTTCGCTGCTGTCGATTTTTGTTTTTTCGAGATTGCCGACTATCTGGGGAAGAAATATGCCAAAACCGGTAAATAGCAGCAAAAGCCATACCTTGAGAAGTTTTGACGACCACTTGAGTCTCCTGTCCTGCATGTTTAAAAAAAGAGCTGCGAGATTGGCGACAAAACCGATGGTATACAGATCGAGATAGCGGGAAGTCAACACATTGCTGTGGCCCCTTCCATAAGCAATAACCACCATCTGGCCGAATATCCAGAGACACATGGCAAAAAGAAACCAGGTTGGATCGCCCGCCTGCGGCTTCCTGCGAATGTGGCCCAGCATGAACATGACTGATGGTACATAGAAGAACAACCCTCCGGTCATCCGCAGTATTGAAATCATAAAGTCAATCAGCGAACGGCTTTTGAAATGTGCATGACCGGGAAGCGTCGGCGTGAAATAAACTGCCGTCATCAACATCATCAACAGCACAAGGATCATGACAAGCGTCGAACGGTTACGCCGCACCCCAGTAATCCACTGAATTCCGAGCAAAATAATACCCGATATAAGAGTAAGTGCTCCGGATGCGAAGGACAGGCAGACCAACAAACCGCATACCAGAACGGCGCCAAACCAACCGACCGTCCCATGGCCGCTGTTGAGAGTGAGAGCTCGCAGAAACAGAATGCTGAAAAGAATCAGAAAAAACAGCGCGGAGTTGTTGATCAACAAATTCTCAACCCCCAGAGGCATGGCAAAAATCAACGCAGTAAAGAGTGTCAGCAGAAGCTTGACACGACTTTCGGAAAACAGGTTAAGCAAGCCTTGCAGAAACAGGAAAAGAGTTCCCGTATGAAGAAGAGCATTAACGACAATCTGAAGTAAAATATCAAGAACCTTACCATTAAGCGCAAAAAGGAACAGGGCAAGCAACCGACCGGTAAAAACCCTGTGCTCATTGTGTGGAGCAAGAAGAGTTTGCCACTGAAGAGTTCCATCCATCCATGGCCGGTAAAGCCGGTCTATCTCGACATCCCATTGATCCCAGTAAGGCGTTGTCATTCCATAGACCGCGATCACCATGAACTTGATCCCCAGTACCACAGCGACAAATGCCGCATAATGAGAGAGGTCGTCATTGAAAAAACGCTTTTTGGTCATGGCACATTGATCTGATAAAAAAACAAATCCCGGATAAACCGGTATGAAGCTGTTGTATAAAATAGGTCAATCCCATGAAAAATCAGCGCATCATCCTCGTTTCCAGCGGTCGTGCAGCCAGAACCACTCTTCAGGACGGCGAAGAATCTCGGCTTCAATCGCTCTGGTGTATCGTGAAGCAAGGGTTGCAATATCTTCTTTGTTGAACGTGAGGTCTGCAGTAACGATCTCCCTGATACGAACGGTGTATCTTCCATCACCATTACTGCTGCACATGATAAAATAGAGCGGCACCCGAGCCTTGAGGGCAAAAAAAGCAGCTCCGTGAAACATGGTCGCCCGTCGGCCAAGAAACTCGCCGTAATTCGACGCAGCATGATCGGACTGGTCGCCGAGAATGGAGAGAAACCCTCCATCCTGAAGCAGCCGCAACCCCTCCCTGAGTGCCTGAGCATGATAAATAACGCTGTTTCCTCCAAGAGTACGGTACTCGTTCATCTTCTGGTCAAGTGGAGTATTTCGCAAACGCTTGACAATAATGCTTACCGGTTGTACCAGAAGGCCACAGGCCATGGCCATCAGCTCCCAGTTTCCGTAATGAGCAGAAACGAAAACGGCTCCTGTTTTTCTGGTTCGGTACCATTGAAAAAAGTCATCGCCGTCGATGTCGACCAGGGCTTCGGCATCTTTACGATTGCGGATGAGCGGCAACCGCAACACTTCGAGCAAGGTCAAGGAGACATTCCGGTAGACCGCCGTGGCAATGCGCCGGATATCCTCCGACGATTTATCAGGAAAGGTGAGCCTGAGATTTTTATAGACCAGCTCGCGCCTGAGTCCAATGACCCTGTGCATGAAATCCCCTGTCAGCACGGCCAGTTTCCGTGTCTGCCTACGGGTCAGCTTCCGAACGATCAAACCAAGCAGATTGACGGCATGGAACGTCAGCACTCGCGATTCCGATTTTATGGCCGTCCTGAAACCATTTCTGAGCCTGTCAGCATTAACGCCCATAAAAACCGTGATTCATACAATATTCATGATCTGAGGTCGCGCTTCTAGTTACAGATCGAAACAATTCTTTCCGTTGAAAGGGTCTGTCACGACAACACTTCATCTTCTGATAAAGCTCTCTCCTGAAAGGAAAGTACAAAAGCGCAGGAAACAAGAAAAGAGTGCTCGGGCAGAGAAAACAGAAGACAATGTTCAGCGTCAGAAAACCGCTGCACAAAATCGCAAGTACCACCAGATATCCCGATTACGAAAAAGTCATCGGCAAAGCGCTTCCTTTTTGGCGGTCTGAAGTTATCATTCCGTGAAACAACCGGAAAAAGGGAACGATAACGGTTCAAAAAGAGCCCTGTAGCCGAGGCGCCTGATTTTCATGCTGGCTCCCGATGACTTATCGAATTATATTGATTATTTAAGGGGAAGCACTCTCCAAACCTGAAAATCCGAAAAGTACGCCGATGTCACCCAAACTGCTCACTCAGGACGCTATGCTTCTGAAGGTAAGGAGCTGGCAGGCCGAAGGAAACAGGGTTGTTTTTACGAACGGATGTTTTGACATCCTTCATGCCGGCCATGTCCGCTATCTTTCGGCAGCTCGAAAACTGGGCGACAGACTCGTGATCGGCCTGAATACCGACGCTTCGGTCAGAAAACTCAAAGGGCCGAAACGTCCTGTCGCTCCTGAAGGTGACCGGGCCGAGGTGCTCTCTGCACTGGCTTCTGTCGATGCCGTGACGCTCTTCGACGACGACACCCCTGAACAGCTCATCGGCATGCTTTTGCCCGACATTCTGGTCAAAGGAGCCGACTGGCCTGTCGAAAAAATCGCGGGTGCGGCAGCCGTCCTTGCTCATGGCGGTTCCGTGCTCACGGTACCGCTGCTCGAAGGACGTTCGACCTCAGGCATCATCGATACCATCATTCATCTCTATTGTCCACAGACGACGGTTGGAACGAGTTAAAAAATTGGGTTTTTTCATGATGACCGGCGCCTCAGTCGCCGTCATCATGCTGGTCATCGCTACCGCTTTGGTTTTCAACAGCGGCATGGTCGATCATTTTGCAAGAAAACAGGTTATTGCCCTTTTCAACAATGAATACCGCGGACATATCGAGCTGAAAGAGGTCAGGTTACGTTTTCCTGATCAGGTCACCATCATGGACCCCTGCATCTTCGAGGAGGGTTCAATCAAACCTGCCGCTTCTGCTCACCGTGTCAGGCTGAAGTTCAATTTCCTTGCATTGCTGAGGCCGAAAATCACCCTGCTTTCATTCAGGGAGGTCTCTGTCGAAGGGTTCAGGGCCTCCATCGTCGAGTATCCCGACAAGCAGCTCAACCTCGGCAAAATCTTCACCAGAAAACACCCTGAAAAACCGGAAGTACTGGCCATAGGAAAATTCCGGGCCAGACATTTCGCACTCAACAGTGACTCTATCTCATGGAAACCGGCAAACAAGCCGGCCTACAACCTGAAAAACCTCGAACTCGAGCTCTCAAAGGTGTTCGTTGCCAAGTACGAGTTTATGGGTACCATAAAAAAGATGCAGTTCACCATGCCTGACCGGGGATTGACCCTCAGGAAAGGCGTCGGAACACTTGCCTTTTCATCGGTACGAAGCGACCTCATTGGCCTGGATATCGAAACAGCAAAAAGCCATGCAAAGCTGTCGGTCTCGATGGACGGGCTGGATATCTTTTCAGGTATCACCAGAGAGCGCCTTCAGGAAAGCGGAACCTTCATCCATATCGAATCGATCAGCCTCGATGCCGACGACCTGAATCAACTGATCCCTGCCCCTCTGCTTCCTCCGGGAGTCATGCACCTCCAGGGCGATGCCAAAGGCACGCTCAATGACCTGGAAATCCTGCCCTCGGCCCTGAATTATGATGACAGTCGTCTTGCGTTCAGAGGCCGAATGCTGAATCTGCTCAACAAAGCCAACCTGTCGTTTAACCTGCAACTCGATAAATCGGTAATCTCGCGGAAACTGCTGAATGAAATCGTTCATGAAGAGCCATACCGAAAGCTTTTTAAGGATACAGAGCGCGTGGAGTTCGATGGCATGCTGAGAGGCAGGCTCAATCGCTGGATGACCAACCTCAACATCAGAAGTGCTCTGGCCAGCGGCTCTACCTCTTTCGAAACCACAAAAAGTGGTGATGGCGCCTATCAGCTCACCGGAAACTTCAACCTTGATAAAATCGAACCGCACCGGCTGGCTGGTCTCGATAAGTTCAGAAGCGGTTTTTCCGGATCAGGCTCGTTCGACTGTACCTTCGGACCCACTGCTCTCGAACACGCCCATCTGGAAAGTACCGTCCGAAGCGCTTACTGGCAGCAGCAACAAATCTCTTCCGGGAACCTTTCTTTCGATCTGGAAAACCAGAAAGTCGATTTCTCAGCCAATCTCGGCAGTTCCGACGGTACC
>JAAXWL010000150.1 GCA_013334975.1 Chlorobiaceae bacterium
GGTCGGAAGATAGGGAGCTCTTATCCGAGGCGGCGGAAGGCGGATGCCTTGATGGCGGCGAAGAGGGTGATGCCGGGGGTGATCCCGAGCTCTTCTGCGGCGGTGCGGACGATTTCGGCCACGAGTCTGCCGCTGCCGGACTGGAGCACCACCCCTTTGCGTCCGTCGGAGTCAAAGAGTTCGGTGACTTCGCATTCGAGCAGGTTTCGGGCGCTTATGGCTTCGGGGTGCTGCTTGAAGAGGATGATGTCTCGCGAGGAGAGTTCAAAGAGGGACTCCTCGCCGGTTTTGCCGTCTGTTACGATAAGATCGCCATTGCCCCAGGGGTAGTGGAAGAGTCCGTCCTGCTGCTTTGCGTCGTTCAGGCTCATCAGGTTGAGGTAGCCTTTTGGGCTGCTCGCCATACCGATGCGGGCTAATTGATCGGGGGTTGAGATGCCTTCGATGTGACCCGCCGAGACCACCATCACCTGGTCGGTCATGAGCTGCATTTCGGTGATCGAGTGCGAGATGAAGAGGTAGGGAACGCCGAACTCTTCACTGACACTTCGCAGGTAGGGGATGATCTGGTAACGGAGTGAGTCGTCGAGTGCCGAGAGCGGCTCATCCATGACCAGCAGGAGCGGGTTGGCCAGCACCGCTCTGCCGAGGGCGACGCGCTGCTTTTCACCGCCGGACAGACGGTTGACGCCGCGTTTCATCAGGTGGCTGAGGTTGAGCACTTCGATAAGCGCTTCGGGGCTGATTTTGCGATGTTCCGGACGGCATCGCTTGTAGCCGAAAAGCAGGTTCGCCCTTACGCCGAGGTGCGGGAAGAGCCGTGCATGCTGAAAGACAATGGCGATACGGCGCTTTTCGGGTGAGAGGTTGATCCGCTTCTGGCTGCTGAAGAGGCAGATATCGTCAAGATACAGCTCGCCGGAATCGGGCTTCATCAGCCCGGAGATCATGTGGACCAGCGTTGATTTTCCGCTGCCGGAGGCACCGAAAATGCCGGAGTGTTCACCCTCGATGGTGCTTTGCATGTCAAGGGCGAATGAGCCGAGTTTTTTCCGGATGTCGATACGCAGCCTCATGAGTCCCTCTTTGTTTCGAGCTGTTTGCTGAGCACTTCATGCAGGAGCAGGATGACGACCGACAGGGCTACCGAGACGCCACAGAGCGAGAGAGCCATCGCCTTGCCGGTCGGCGAACTGGCATAGTCGTAGATGGCTAACGGAATGGTCTGGGTGAGCCCGGGTATGTTGCCTGCGACGATGATGGTTGCGCCAAACTCGCCGAGGCTCCGGGCGAACATGAGCGACGAGCCCGCGATGATGCCACGGAAGGAGAGCGGCAAGACAACGGTGAAGAGGGTGTCGTACCAAGTGGCGCCGAGGCTTCGGGATGCCTGGAGCAACTGGCGGTCGATCGACTCCATGCCGAGGCGAATGGAGCGTACCAGGAGCGGGAAGCCGACCGTAGCAGATGCCACAACTGCGGCTTTCCAGGTGAAGATGAAATCGATGCCGACGGATTTGAGCACGGCTCCTCCCCAGCCATTTCGACCGAAAAAGAGCAGCAGGAAGTAGCCGATTACCACAGGGGGCAGGGTGAGAGGGAGGTTGACCAGCACTTCGAGCACCACCTTGCCACGGAAGTGCCTGAACACCATGATCCATGCCGTAGTAAAACCGAAGGGTACGGAGATTGCCGTCGCGGTGACGGCGATCTTCATCGAAAGCAGGATGGCGGTTATGTCTTCGGGTATCAACGGCATGGGCTGGTATTGTTGTTCCTTATTTTACGGTGAAACCGAATTTTTTCAGAATGCTTTTTGCTTCGTTGCCCTTCAAAAAGGCGTAGAAGCTTTTTGCTTCACTGTTTTTTGCACCGGTCACGGTGAGTGCGACTGGATAGAGCACTTCGGGATAGAGGTTGTCGGGGACGACGAACAGAATTTTGGCTTTCTGTGCCAGAAGTGCATCGGTGCGATAGACAAACGAGCCGTCAACTTCACCCATTTCGGCATACATGAGGCATTCACGGACATCTTTGGCCATGATCAGCTTGCCGGCAAGCGCCTGTTCAAGACCGGCTTTGGTGATGGCCTGCATGGCGTACTCTCCAGCGGGAACGCTTTTCGGGCTGCCGATACCGATTTTGCCGAGCTTTGTCAGGTCGTTCATGCCTTTGACTTTTTTACCAGCCATGCCTGCAAAAACGAGGTCGTTCAAGGCGAAGGTTCTGATGCTGGGCGCATCAATCAGGTTTTTCTCCTTGAGGTAGTTCATCCATTTTTCGTTTGCCGAAATAAACAGATCAGCCGGTGCCCCGTTCTCAATCTGGCCGACAAGGGCTCCCGATGCTCCGTAGTTTTTCTGGAAGGTGGCGCCGGGGTGCGATTTGGTGTAGAGATCAGTCATTTCATTGATGGCATCCTTGAGGCTTGCCGCAATTGAGAGATTGATCTGTCCGGCGAATGCCTGCACGTTGGTCAGCATGATGAAGAAGAGCATGGCGGTGATGCTGCTCAGAAATTGTTTCATCGTGTTCATAGTGGTGTCAGGGTTTTGGTTGATGAGTGATTACTGCCGAGATGTCTGCCGGTTTGCCGAAGTAGACCGACGAGAGAACAAGGATGTCGATACCTGTGGCTGCATAGGCGGAGGCATTTTCCGCGTTGATTCCTCCGGCTGCCGAGATGGATGTGGCGGGAAAGCGGTTGCGGATGTCCACGACCAGTGCGGCAAGTTCAGCGACGGCCATTTTGTCGAGTTGCACCACGTCAGCGCCTGCTCTTGCAATGCGGAGCGCTTCGTCGGAACTGTCGGCTTCGACAAGAATCTTCTGCTCGGGGGCGCGTTTTTTCAGGTCGGGAAGCGTTTCGAGAAAGCGGTCGAGCCCTCCGAGAAAAGTTGTGTGCTGACTGAAGACGAGGATCGATTCGGAGAGTCCGAGACGGTGCGGAAAGGCTCCTCCGGCCATGATCGCTTTCATGGAGATTTTTCTGGTGCCGGGAAATGACTTTCGTGTTGTGACGACATTGATTGCCGGGTTGGCTGCCCGGGCGTGCTGGACGATGGTGTTTGTTCTGGTGGCGATGCCGGAAGCGTATTCAAGCAGGTTCATTGCCACTTTCCAGCCGGTGTGCAGTGCGGCGGCACTCCCTTCAGCCTTGAGAATGGCCGTCCCGGGGGCAGCAACGGTGCCCGAGGGGAGGGTACTGGTGATGATCGCTCCACATTTTTCGAAGACACGTCCGGCCTCTTCGGTGCAGCAGATGACCGTGCGCTCACGGGTGGTGAAAGCGATCTGGCCATGTTCTTCTCCGATGCCGAGCAGGGTGCTTGTCAGATCGCCGTAGGGCACATCTTCTTCGATGAATCGTTCAATGTCGCTGTCAGCAATGGGGTAATACATGATACAATGATTGACGCTGTGTTCTCTGAGTCATAGCGATCCGCGTGGCTATGAGGTTGAATGTTTTGATTCTTGTTGGTTCTTGTGTGTACTTAACTTAATAATTTTAGGTAGTAATATAAAATATCCTCATTAATAACGGAAATAATTATTTATGAATACGATAAATGGTACATATTTGTGCTTATTTGATGGCGGTATCAGGTTCGATATTTCATAGGTGAAATAACGAAATCCTCACGAAAAGGCAAAACTATTCGGTCGTGAGCGCCTTTTCGATGTTGCTCCTGATTTCTGTTGTTTCAGAGGGGATTTTGATTTGTGTTTTCTTATCGTATATTTACGATGAACTTAAATATTTAAAAAGATATGTGTACAATAAAAGAGGTTAGAATACTTGGCAGCGGTTGCGCAAAGTGTAATCAGCTTGCCAATGCAGTCAAAGCAGTAATCGCTTCAAAAGGGATCGAAGCTGAAGTGCAGAAGGTGGAGGATCTCCAGCAGATCGTCTCTTATGGCGTGATGTCAACACCTGCGCTGGTGGTTGACGGGAAGGTTGTTTGCAGCGGTCGTGTGCCTTCGGCAGATGAAATCGGAGTCATGCTGACGGGTGCTCCGAAGTCCTGCTGCTGCGGTGACCATGAAAAAGGTACTGGCCGGGCAAACGGCACCTGCTGCTGAGGTGGACCCCCGAGATTTCAGGCGGGTTTAAATCCGACGGACACGGGATCCTTAATTCCTCTTCACATAGCCTCGGACTCCAGTCCGGGGATGGGGAAAACGGCCGCACAATAATTCCTGGCTTCAGCCCAACCTCCTGATATATGGGGAGCGTCGCAACACACCGATAAAGAGCTTTGGCTGAAGCCCAGAAAGAGGGGGAGGCTTTGTCTCTACCACCCCGGTTTAAAAACCGGGGCAAGTGCGCTCGTGAAGGCGCACACATTGCACGGTGAAAGTCCGTGTCAGGGGAAGCCACAACCCTGTAGCTGAAGGAAACTGCGTCGCCGTGAGGCGGGGTGGGAA
>JAAXWL010000151.1 GCA_013334975.1 Chlorobiaceae bacterium
CCCTTTTGGAATGATCTGTTTTTTTTCTGTAAATTTGAAATTCACGATTATTAAGGGCTGGCGACCTGGCCCTGGGTAACTGCTGGTCGCACCGCCCACCTTACAAAGGTGGCCGCTATTTTTTTTTAATACAAAACCGTTTTACCAAATGGCTACTGAGACTGAGACAACAACCGGCCAGTCCACGGGATCAATCAGTTCGGTTCTCTCCGAACGCAGAAAGTTTCCACCGACGGCAGCGTTCTCTTCCAAAGCACACATTTCAAGCATGGAGCAGTATGAAAAGCTCTATGCTGAGGCTGCCGCCGATCCCGACAAATACTGGGGTGACATGGCCGGGCAATTCCACTGGTACAAACCATGGGACACCGTCCTTGAATGGAATTCTCCGTATGCCAAATGGTTCAACGGTGGTAAAACCAATCTCTCTTACAACGCTGTCGATGTCCATGTCAGCAGTTGGCGCAAAAACAAGGCCGCCATCATGTGGGAAGGTGAAGAGGGCAACGAGCGCATCCTCACCTATGGCGAGCTGCACCGCCAGGTCAGCAAATTCGCCAACGTGCTTAAAATTGCCGGAATCAAACCGGGTGACCGTGTCGCCATCTACATGGGCATGGTGCCGGAGCTGGTCATCGCCGTACTTGCCTGCGCAAGAGTCGGCGCCGTACACAATGTCATTTTCGCCGGCTTTGCCGCCCACGCGATCACCGAGAGAGTCAACGACTCCCGCGCCAAAATGGTCATCTGCGCCGATGGCACCCGTCGCCGTGGTGGTTCGATCAACCTGAAGAACATCGTCGATGAGGCTATCGTCAACACACCATCGATCAGAAACGTCATTGTCCTGAAGGTGACTGGCGAAACGGTTCACATGCACGACGGAATGGATCACTGGTGGCACGACCTCATGGGCCTGGCCGACGACGAGTGCGAAGCTGCCCAGCTTGACTCCGAACACCCGCTCTTCCTGCTCTACACCAGCGGATCGACCGGAAAACCGAAAGGTATTCTCCACACCACCGGCGGTTACATGGTTCATGCTGCAAGCTCGTTCAAATATGTGTTCGACATCAAGGACGAGGATATCTATTTCTGTACCGCTGACATCGGCTGGATCACCGGCCACACCTACATGATTTACGGTCCGCTGCTCAACGGCGCCACCATCTTCATGTACGAAGGCGCCCCGAACTATCCCCAGTGGGATCGCTTCTGGGACATCATCAACCGTCACAAAATCACGATTTTCTACACTGCCCCAACGGCTATCAGAGCCTTTATCCGGGCCGGCAATGAGTGGGTCACCAAGCATGACCTCCGCTCGCTCAGATTGCTCGGTACGGTCGGCGAGCCGATCAATCCCGAAGCCTGGATGTGGTACCACAAATATGTCGGTCAGGAGAAATGCCCGATCGTCGATACCTGGTGGCAAACCGAAACCGGCGGCATCATGGTCTCTCCCATGCCTGGCGCAACGCCGACCAAACCCGGTACCGCCACCCGTCCGCTCCCTGGCATCATGGTGGATGTCGTACGCAAGGATGGCACACCGTGCAACGCCAACGAAGGCGGTTACCTGGTCATCAAGCAGCCCTGGCCCTCGATGCTCCGCACCATCTATGGCGACAACGAACGTTACGAGAAAACCTACTGGTCAGAGTTCAAAGACATGTATTTCACCGGTGACGGCGCCCGAAAGGACGATGACGGCTACATCTGGATCATGGGCCGTGTCGATGACGTGGTCAACGTCTCGGGTCACCGCCTCGGCACCAGTGAAGTCGAAAGCGCTCTCGTTTCACACGAAGCGGTCGCTGAAGCCGCTGTTGTCAGCCGTCCGGACGAGATCAAGGGTAACGCCCTTGTCGCGTTTGTCACCCTCAAGGACGGTTATGAAGGCGATGCCAAACTGCGCGATGCCCTCGGCAAGCACGTTGCCAAGGAGATCGGCCCGATCGCCAAACCAGACGAGATCAAGTGGGCAAAGGGACTACCGAAAACCCGCAGCGGCAAAATCATGCGCCGTCTGTTGCGTGAACTTGCCACCTCTAACGAAATCAAGGGTGACGTCACCACGCTCGAAGACCTCGGCGTGATCGAGAACCTCCGCGAACAGGAAGACGAAGGATAAACTGTTCAGTGACTTACAAACAAAAGAGCCCCGGAAACCCGGGGCTCTTTTGTTTTGCAGAAAAAATAAACTTCGCCCCCACAGCACAATCTTAAATCTTCACCTATACGACCTATTCCCACTGTTCAACCCTGTTCTTTCTTCAGAAAAAATCTCCCGCAAGAGTTCGCCTCTTCCATCGTCAGTGGTGGTGAAACGATATTTTCACCACCACTGACAACAACCATGACTCCGACACTGAAATCCTGGGCAACCCCTCTCGTTATCGCAACCTTCATCATTTCCGCCGTCACCGGCATCCTGATGTTCTTTCACCAGGAGATCGGCCTCATCAAGCCTGTGTATGAATGACTGAGCTGGGCGCTCGTCACCGGGGAGGGGCACTCCATATCGTCGCAAACTGGAAGACCTTTAAAAGTTACTTCAGCCGCAAAGCAGCCCTCGCCATTATCTCGAGAGGAGTGATCGTCACCATCGCCGCCATTGCCATCCCGTCATACGGAAAACAAGGCAACCCCATCAAACGGATCAGCATGACCCTTTCAACCGCCTCCGTTGAAACCCTCGCTCCGGTCATCAAACTGACTCCCGAACAGACCGTTGCCAAACTCGAACAAAAAGGGATGAAAGTCACCGATGCCTCGCAAACCATCAAAGAGATCGCCACTGCCAACAACAGTGAAGAGCCAAAGGTTATCATGGCGCTCTTCGAGTGACCCTGAAGTGCAGGCCCAACAGGCCGGGCCTGAACCCCTCTTCAATGATCCGACCGATCCGACTGATCTGACTGATCCAAGATATTCGACCGATAATTCCAATTCTTCTCCCCAATCCTCAAAGTCTTTCCATGATCTCTTCAATAGCCGCCACAATCTCATCCACATCATCGGTGGAAACCCCGGAAAACCAGAGCTTCTGAGGATAAATCATCACATTGGCCCCCTGAGCGCAAACCCCCATACAGCCCGATGTTGAAACCCTCACCTTACCTTTCCACCCTTTCGAGTCAACAGCCGCTTTCAGTTTCTCTTTAATCAGTTGACTGTTGTTATCCGCACATGATTGCCGTTCACCCCCACGATCATTGGTGCAGACAAACACATGTACAACAAAAGGCGATTCATTTTGAATGAGCATGATAGTACTCCTGTGAATAATATTCCGTACAAAGAATTTTCATCTCTCACCAGATTGTCGTCAAACCATTAGCATGATTAAGATTACGGTCGGCTGAGACCTGTGGAATTCCCATAACCAGTGATGTGGCGGCGATTATTCTATCCGCATTATCTTTATTGATTTCTTCTGAAAGACGAGTTGATAATTCAGCAATCTCCGGAGTAATCCCCTGTAACTGATAGTTATTCGACAAGAGCGCAAGTCGAATGAAATCCTGACAGGATGCACCAAGCGATATTCGTCCCTTACGGACAAGCACGACTAACGCCAGCTTCGAAGGTCAAAACAGAACATTGGGCTTATCTTATTCGTCCTATAAGTCGTATAAGCCCTGGTCGACCTATACGACCCATAAGACCTATTCTTCCTCTCCTCACTTGTTCAACTGCCAAATGGTGAAATTCAGAAAAGAGGCGAAGCTCACCCAGGCGAGGTATGGTGTCAGCAGCAGTGAGGCCGGTTTCGAGACTTTGGCGAAGGTTGCAATGTTGGCGACAATGGCAAGCCAGAGCAGCGCAATCACCCCGAGAGCTGTCATTGGCGATTGAAGACCAAAAAATGAGGCTGACCAGCCGAGGTTCAGGATGAGCTGAACGGCGAAGAGTGCGGCGCCGGTTTTGACCTCTTTTTTCTCCCACCCGGCGGAGAGCACCTGCGAAAACGCCGTGCCCATCATAATGAAGAGAATCGTCCAGACAGGTGCAAAAAGCCAGTCAGGAGGATTCCATGAAGGCTTGTTGAGGGTGGTGTAGTACCAGGAGCCTGGTTCGGGGGTGAAGGTGCTGCCGCCAAAACCGACTGTAAGACAGAGGGCGATGCAGAGCACAAGGGTGAGTATCCGGTTGTTCATAATGAAGGTTGGTTTAGGAATCAGGATTTTCTGTTAACAAGCCTCTTTTCGCGCTGTTAATTCCCGACGGATTTTTGCTGATACCTGACAATGATCAACGGGGATTTATGGGACTGGGCACTGGGTTTTCCCCATTCCCTGTTCCCTAATACTTTTTC
>JAAXWL010000048.1 GCA_013334975.1 Chlorobiaceae bacterium
CAAAGCTGGTCTATTCGGTGAAATCCGAAAAAACCAATGCATGGAAGTTCGTCGAAAAAAGCGTCCGCATTCCCAACGGTGAAAACGAGGTAGATGTCCTGAAAAAAGCGATGGCAGGCCAGAGCAAATAATTATGACCCGGCTCTTCTGCTGTTTCTCTTTTCCCGCACGCACATGACCAGTCGAGCATCTCATTCCCGGGAAGAACACTCCCGGGAATGGTTCGAAGAGTGGTTCGACCATCCCCTGTATCTTCAGGCTTACCTTCATCGTGACCAGGACGAGGCAGCCCGGTGTGCGCGCACCATTCTTGATCTTACCGGTCTCAACCATGTCCCCCCTCCATTGTCGGTGCTCGACATCGCGTGTGGTGCTGGACGCCATGCCCTGGAATTCGCGCGTCTGGGACTCGTGGTCACGGCGAACGACCTCTCCCCTTTCCTGCTCAACCGGGCAAAAGAACTTGCCCTGAATGAGGGACTCCCTATGGAGTTCACGCTTCAGGATATGCGCAAAATCAGAACCGAAACCCGCTTCAATCTGATCGTCCAGCTCTTTTCAAGCTTCGGTTATTTCGAATCCGACCGGGAAGATCGAGACATCATCGCCAATATTTCCACCATGCTCAGGCCTGACGGGTGGTACGTGCTCGACCTGCTCAACCCGTATCATCTCAAGCGACATTTCGTGCCGCGTACCGAAAGAAAGGCGGGTGTCCTGGCGATCACAGAAGAGCGATCACTGACTGAGCGGCATGTTACCAAGCGGATTACACTGCACGAAGAGAACGGACGCGAGCACTCATTCACCGAGTCGGTGAGAATCTACACACCCGATGAAGCCACCGAACTGCTCGGTTCAAACGGATTCCGTGTGGAGCGCATTGTCGGTGATTATGACGGCCATGCTTTTAACCACGATCTTTCCCCCAGAATGATGCTCTTTGCGCGTCCGGAGCCGTCCCGTTCCTGAAAGCCCCTGCTTTTCCACTCTCTTCAGCGAAAGCCATGAAGCCCCTCCGTCAAAGCCCGCAGGGGCCCTGCTGCGGTATTACGACCATACCGATCTGGATAGCTAATTCGAAAAGAAAAGGAGTGACGATTACTTGCCTTTTACGTGATCTTTGGAACACTCCTGAATGGGCAATTGACATTCAGGAGTGACTTCGATATCGATCCGGATTTAGAGCGACCCTGGGGTTGCAGGCAGGGCGCTCAGTTCAGCATCCGGCGATCGCGGTACCACTCAAAGGTTCGCTGGATGCTCTGTTCATAAGGTTCGTAGCGCATTCCCAGCTCGCGCTGCGCTTTCGAGGAGTCGAAGTAGAGATATTTCGAGGCCACGGTGAACATCGTCATGTTGAACAGTTTTGAAATCCTGTTCCGATCCTTGCTGAACCTGAGCAGATAACTGATCACGTGAGCACCCCAGAGTGGCAGCGGTAATGAAAACTGGTGGACGCCGGTCACCTTCATGATGGTCTGTGACAACTCCCTGAAAGGAACGTTATCGCCTCCGATAATGTAGCGTTCTCCGGTTCGCCCTTTTTTCATGGCAGCGATAAGGCTGTCAACGACGATTTCGACATCGATCACGCAGACCCCGCCCAGAGGATAGAAAGGCAACTTGCGCTTGTAGACATCCTTGATGATACGCCCGGCATTGAAGTTGATATCACCGGCACCAAAAACGAACGCTGGCACCACGATCACACAATCCAGCCCCTTTTTCACCTCTTCGGTCACGATCTGCTCAGCGACATGTTTGGTTCTTGCATATTCAAGCTCGATCATATCGAAATTCCATGGACTCTCCTCATCGAGTTTTCGGTTCGATCCGCTGATACCAACGGCCGTAATCGAACTGACATGCACAATTCTCTTCACTCCGGCTTTTCTGGCGGCATCAAGAACATTGCGCGTCCCCTCAACATTGATCCTCTGGAGCAACGGATTTTTTTTCCCCCCCATATAGGTGAGCCCTGCGCAATGGTAAACCTCGTCGGCTCCATTGAAGACTGTTTTAAGGGAAGATGCATCAGTTACATCTCCAAATTCGAGCGTGATCCTGTCGAGGCACTCCTTGAGCGAAGTAAGATCCGAACTGGAGCGCACAAGAGCATGAACGTCGTTTCCGGTTCCGGAAAGCCTGTGAACAAGACGGGAACCGATAAATCCGGTACCTCCGGTGATAACTATTTTTTTAACCACGTATCGTATTGAGCTGATGGTGACCGGGGAGTGAGCCGACTGATCCGGGTCTTGCGCTCCCCTTCTTGAAACGTCTCTCCTGGTTCACTCCTTGATTCTGATCCGGCCTTCCAGAATATCGGTACGGATCTTTTCGATGCGCTCGCGGAGCGATGGATCGATCAACGCCGCGTTGTCGCTGTTCCACACATAATCGGTATAACGCCCACCGAGACCGAACACCCTCTGGGCTCCCCCCGGGAAGCGGTTGTTCATGGCATCTTCGATCGTGGCAAGCACCGCCTGGTCAACAGCCTTGATCATGCTGGTAAGCACCTGTCCCGGTGCCAGATATGCCTGGTCCATATCGGTGCAGATTACCAGTTTGCCGGTTTCTCTCGATGCCTCAATCACTCCCTGACCACTGGCCCCTGCGGCTTCGTAGATAATATCCGCACCTCGGCTGAACTGGCCGAGTGCCAGCTCCTTACCTTTGGACGGATCGTTAAAGGCGCTGCCAGTCATGCCAATAAAGCCTGAAATGATCCTGATATCCGGCCTGACATATCTGGCACCCTCGGTGTATCCGGTTTCGAATTTTCTGATGATATTCGAATCCATGCCACCGATAAAACCGATCGTTCCGGTTTTAGACTTGAGTGCGGCAATGGCGCCAGCAAGAAATGAACCCTTTTTCTCCTCGAACACAATACCTGAAAGATTCGACGGAATCACTGTTCCTGGTTGAGGATTATAATCGATGCAGGCGAATTTTTTGTCCGGAAACTCACGAGAGATAGTCGCAATGTCATCGGTGAACAGCAATCCGACGCCGATAATCAACCTGACATCGGGATCGGCGGCCATCTGCCTTAACGCCGCTTCACGATCAGCACCCTCTCCCTGGGGTTCAATGTAATCGAAGTCGATGTCGAGTTTCTGTTTTGCCAGTTCAAGGCCGTGGTACGCTGCATCGTTAAATGACTTGTCGCCCCTGCCACCAACATCGAAAACCAGACCAACCTTGTAAGTACCCGCTTTTTTTGACACGGGGGCTGTTTTTTTCCCTGTACAAGCGGTAAAAAGCACCAGGAAAAGCACCAGGAAAAGCACCAGGAAAGATGAAATCCTGAAAAGAGGTGACAAAAAACGGGCCGGTGTCATTGCCATGAAAAGGGTTGATTCGTAATTGACTCGTCTGATGAGTGAACGGAAGGTAACAAAAAAAGGGCTCTTTCTGAAACGAACTAATGAAAACCTATTCCGTGCAAAATCGGCTTACTCCCCAGACATTGGATTGCTACCGGAGATGGAGAAAACTTACGAAACACAGTACAAAAAAATTCAGCGCAAAGATTCTTCAACAATGCTCAGCATACTCCGTGAGTGGCTGGTGGACTTTTGGGACTCTTGGGAAAAATAGGCCTTATAGGTCGTATAAGTCATATAGGTCGTATAGGTTAAATCGGGAAGAGTTTCTCGCTCATTGCTCATTGCTCATCCCCCATTGATCATTGCTCATTGCTCACTTCCCGTTTCCCCTACGGTTTCAGCTGGTTTTCACGCTGGGCGAACAGGCTTCTGATAGTGCTGAGCATGGACAGGGCAGATGATTCATTCCCAAGCTTTATTGTTTCCGAAAGCTCTTCGATAGCCCGTGCAATGCCGTGGTTGATTACCATATCGGCATGATCGGCTCCGGAGGTCAGAAATCTCGTCTCACCGCCCAGCCGTAACAATTTTGTTTTCAATTCAGGACGGGTACAACGCCGACCAACTGCCTCGATACGATCCGCCCAGATCGATGGTCCGCCCGCATCCGGGGCGCCGGAAGCTTTTTTCCGATTTCCTCCGGTAATCTCCAGGTCTGTCACTACCGGAAGAAGGGCTATGGCGGTTACCGAAATCACACCCGCAATCATCGCTCCGGCATGAATGCCATTGAGATCCAAGGCGACGCCGCATCCGGCAGCCAGGAGGGCGATGACTGAAATCACGACACCTATGACTGACGAGAGATTCCATGCCTGGTGAAAACCCCTGACCGGAGCATAGCAGACAACCCCCGAGGCCAGAGCCAGAAGGGAGACAGGCCAGAAAAGCATTTCACCATTGAAAAACCTGTCCGGAAAGAGCGCGAAAAAGAATCCGAAAACCATCAGCGACACCGCTAACGGCAACAAAATCCACAACCAGGACTGTTTCATGCCTCAGAAGTTAATTATCACGGGATTTTCCGCCTTGCGGCGGAGAACATTTTTCAACCGGACACAGTACCCCGGAGGTCATCCCCCCCCCTTATGCAGGAAGAGGCATTCGCTCGGGAAATACCACACCGGCTGGTTTTGAAGATAAGAAAATCCCGAGTAAAGGCACCATGATCTCAATGATGCTTTGATGCCTTGCGATCAGGACGATGAAAATCAGCTCCCTGTGGCTTGCTCCCTCTCCCTCTGCACCGTGAAGAAAACACCCTCTGATTCAAGGTTTTTAACCGCCTGGTACAATCATAACCCGGTACGCTGTTTCGTCTGATGGTGAGACAGAAGTGGAAATCATGGCATTTCATGAAGATAACCGGCTGGCTTTACGGATAAACATGCTACATTCATTCTCCTGAACACTCCTTACAACCTTACCCCATACTATGTCTTTCTCCTCTCTCTGTCTCATTGACCCGATTCTCAAAGCGCTCGAAGAAGAGGGCTACAGCACTCCGACACCGGTACAGGCTGAAGCTATTCCTGTTGTACTCGAAGGCAACGACCTGCTGGCCTGCGCCCAGACCGGTACCGGCAAAACGGCGGCATTCGCCATTCCTGTCCTTCAGCTTCTCACGCAGAGCCGTATACATGGCGAAAAACGCAAAATCAAATGCCTCGTACTGACCCCAACCAGAGAGTTGGCCATTCAGATCGGTGAAAGCTTCGAGGCCTATGGACGTCACACCAATCTGATCTGTACCGTGATTTTCGGAGGTGTCAACCAGAATCCGCAAACCGAACGGCTCATCCGGGGCATCGATATTCTCGTTGCCACACCGGGCCGTCTGCTCGACCTCATGGGTCAGGGATACCTGCACCTGAGGGATATAGACTATTTTGTCCTTGACGAAGCTGACCGGATGCTCGACATGGGTTTCATGCATGATGTAAAACGAGTGCTTGCCGCCTTGCCGAAAAAGAAACAGTCGCTCTTCTTCTCGGCTACCATGCCTTCAGAAATCATCAAACTCGCGGCTACGATCCTGCACAACCCGAAAAAAATCTCGGTCACGCCAGTATCTTCCACCGTCGAAATCATCAACCAGCATATCCTGTTCGTCGATCGCGAAAACAAGAACAGCCTGCTGGTGCACCTGCTCGGCAGCAGAACAATCGAAAGCGCACTGGTTTTCACCCGCACCAAGCACGGAGCGGACAAAGTCGCCAAATACCTTGTTCGCCATAACATCCATGCCGAGGCGATTCACGGCAACAAATCGCAGAACGCTCGTCAGCGCGCACTCAGCAACTTCAAGTCAAGGCAGACCAGAGTACTGGTCGCCACCGATATTGCCGCCCGCGGCATCGACGTCGATGAGCTCGAGTATGTCATCAATGTCGATCTTCCCAACATCCCGGAAACCTATGTGCATCGAATCGGACGCACCGGCAGGGCCGGTAACCGGGGCACGGCAATCTCCTTCTGCAACGCTGAAGAGAAAGAGTTTCTGCGCGACATCGAAAAGCTCATCGCCAAAACGATACCGGTTATCGAAGAGCACCCTTTTCCCATGACCGATTTCCATCCCGAAACGACGAAAACCGGCCATTCCGGAAAAGGCAGAAGCGAGCATCAGGTACCGAAACCACAGCAACCTTCCCGCTCAAAGCGCCCCGACAACCTGAGAGGATATACCAAAAAAAGAGGCTGAATCCCCCGACATCCCCCTGAATCACACCAGGATGTCACATTACTGACTCCTCTGCCTTGACGGTTGCATCTGACCGTCAGGGGAGAGCGGCTATCCAACCTTTTTGCCAGCCATGACCAGGGTTGGAGGCATACCAAGATGGCGTCCGGCAAGCAGCACCTGCCAGTAGAGTGGCTCGAAGGCGAGCTTGCCATACCAGTTCATTCTGGTCTCCTTGAGCAAGGTGAATGGCCCAAGCTTCGGCATGGGAAATTGACCAGGCAATGGCTCGATCTTGTAGTTGAAATCGATCAACGAAGAGGTGCCTTTCGAATAAACGATGAAGCAGGTCGAATGGCCGTCGTAGATCTCTTCCGGTTTGGCGCCGTAAATTTCCGCCATGATATTGAAGACCACCACATCAGCTTCGTAGTGGGCAACCGAACCTGCTTTTGAGGTCGGCACGTTGGTTGCATCGCCAATCACATAGACCCCGTTATGCTTCAGTGCCTTGAGCGTGTTGTGGTGGGTGGGCACGTATCCTATGCCATCATCCATGCCCGAATTGCTGATAACGGGATCGCCGATGGTGGTCGGCACAATGACCAGGGTATCGTATTTGACTGTATTGCCCTGCACTGACTCAATGATTTTGGCTTTGCCATCGACCCGGTTGAGCTCAAAACTCGTGGTGATCTTGATGTTCTTCTGCCGTGCAGCCTCGGTAAAAACCGCCGCAGCTTTCGGCTTGGTAAACGCCATGGGCAAAGGAGTCACCAGCTCGATCTCCGTCTTCTGCCGGACCCCCTTCTTTGTCAGAAACCAGTCTGCCATGAACACGAACTCGATCGGCGCTACCGGACATTTGAAAGGCAATTCGGCAATATCCATAACCAGTTTACCCCCATCAAACTCCTTCAGACGCTTCCTGAGCTGCTCGGCGGCGTCAAGGGAGTAGAAGGTAAAAGCATTTTTTCCCCACGCATCCATCAAGCCATCATTCTCCTCGGGAGCAATACGGCAGCCGGTGCTGATGATAAGGAAGTCGTAACTGAATCGATGATTTTTAGTCTTAACCTCTTTCTTTTCAGGATCGATCTGGGTGATTTCGTCAAGCACAAAATTGATACCCGGCGTAATGTACTTCTTTCTTGATTTCACCAGAGTGGCTGACTTCTGGATTCCAAACGGTACAAACAGCAAACCCGGCTGATAGAGATGTTGATCGTCACGATCGATTACCGTGATCTCCCATTCAGGAGGCAAATGGCGCCTCAGGTTATTTGAAACGATCGTTCCGGCGGTACCCGCCCCCAGGACAACTATTTTTTTTGACATCCTCAAGCCTCCAGCGCTGATGTGTTTTGGAATGGTAATAATGAAAAGCAGAAACGAGAAAGCGCAGATACTACTGGCTTGTATTCATGAAGGTTGCCGCAAACGGTTCAGAAAATAAAACAAACTTCCGTTTGTCATGCCAGAGAAGAAAAATACTATATAACCGTATCGATCTTCTGGTGAATCAATATATCAAGACAAGACCATAAACACAAGTACTGATCCTGTATCGTCTGAAGGAAACGGGATTTCAAACCCTCCTGATGAGCACCATATTCACGGTAATGATGAAATGATTCAGCAACCGGGACTGATGGAGGTACACACTCTGCCAGAACAGCAAAAGCCGGTTCACGCAAGCCTGAAGGTCAAACACAGACTTTGGTGAACCGGCTCATCTGCTCTTCTGAACAGGGGCGAGAGCAACTCCTCTTATCGGGCAGGCTTCGTCAGCAGTGACTTCAGGATCAGAGACTCGAAATCCGCTTTGGTCAGTCCACCAGTGACGACATCAAGGATGCGACCGTCGCGACCGACGACGATTGAAACCGGAATGACGCTGATTTTTCCGCCCGGTAAAAACCTGCCATACGCCGCTTCAAGCTCCGGAGTGGTCATCGTGACCGGATAGTCAACACCCATCTCCCACAGAAAATCCGGCAAGGTTGATTCACGATCCCTGAAAGCGATCCCGATAAAGGTAAATCCCTGGTCTGCATATTTTTTCTGTAATTCAACCATATCCGGCAACTCCTGACGGCAGGGCGGACACCATGAAGCAAAAAAATTGACGATATAGGGTTTCCCCGAAAGCTGTGCACTGCCGAGCATCGCACCGTTGAGTTTTTTTATGCTGAATGACGGAGCAATCTTACCGGCTGCCAGAGCAACTGATGTCGTAGTTACCGCTTCTGCACTGAGGACTCCAGACGCTCCGGTCGTGCAAATCCCCAGAAGTGCCGCAGCGATGGATAGTCTGATTGATTTCATAAACCCGGATTCTGTTGTTACGAAAAATATGAGCCACCCTCTCCTCTCCGCTCAATCGTGTGGGTTTTTTCTCCCTATCAGGACAAATCGATACCTGGATTGTTACTCAGGTTCTTCAGCTCCGGCATATTGAGCTTTTTAACCTCGATCACCTTCTTTTCTTTCAGATAGGCTGCAACGGTATCCCATACCGGCTCGCCTGGCGATTTGGCGCCTACGGTCGCCCAGCCGGCAACACGATAGTTTTTGGAGGCCTCAAGCGGCGCCCCGTCAAGAAGTCGCAGGTTGTCGACGCGTTTGCCCATCGAGGCCGTCGGATCGATCCGGTAGCTCAGGCCACCGGTGCGCACCATGTCACCTCCCTGTTGATAGAAGGGATCAGGATTGAACAAATTGTCGGCAACATCTTCCAGAATGTTTTTAAGATCCTGGCCAGTCATGTCGCGCACGTAGGTTTCGGGATAGGTCATGCAGGTCTGATCAAAAACATGCTCCATCGTAATGGTCTGACCCGGCAGTATGGAGGTGCCCCAACGGAAACCGGGAGAGAGCGATATCTGGGCATCATTTCGCTGGCGAAGGGCATCACAGATGATCTGATCAAATGGCCCATCAAAATTGCCCCGGCGATAGAGCAGCGATCCGGCCGTAGCCAGAGGCTCCTGGAGTTTCTGGAGATAGGGGGCTCTGGTTTTATCAATAAAGGCCTGCATCCCTTTATGCGCAGGCAGTTCATTGGCAAACACGGGAAGCAGCCGGTAGCGGAACTCACTGACACCACCATTGCCAAGCTTGAGGTCGATGACACCGAGAAATTTACCGTTCGAGCCTGCGTTGGTAACCAGGGTGCGCCCTTTGGCGTTTGGCACGACAAAGGGTTGCGGTACGCCGTCATGGGTGTGCCCGCCAAAGATCACATCGATACCGCTGACGACCTGTGCAAGCTTGACATCGACATCCATGCCATTGTGCGATATCAGCACGACAGCATCGGGCTTCTCTTTGGCCCGCACCTCATCGACAAGCTGCTGCATATCACTTGAGTTGATACCAAAGGTCCAGTCAGGAATAAACCGGGCAGGGTTGGCGATCGGGGTGTAGGGAAACGCCTGCCCGATAACGGCAATGCGGTGTTTACCAAGCGTTCTGATCACAAAAGGGCGGAACGTATGGCCCGTATTCTCATCATAAGCCTTGGCTCCGTTGAACAGGGCATCCTCTTTGACCCTGACATTCTGCGCCACAAAGTCACCTTTGAATGCCGCCAGGTTCTTGCGCACCTCCTCTTCAAGATAGGTGAACTCCCAGTGCCCGGTCATGACATCCACTCCGAGCAGGTTGCAGGCTTCGACCATGTCCATGCCACGGTTCCAGAAGGCCGTTCCTGAACCCTGCCAGGTATCGCCACCATCGAGCAAAAGGGTCTTTTCTGATCCGTACTCCCCGCGCATCCTGTCCACAAGCGTTTTCAGATGCGCAAACCCCCCGACCTTCCCGAACCGTTGCGCCGCATCCACATAATTGACCGGGGTATAGGCATGAGCAAGTTTGCTGTTGGGAGAGATGCCGTAATACTTCAGAAGAGAACCCGTAACCAGATGGGGTGGGCGTCCATAAGCCTGCCCAAGCCCGAGATTCAAACTGGGCTCACGGTAGTAGATGGGCATCAGTTGCGCATGAGTGTCGGTGATATGCATCAGGCGTATATCACCAGATCGACCAAGGTTATAAATATCCGAAGAGCCGGTTTCAGCCAAAGCCTGAGCGGGCAACAGACCGGCAGCACCGGCAAATCCGAGAATACGGAGAAACTCACGACGGGATAGATTCATGGATCAGAAACGGTTTGAGTTGCCGTAAAACAGGTGTCACTGTCGTTAAAAGAGGGCGCCGGATGAGTTGCCGACGCCCTGCTGCGAATCAATATTTCAGGATCATCATCTTCCAGTTCTTCGACATGTACTTGCCCTGTGCGGCTGCAACACGTGACTGGAGAAGCGCCTGCGAAGCAAGTTTGTCGGACTCTGCCTGCAGCCCTTTTTCAAGAGCCTCTTTGGCTGACTTGATCAGTTTTGCCGTATCACGCCACTCGTAACCAAGCGCATCGGCCTCTTTCCTTGCCGCTTCGGCCTGATCGATCAACGATGGCGTCGTGGCCTGATCAGCCAGCAGCCCTGCGCAGGAAGGCATCAGGACGACCATGCTCAAAAGCAATAACACTTTCTTCATCTTTTGCTCCTTGTTATTTTCTTGCTGCCGGGCCATTGAACTTCAGGCCGTTTGACATAATCGTCTGGAAGTACTCCAGATTGCGATACTCTTCGCTCTGTTCGTCAAAGGGTTTGGAACCGATGTTTTCATTACAGCCGGCATACCGTCTGTGCAGCGTTCCGAGATCACCCCATTTAGAACGAAACACCGGAAAGTGCGTAGTGTGGCCAAGCGCCGGACTCATGGTCTCAGCCCTCAGACGACGCCCCGCATACTCCATGTGGCAACCGGAGCAGGACATGTTGAGCTGACCGCGTTTGGCATAAAAGAACTCTTTTCCTTTCATATACGCCTTGTAGGCAGCAGCACTTCTGACCTTCACATCGATCTTCTGACCTCTGCTGATAAAAGCGATATAGGCCGATACTCTGGCCAGATCACCTTTTTTACCAGGGAATGGCTTTTCACCATTGGCGACACGGCACTCGTTGATCGCCATCTCAAGGGTTATCACCTGACCGCGCTTCTCGTCAAAATACGGGTACAAGCCACGCACTGCACCCCCGTTCGGAAAACAGCTCGCCAGAGATTTGCCATTAGCAAAAGGCTTGTTGAACAGCGCCTTGCCTGCTTCGATGTCAAGCTCATAAGGTGGAAACTCCTCGATCTCCATCCACTGTTTGCGGGCATCTTCATCGAGAGCATACACGCCGCTGGAAAAGTCTTCCAGCTTCACCTGAGGAAACTCCTTGTGAAAATAATTCTGGAATTTCCTGACATCGACATCGACCAAAGCCTGGTAATTGACAGCATAAGCCGGTCCAGACAACATGGTCGTCATCAGAACGAGCACACCGGTAAACAGTCGCCGCTGAATTGTTTTTTTCATGAATGGGTTCTCCTGTGATTGGGGATTACATCGCCGTAATGGCTTCCTCCGCCGTTTCGGCGCCTCCTTTATTGTCAACCCAGGAGACCTTGAGCATTTCACCAGCTTTTGCTCCGGTAAACTGGAAAGAGAGATAAGGATCTTTCGAAACACCTGGGCCGAGTTCAGCATGGAATACGGTCTCCCCTTTCCAGGTCGCCGTCACTTCAGTAATGAAATGGTGCGGCACGAGAGTGCCGTTCTGCTCTTTGCGACGCCCGGTTTCCATAGGATGGGGAATGAGCATCTTGACCGCAACGGCATTATTCTGGACTACTGCTTTTATTTTCATGTTTCACTCCGGAAATAGTTTTAAATGATTGTCGATTAACCGCCACAGCCGCCGATGGTTACCTTGACCTCGCGGACCGTGCGATAGAGTTTACCGCCCGCCTGAACGATAACGACAAGATTGTCGGTCTTGGCCATCCTCATACGCAGGGATACCTCGGGTTTCATGCGCGGCATCACATCAAACGACGCTACCATCGGGCTGAAGTTGGCCGGAGTGAAGATGGCTATACTGCTGGCTCCCGGAATGGTCGTCGATACGGTAACCGGCACAAACGCTCCGTTCTCGGCAATTTCCGGAGCCTTGATCATAATAGCGCTCGACTCCTCGATCGGAAGTGAACCGAACTTGGCCGTAATCGCATCGTCGAGTTTACTGGCCGCAAAAGCCTTTTCGCTCCAGGTGGCAAGAAGCCGTCCCGGCATGACAGCCAGCATGGCCAATGATGCCGCTGAACCGGCTATCGTTTTACAGAAATCACGGCGGGATATACCCATAAGTGCCTCCTCTGAAAAAAAAGAGTTATTGGTTTGACCCTCAACTGAAGGGCCTTGTTTTGAATAGATCTGAAAACTCAGAGCGTGTAGAGATAATCGATAATCTGATCGATCTCGGTATCGGAAATAATTCCATGCTTGCCGAAAGGCGGCATGATGCTTTTGGGATTCAAAATCGTAGCATCGCCAATCTGCTTGCGGAGCACAGACCTTTCGGGATAGCGCTCTTTCATCTGGGAGAGCGGCGGGCCGAAATTGCCGGGAAATTCACCATCCCCCATCATGTGGCAGGCAATACAATTTCCCTTGTTCGTGTCCAGTGCGAGTGCCCTGCCCTTCTCGACAGCAGTTGGAAGGGTGGCCGTCGACTCAGCTGCGACTCCCAATGAAGGCAGCATGAGGATTGCCGCCGCTGCGATAATGCCTGAAGACTTCATATGCCTTTCTTTGTTTTTATGAGTTGAAAACTCCTGTCCTGAACGAAACACTTCGAGCGTCAACATGCCGATAACAACACCGAAGGCAAGGTTCAGTCCCAGGTATCCTGTGAAATATTGTTATACCAGTGAAGCGCCTGTTCAGCCTCACCGGCAAGCTGGTCGGTTGTTGCCTCTGTAGAAGTAAGATGGATGTCATCAGGATTGTCCCTGATCCCTTCCGGTCTCTGGGCATAAGTGCCAGCAACGGAGATTGCATAACCTGGCGCAATCAGGCTGTAACAAAGACTTCCGAGATTATGCTCCTCGCCAACACGTCCGCCAAGCGAAGCCACCAGTGAAGCCGCCAGCGCTTTTGCCTGGGTATTGGCCGCAGTCCCCGATTTCGGCATGGTTCCCAGCAGAGCCGCATCACCAATGACATAAATTCCCGGCTGCTGAAGCGACTCGAAGGTCATGTGATTGACCGGACACCATCCGGAAGCATCGGCCAAACCGGTATCGGCAGCAATGCGACCTGCTTTCTGGGGCGGAATGATATTGATCACACCGCCTTTTTCATCACCGAATTCCGTCGAAACCATCATCTTCGCAGGATCAACGCGCTCAACCTTGCCACCGACAGAAGCAGAACGCCACTCGATCTTGCCGGGATAGAGCCGATCCCAACCCAGCATAAAAAGATCCTGCTTGGTAAAGACCTCTTTTTCATCGAGGATGATGATTTTCGATTTCGGTTTGTGCTTTTTCAGATAGTGAGCAATCAGACTCGCACGCTCATAGGGTGCGGCCGGACAGCGGAAGGGATTTTTTGGGGAGCTGATAAGAACCGAATCACCATCTCTCATGGCAAGAAGCTGCCTGCTCAGGAGAATGGTCTGGGGACCAGCCTCCCAGGCATAAGGCATGCTTGAGTCGGCCGCCTGGCGACTGTAACCTTCGATGGCATCCCAGATGAAATCGACACCCGGTGAAACCACAAGACGATCGTAGGCGAGAACCCGCCCCCCCTTCAGTTTCACGGTTTTCTTTACAGGATCGATAACCGTCGCCACATCATGCAAAACCATCACGCCATATCGATTCCTGAGAACATTATACGTATGCGCGATATCCGGCATCGTTTTCAGGCCACCGAGCACCCAGTTGCTCATCGGGCAGGTATGAAACACCTTTTTTGGCTCGACGAGGGTTACCGAAATTGACGGATCCAGCTTTTTGAGATGACGTGCTGCAGCAGCACCGCCAAATCCACCACCAATGACAACCACCCTGGCACTTCGTGCTGATGCCAGCAGCGGGGCTCCTGACATGAACAGTGACGAACCTGCAAGACCGTAGAGCAGCAGCTTGTTGAAAGCCCTGCGAGAAATGGTGTTACTCATAGCTTGATATTGTAATTGACAACCAGAAGAGAATTCACGCACCGCACAGCGTCTCAACCAGAAAACCACTTAACCATAACAGCGACCCGTATCAACAATATAATCATACAGTTATATAGGAAAACTAAAATAAATATGCAAGTCTTTGTTTTCTTTTCTGGCTCAGGGAGGTGTTTTCACAATTTACGACGTCAACAAAGACGAGGGGAGCATCAGCTGAATGATGATAAGGGCACCTTCGACAACGTGAACGTCCAGCACTTGGGGATGCTCGATTTCAACGGTCAACGTAATAATCATTCGACGCATTCAAAAACAAAACGTATTGCTCCTCAATGATACACCGGTTCACAGTCAATTCAAAACAGGTTGAAACTGCGGCGGATGGAAAGTGATCTGATCAAGCCAGTACCTGCTAACCTGGTTTTCACGTTTATCAGGGAGGAAGCCGTGAAGCACCGTGGCGGCAAGGAGAAGAAAGACCTCCCTGTCATTGCCGTGGTTAATGGCGCGGCTGAGGGCGGCAGTGCCGGAGGTGTCTTCGAAGTGGAAGTTGCGGTCGAGAGGACTCTCTCCCTTTTTCTGTTTTCCCTGATCTTTTTTACTTACGTACCTCAGAACTCATTTCTCGTTCACTGGCTTGTGCATTCAAATCTCTACGCTCAATTTTAAATATTTTCCAAATCCTTGACAAACAATTCTCATCAATGGTGTAAGTCGTAAATCGGAAGCATCATTTTCAATTCTGGAAATATATGTCTATGTGGTACTACATCTTGCGGCCAACTGCTCCTGAGTTATTCCTTGCTCTTTTCTGAGTTCCTGAAGCATGACACCAATTCTGAAAGACTCAAAACCTACTTCAAATTCTTCTCTCTCCGGAGTTCTCTTTTTGCTATATTGCACATCCAAATGGTCAGTAAAAGATGTTAAGTTATTTTTTTTTTGTTTTTCATCTAATTCAATTTCATTTCTTGGTATTTTCTGAGATTTCTTTTGAAAACCGTTAAGTACTACTAATCCGGCATTCAAAAAGGTGACTATTATCTCTGATTTCAAGCCCCATGAATGTATACTGCATAAGCTCTGACACCTGTCATGTATATGCTTTCCGGATTAATATGATAAGGTTTCCTTCATCAAAGAAGCTGAAAAATCTATATAGATCGCTGCCAAATTCCACTCTGACGTCTAACAGTCCAGAAGTATCCTCCATGTGTTTTAAATACTTGACAGGAACTCTCTCGATTGTTGCTATTAATTTCAAAGTCCAGTTGAATTTCTTTTTAACATCTGGATTAAGTGTCGCAATGAAGTCCAAATAGAAGCTTTTGAAGTAATAAATATCCCTGATAAAGTTAGCTAAACAGATAACTTTTGCATATTTTTTTCATGCTTTTTATGGCCAATAACACGATTAATAATAACAGCCTATCCGTATTCACGATTACACGGTTATGCTGTACGAGACTCTCGGCTCTGAAGCCACTTTGTAAACGACGGCTGACTTTCGCAGGAAGGGTTTCCGGCAAACAATCCTTCGACGCTGATGTCTTCATCTTTGTCTGGCCATGGAATGCATGACCTTTACCAATCAGCCAACAGTTTGCTCTTTCTTCAGAGCTACCATGTTCAAGGCGCGGAAGCCTGCCTAATGGAACGGAGACTGGGGTCGCCCACTCTTTCTGACGTTCATCAAGCTCCAGATTTACCCTCACTCACTTACGTCCAAGATCCCTCACACTTGAGGTTTGTTATTCCACAAGAACACCAGTGATAAACATTATCTCATCCTTTTGGACAGTATGATCAAATCCAGAATTACAGGCTTTTTGCCCAATCCAGATTGACCCCTCAAGGCATAATTTTGAATTGTGTATTCACTCTTGCTGAAAAAGAAAATAGCTCTTGGGTATCGCAAAAGCATCAACACTGCCGAAAGGGACGGGAGTGCGTCCGGCTTACACTTCAACCTCCAGGAGTATTTTCACAAGTGCGAATATAAAGTTTCCCTTCTGCTATGTTAAAACAGCCCAACCAGAAGCTTCTCTTTTTTTCGTTACATCACTCCTTGTTGGCACGGCTTCTCTGCTGTTTTTCACGTTGAAAATCATGCACCTGTGTACTTTGGATTTCAAGTAACTGTTTCTTTGCATCGACATGTTCCATGTTACGGCCACAAACCGGACAAAATTGATACTCAAACATATAGCGCCAGATTTCGCCACATGCCGGGCATACGATGTCAAGTGGTTGCCCACATTCAGTACAAAACGTCTCGTTTCCACCTGTAGTTTTTCTACATTTAGGACATTTAAAAGCACCCATTTTTTCCTCCTTTATTATTAATGAACTCACTTCGAGATATAAATTCATCATTGGCAATGAACTGAAGGGATGTTTTTTTTAGTTGTTCGACTGACAGTTCAACCAGCTTTTTTTTTATGTAAACCTGTGTTTGGTAAAATTTTAAGTATATACGAGACAAAGTCACAGGGCAAGCGAACCCTGAGCATTTCTGCCGTTATATCTATCCAATCGCGGTCAGCCTTTCTGAACGATTCGACCAACCATGAGGGATTTGCACGATAACGGGTACACTTGTGATGCTCACCCGATCATTGCCTCAATTTCATCCGCCCAAGCCTATCTTTCACTCTTTTCAAGACAATTCCAGTCAAGCTGCTGAGACAGGTGAAGGTAATCAAAGGCCTTGTCGGTCCATATTCCAGGATCATGAAAGACAATGGCAATTGCGATTTTATCCTTGGCATCCTTATTCTAACCATCAAAAACACAGGAAAGTTTATTTTTCACTGTATTTCAGCTACTCCTTTCGTTTCAGCAATAATAATTTAACGACTCATCTCACTTAAAAAATCCCTTTTCTTAACCAAATCTGAGCGATTCGATAATGATCGGCCCTGACATATGCATATTTTTAGCGTAAAATAACTGACTACGATCAACCGGTTGCCATGGAAATGAATGCCTCAATCAGTGATTACTGGTACTGATTGAACTGCCGACTACCCTCACGCATCAATATATACAACTATATTTCAGCATATAGAGCAATGAGGAGCAATATGGGACATCCCGTAGTGAAAAAAGCAAATACTATTTTTTATTGAGTAAACAATTCCCCCCCCATTGCGTTGGTAACGGAAAAAATACCGATCATTTAGTGAGCATTTACAGCGAGAATCTCACTGGTAATGAATCCTGGATCTCATCGTTATAGCGTCTACTACATGAGGGACATGGGCAATGTGGGACATAAGGACGGGCAATGAGGGACGTAAGGAAAGCGCCGATGAAAACCGGCAAAGAGTAGAGAATGAAAGAGTCTTACATGAAAGGCATAGCCAGCCATCATGACGCTCCGAAATCACCTCAATTCGCAGGCTGACCTTGTCTTACGAAGGGGAAAGTGCTTAGTCCGGCAAACATCGAATACAAATTCCGCTGAACTTCGAACAGCAAATCCGGAAAAGGTCGAACAGTAAATCCGGTAAACTTCGAACACTTTTTTGCATGGAGCGGATAAGGTGTTCGAAGTTGCCGGACTAAGTGTTCGAAGTCAGCGGATTAAGAGCCTCATTCTTCTGCATGGTTGACGTATCCTGTAGCCTTTTCGTTTTCAACAACCAAAACGGAAGGCTATGCAACACCAAGGCAGAAGCAGCACTATGAGAACCATTCGAGAAATCGCCCGGCTGCATCTTGAAAAGCGGCTGAGTCTGCGGGCCATCGCCGGGGCCTGCAATCTGTCGGTCTCGACCGTACAGGGACATGTTAAAAAAATCGAGGCAGCAGGCCTGGATTATGCGGCCATTAACGCCATTGCGGACAAGGCGTTGAAAGAACAGTTGTATCCCGTTGCCAAGGTGCGCGGTGCCCGTCCGGAACCCGACCTGGCGGCGATGGTCGAAGATCTCAAGCGTACCGGCTCGCACCTGACCCGTCAGTTGCTCTGCGAGGAGTACCAGAAGCTGCATCCCGACGGCTACAAGCGTACCCGTTTCTTCGAGATGCTTCAGGAGTGGCAGCAGCAGGACAAGGCCACCATGCGCCTGACCCATACGCTGGGAGAGAAAGTGTTCATCGACTTCTCTGGTGACAAGCCGTCGTATATCAACCCGGCAACCGGTGAGTTGATCAGTCCGGAACTGTATGTGGCCGTACTGGGTGGATCATCCTATACCTTCGTCTGCGTGGTGCCAAGCCAGAGTGCGCAGGACTTCGCCATGGCGACGGTCAGGGCGTTCGAGTATTTCGGCGGATGTTCGCAGCTCATGGTGATCGATAACCTCACGAGTGGTGTGACGCATGCCTGTTTTTACGATCCGGAGATCAACTGTAGTCGGAAATTAAAAACCAGCCAATTTCGGAAATTAGCAATCACCCAGGCAGCGTCTTTAGATTACGTCATTTTGTAATGATTTCCTACTGCTTTTTGAAGCGGTAGTTGCTTTTTTCTACGAT
>JAAXWL010000049.1:0-6496 GCA_013334975.1 Chlorobiaceae bacterium
AGCCGGTGAATTATCGATTTCGCTTTTTCTGACTTTTCAACGCAAGTTCCAGGCCTGAAACTCTGAAAATCTGATTTCTGATACTCTGAAAGAAGAGAATTTTAGGAGAATGGAATGGAATGTGGGATGTGGACGAAGTGGACAAGAGAAGAAAAGAGGGGAGAATCGATCCTGAGTCTTCAATCCCATAGGCCACATTCGTCCCACTCTTTCTTCCTTCCAGGAACCAAAAACCTCTAAAGCCTGTTCATGATGCACAGGCTTTCTAAAACCTTTTCCAAAAACCTCTTAAACCTGATCTCTTATGGCTTCCATTACCCTTAAAGGGAATTGCATCAACACGGCGGGAGAGCTTCCGGCGGTTGGTAGTGTGCTTCCGGCTTTCTGTCTTGTCAAAAATGATCTTTCCGAGGTGTCGGCTGCCGATTTTGCCGGCAAGAAAATCGTGCTGAACATCTTTCCGAGTCTCGATACGGCGGTGTGCGCCTCTTCGGTGAGACGCTTCAACAAGGAGGCGAGCGAGCGGGGCGATACGGTGGTGCTCTGCATCTCTGCTGATCTGCCGTTCGCGCATACTCGCTTCTGCACCGTCGAGGGGCTTTCACATGTGGTCTCTCTTTCGGCGTTCCGTTCTCCCGAGTTCGGCGCGGAGTACGGCCTCACCATTACCGATGGCCCGCTCAAGGGTCTGCTCTCCCGTGCGGTGATTGTGGCTGACGCTTCTGGCAGAGTGCTCTACACCGAGCAGGTTCCGGAGATCGTTCAGGAGCCCGATTATGACAAGGCACTTGCCGCGCTTGCCTGATGGTTTTTTCCTTTTCGGCACCATGTTTTCTCAGGGAAGTTGTGGTGCCGACAGGGAATTTCCTGGTCGTTCAGCTCTTTCCAAATCGGTATCGAAATCGGTATCCAAATCGATTTTTTTAAATCCGATACGGTGGGAACCGGAAAGTCTGACCCCCTTTCTTCTTTTTCCAGGCCTGAGGATTTGTTGCTATATTCTTCAGGCTGTCGGTATCGGTATCGAAATCGATTTTAAATCCGATACCGATACCGATTTCGATTTGGATACCGATAAAGAAAAAATCATGCTGGGGTTATGTTTACTGGAATTGTGAAGGATGTTGGAACGGTTGCCGGTACGGTTCGGCAGGGGGGCGGTGTTCGGTTGAAGGTGAACTACACTTCGGAGGCGGAGTTTGGTGATCTTGCCATAGATGAGAGCGTCAGCATCAATGGTGCGTGCCAGACGGTGGTGGCTGCGGGGCCGGGGTGGTTTGAGGTCGATACGGTGGCCGAGACGCTGAGGAAGACGACGATTGGATCCTTCAGGGCGGGCACAAAGGTCAATCTCGAACGGGCGGTGAGGCCGATCGATCGCCTGGGGGGTCACTTTGTGCTGGGCCATGTCGATGGCGTTGGCCGGGTTGCCCGAATCGCCGAAGATGGGGGAAGCCGGAAGATTTCGGTGTCGTTCGACTCCGCTTTCGATCCCTGGATCGTGTCGGCGGGCTCGATTGCTCTCGACGGTGTGAGCCTGACGGTGGCCTCTGTCGAGCCGGGGCTCCTGACGGTGGCGATCATTCCCTTCACCTTCGCCCATACCACCATCACCGGGCTTGGTATCGGCAGCGAACTGAATCTTGAGTTCGACATCCTCGGTAAGTATGTTGCCCGGCAGAGGGCCGCAGGCTCGCCATCCGGGAGTCGTATCACCGAGTCGTGGCTGAGTGGCCAGGGGTTTGCCTGATGCCGGAAGAGCCTGAACAGCCGGACCTTTTCGGCGGCTTCACCGGAAAAAAGTCCGCAGCAAAGCTCTACCAGCCGCTTGCCGAGCGGGTGCGTCCCCGCACGATCGACGAGCTTTTCGGCCAGGAGCATCTGGTTGGAGCGACGGGGCCGATCAGGCGCTATATCGAAGAGGGGCGGATTCCCTCCATGATCTTCTGGGGGCCACCGGGGTCGGGTAAGACCACGCTGGCCGAAATCTGCGCTGCTTCGCTGAACTACCGCTTCGAGCAGCTTTCCGCGACCGATGCCGGGGTGAAGGATGTGCGCAGGGTGCTCGATACCGCCGACAAGTGTCGCCGCATCGAGGGGCGCCAGATGCTGCTCTTCATCGACGAAATTCACCGCTTCAACAAGGCGCAGCAAGATACGCTCCTGCACGCCATCGAGCAGGGACTCGTCGTCATGATTGGCGCAACCACTGAAAACCCCTCCTTCGAAGTCAACCGGGCGCTGCTCTCCAGGATGCAGGTCTATGTGCTCCAGCCTCTGGGTAACGATGAGGTGCGGCAGGTGATCGAGCGTGCTATCGAAACCGATCCCCTTTTGAAAGATTCCGCGGTCAGTGTGCCCGATATAGGGTTTCTTCTCTCTTACGCCGCCGGTGACGCCCGCAAGGCGCTCAATGCGCTCGAATCGGCCCTGTCGATCGTACCGGTGGGGCAGAAGCCTGCTGTCATCGACCGGGCTTTGCTCGAACGTGCTCTCCAGCACCGGGTGCCGGGTTACGACAAGCGGGGCGAGTCCCATTACGACACGGTGTCGGCCTTCATCAAGTCGATGCGCGGCTCCGATCCCGACGCTGCGCTCTTCTGGATGGCGCGGATGATCGATGGCGGTGAGGACCCCAAGTTCATCGCCCGTCGCATGGTGATCTTTGCCAGCGAGGATGTGGGCAACGCCGATCCCTACGGGTTGACACTCGCCGTGGCGGTATTTAACGCGGTCGAGATGATAGGGCTGCCGGAGGCGCGGATCAACCTTGCCCAGGGGGCGACCTATCTTGCCTCGTGCCCCAAGTCGAATGCGAGCTATGAGGGGATCGGCGAGGCGCTTGCCGATGCCCGCAATGCCGGGGCCGATGCCGTGCCGCCGCTTCACCTGCGCAACGCACCGACGCCGCTGATGAAGGATATCGGTTATGGCAAAGGGTATCGTTACCCGCACAGTTTTCCGGGTCACTTCGTCGAGGAGCACTACTTCCCCGAACAGATGGAGCCGAAAGCCTACTACCGCCCGACCGTCGAGGGGCGCGAAAAGTTCATCCGCGAACGGCTTGAAGCGCTTTGGAAGGGGCGATACGGGGAGTGATTGCAGAAAAGCTGCATGGATGATATATTTTTGAAGGATTTCAAAACTCTCAATCTTTCGACATGAGCCTGCATCGATCGTTCGCGTTTCTTGTCGCTTTTCTTTTGTTGGCCATTCCCGGATATGCGGCGGAGGGGAGGGAGCCCTCCGGGAAGCAGGCGCTCGTTATCAGCCTCGATGATGCGGTTGCTCTCGGGCTGAAGCAGAGCCGGGAGATCGAGATGGCGCTGCTCGACAAGCGGATGGCGGGCGAGAAGGTTCGG
This sequence comes from Chlorobiaceae bacterium, assembly GCA_013334975.1. Taxonomy (GTDB): domain Bacteria; phylum Bacteroidota; class Chlorobiia; order Chlorobiales; family Chlorobiaceae; genus Chlorobaculum. Next base: position 3,363 of record JAAXWL010000049.1, read on the forward strand.
GAGTCGTGGGCGGAGGTGCTGCCGCATCTGTCGTCGAGCCTTACCTATACCCGAACGCTGAAGCCGTCGGTGCTTTTTCTGCCGATGGGGGCGCTGAGCGGTAATCCCGCTCTTGGCACGCAGGCCGTCGAGATCAGTTCCGACAATTCGTCGATGCTCTCGCTCAATCTCAGCCAGAACATCTTCAAGCTTTCGGCCTTTGCCGGTATCAAGGCAGCCTCTCTGGTGCGTCAGATCAGTGACCAGTCCTGGCGCTACTCGAATGCCGAGGTGGTGACCTCAATTCGCCGGGCCTATTACGATGTGCTTATCGCTACCGAAAAGCGCAAGTTAGTCGAGCAGAGCATCGGTCGCTGGGAGGAGGCCCGCAAGGATACCAATGCCCTTTTCCGGCAGGGAGTGGTGGCCGATCTCGATACCCTGAAAGCGTGGTTATCGGTTGAAAATCTGAAGCCTGAGCTGATTCGCGCACAGTCTGGCGAGTCGATCACGCTCACGAAGCTGAAAACGGTGATGGGTATCAGTCATGATACGCAGCTTACCCTCTCTGATCCGCTTGCGTTTCGTGAAATCCTCCAGCTGCCCGATGTTGATGCGGCGTACCGTGAGGCGCTCGGCAAGCGTCCGGATGTCAGGAGCCTTGCCTTGCAGGTCGATGCCGAAGCGGAGCGGGTGACCGCCGCCCGTTCGGAGGGGTTGCCGGTGTTGAGCGCCTTCGCCCAGATCGAGGCCCAGACGCAGTTCAATGACGGAACCTCCATCAGCTCGAGCCGCTGGCCGGTCTCATCGGTTGCAGGGTTGCAGCTTTCGCTGCCCATCTTCTCGGGATTTGCCACCAGCGCCAAGATCGAGCAGGCGAAAATCACGAGATTGCAGACCCGTACCAGGTTTAATGAGTTGCGTGAGCAGGTTCGGGCCGATGTTGAAGTTCGCCTCTCCAATATGGTCGAAGCCAGAAAGCGGATTGATGTGCAGAGCAAAACGATTGCTGTTGCCGAGCGAAGCTACCGGATCACCCGGCTGCGTTTGCGCGAGGGAATCGGTTCACGTCTCGAACTGACCGACGCCGAGCTGCAACTTGAAACGGCAAGGACGAACTACCTTCAGGCGGTCTACGATTACCTTATTGCCTCGGCGGAGCTGGAAAAAGCGCTGGGCCGGATCGATCCCCCCGCGAAACCGGGCTCCTGAGCTGTCTTAAATCGGTATCGAAATCAGCTACCGATTTCGATACCGATTTTTCAGCGTTCAGGCACGCCTCCCATTTTCCCTCTTCACCACTGCCCGTACGACCATACTCGATGCCCGGCGTGGATCGATTCCGGCCACAAACGAGCGGATGGTGTTGGCTGTTGCCTGTGTGAAACCGCCGAAGCCGAAGGTGCGTTCCTTCACGGCCCGGTCGAGTTTTTCGCTGTACCAGACATTGTAGAGGGTGTCGGGCATCCAGGTGCTGAAGTCGAGCACTGAAAATCCGTGCTTTTCGAGGATCCTGCCGAGTGTTTCCGGGGTGAAGTGGCAGAGGTGTCGCGGGGCGTCGAGGGCGATCCAGTGCGGGCCGTATCGGCGGGCGTCGTCGCTCCGGAGGTTCGGCAGGGCGATGATGACGATACCCTCCGGGTTCAGCAGTTCATGTGCCCGGTCGAGGGTTTCGCCTGTTCGGTGCAGGTGTTCGAGGCTGTGCCAGAAGATGATCCGGTCGAAGTGGAGGTCGAAAACGGCGTCGGCCAGCTCTGTTTCCGTGACATTTCCGACTCCGGCGCATCTTGCGGCAAGGGCAGCTGCCCGGTCAGGCTCCACGCCATACAGATGCTGCAACGGAACACCATGATGGCGGTGCAGCGCCAGGAGAAGCCGGCCCGAAGAGCAGCCGGTTTCGAGGATGTGAACCGAATCAGGCGGTTTGTTGATGCCTTGCATCACGAAATTGGCCTTCCCTCTGAGCAGGAGCGAGCTTGTCGCCAGATAGGCTCGGTCGCGCAGGGAGCGGCAGTTGGCGCGGTGCAGGAAGGGGTCGTAGGATTCGGCAGGGTAGTGTGCGGCCATCTCGTCCGGTGAGGGCCGGGGGTTGAGCATGACTAAGCCCGACGAGTTCGAGCGCACTAATTGCCATGAGGGGCCGGGAAGGGTGAAACGATCGGGTACTTGCAGAAAGGGGGTGAAATCTTCGTTTCCGGTAATGGGGCAGGGCACCCGTTCCATGATTCCGGTTATGGCCGACTCTCTTCGTTTCGGAGCTTTTCGATCGCCTCTCTGAGCTGGTGCCAGGTTTTGCGCAGGTCGTTGCTGAGCACCTTGGTTTCGCCGAGCACCGGCATGAAGTTGGTGTCGCCCTCCCAGCGGGGGACGATATGGAAGTGGATGTGCTCGTCGATGCTACCACCGGCAACCCTGCCGAGATTGGCGCCGAAGTTGAAGCCGTGTGGTTTCAGGGCGATTTTGAGCGCCTCCATGCAGAGGTTCGACATTCTGAATATCTCGGCCATCGTCTGCGCGTCCAGATCACCGAACTCGGGAGTCTGGAGGTAGGGGATGACCATGAGGTGGCCGCAGTTGTAGGGGTAGAGGTTCAGGATGGCAAAGCAGAATTCGCCCCGGCAGAGCACGTAGCGCTCCTCATCCTGTTCGGGTGGAATGTCGGCAAAGACGGATTTGCCTTCCTCCGGCGCGGGAGGTTGTTCTTCCTTGAATGTTTGCATGTAGACGTCACGCCACGGAGAGTACATTCTTTGCATAGCGCCGGGAATGCCTTGATGGAAAGAGAAAGAGATGCCTTGAAAAGAGCTGAATGTCAGTCGTGTACCAAAGGTGGGACTCGAACCCACACGAGTTTGCACCCACTGGATTTTGAGTCCAGCGCGTCTACCAGTTCCGCCACTTTGGCATGTTGAACAGTGCGAGAGAAGGGACTCGAACCCTTACGCCTCACGGCACTAGTTCCTAAGACTAGCGTGTATACCAATTTCACCACTCTCGCTTTATGAAGCGCTAATATAAGTGGTTTTCTTATTATAAAAAATTTGTTCGGATTTTCCTGTTTTCTTTAAGGCAAAGCGTCCGAAAGAGACTCCGATTCAGCGTCCAGCTCCCTGTTGCTCATGCTCATGCTCATGCTCATATCGGTATCGGTATCG
>JAAXWL010000049.1:6596-18532 GCA_013334975.1 Chlorobiaceae bacterium
TATCGGTATCGGTATCGTGATTTTGCTCTCGTCGTTTCGTCTCCCCGTGCGAACGCCGTGATGGAGATGCTGAAGTGTTGAACAGTGTGATGTGCCGGTCACTCTTGAAGAAAAATGAAGCCTGTTACGACAACTGATAACGGTGAGCACTGCCTCAGTCAAGGAAAAGCATGGTTCCTGATAACACTGTTTTCGGTTTCTCCGGGAAAGAATTATCTTGTAAACCGCATTTTCTGTGTCGGTCAGCAATTTCCCTGTCACCCATTACAGCAACTCAATGCAGCTCGAAATACGCCGGTTCGCCTCTCTGGTTTCATGGATTATCAGTCCTGTGATCGTCGCACCGGCGGCGTACCTGCATATTGTTCTGCTTGGTTACTCAAAAATACCGAATCATCGGACCTGGTTCACCGTTCTTTTTCTCTCCTCGACCATTGCGCCGATGTTCCTGATTTACGGGCTCAAGAAGATCGGCAGGGTTTCGGATTACAATATCACCTTCCGGGAACAGCGCTTCCTGCCGCTTCTCGTTCTGGTAGGGGTGAATCTGATCGGTTATGAGTTCATGAAGCAGCTCGATGCACCGCGCTTTCTTTCGGGAATCCTGCTGTTCAATGCCGTCAATACGGTCTTCATTCTCCTGGTCACGCTTCAGTGGAAGATCAGCATTCATTTGCTCTCCCTGACCTCGTCGATTGCGCTTCTGGTTCTCTTTTTCGGCTCTTCCTATCTCTTGCTTCTTTTGAGTGTGCCGTTGCTGATGTGGTCGAGAATTTATCTCAAGGCCCATAATTTCATGCAGACGCTGGTTGGCGCCTGTATAGGATTTCTGATAATGTATGGTGAATTAAAGTGGTGGCTTTCGTTGTGAAGATGCGTCGTTACAGGGTGGTTCTGGTAACCTATGGAGAGGTGGAAAATCTGACGGCGCGTTCGCTTTGGCCCAGCTCACGCAAGATTGTTCAGGTGGTGACCCGTCAGATCGTCAGGCTTCCACGATTTCTGATCTACATGCTTGCCGATTACCGATCGACGAAGCACTATCTCGACTGGAAACTGCACCGGTACCGGTCGCGTCTTGTTGAAATCAACCGGAGCCAGACCCGGGAGGTCGCTGCCGTATTCAAAAACCATCCTGATATTGTCGGTGAACGGCTGGAGATCGAGGTGGTTGAAGCATACTATTTTGTTCATCCCTGGCTTGAAGAGGTTCTCGAAGGGTGTGACCGTCAGGTCGATGGAGTCGTTGTTGTCCCCATGATTCCTGTGGAGTCGGCCTTCTCCTGCGGGCCGGCGTGCCAGAGCGCCATCGACCTTTTTGGTGAGGGGCATCTTGGAATGCTGCGAGTGGTGCGGGGGCTCTGGAGGGACGAGGAGCTGCATCGTCTCTATCTGGATCATCTGTTCTCGTCGCTGCCGGAAGCCTGGAAGAACCCTGCCAACAGGAAGAGCCAGGGGCTGGTGCTGGTCATTCACGGCACGATCGTCAGGAACCGAAAAGGGCAAACGCCCTCGGTTTTTACGGGACTGAACGAAACCCTGGAGTTTTTCAGGCTGGTTCGTGAGAAAATCATGGCCGATCCCCGTAACGTTTTTGGTGAGGTGAAGCTGGGTTGTCATAATCACACATCGGGAGGGGAGTGGACGCCCGAAACGGTGAAAAGAGCCCTCGACGAGTTTGGGGCGGAGGGGTGTGACGCCGTAGCGATGTTCTCTTTTGGTTACTTCGCCGATAACAGCGAGACCGATTACGAGTCAAAAAAAGAGATTGACCAGTCTCTCTTTGTCAGGAAGCACTATATTCCCTGCATCAACGAGTCAAAGGCTTTTGCCGGATGGCTTGCCCGGAAGATTGCCGTCGAGATCGGCATACTGGAGTTACAGCGCCAGGCTTTCGGTAACTACGAATCGAACGAATGAATCAAACATCCCGGGGTATGAGCGATCGTGAACTTTCCTGTATGCCGACGGATGATATGATCATCCGTGAACGCCAGTACCGTCTTGCGCTTGAGCTGATCGAAAAGGGGGAGTTCGTGCAGGCTCTGGCTGTACTCGATGAACTTGCCGGTCCGGCTTGTCGTGATGCCCGCATTCGTTACGCTCGAGCCGTCGCTTACCTCTCTGCCGGTCAGTACCGGAGCGCAGGGACGGATCTGGCGTTTTCCATTGCTCTTGACCGTTCTTTTCTGCCAGCCTACCGGCATCTTGGCTATGTGCTGCTTTCAATGGCTAAAGAGGCGGGGGCGATCAGGATTCTCAAGCTTGCCCTGGAGCTCGATCCGGGGTTTGTGGATGCCTGGTGCATTCTTGCCGATGTCTATATGGATCTCGGAGAGAACGACAACGCCCTGGCGGCTCTCGACAAGGCGCTTCTCCTTCAGTTCGACAATCCCGAAGTTCATTGTAAGCTTGCCATGTACCATCTCTCACGCGGCGATATGAACGGCCTTCGTGCAGAGTATGAGCTGCTCAGGGAGATGGAGCCTGCGGTTGCCGCACAAATCGCCGAACTTATGGTATGAATGAACGGCTTTTCCGTGATGATTGCTGAAGGAACACAGAAACAATGATGGAGCTGCAATGAAATGGTTTCCTGAAAAGGAGCAAAGAAAAAGGTTCATGAAAAGGGGTCTGCCGACCATGTTTGCCATTGCCTGGACTCCGGTTATCTGGATGCTGCTTGCCGCGCTTCTCGGCCCGCTCCTTGATCAATGGTTCACTTCCTGGCAACCGGTGGTGCTGATTCTGGGTGCGGCGACTCTTTTGGTCATGATTATGCTGCTCCGATTGCTCAGGAACACCGGCTTAAAATTTTTTGATAAAAATGATTGATATTTAATTAATTAAAGAGTAAAATAGCAAACTCTTAAAACAAGGTGGGTCTTTCCTTTTTGCCGGATACAACGCGGCATACAGAAAAAAGGAACTTTTTCACTGAGGTTGAACGGAAACTTTTTTTTATATTGCGGAACTTGATTCAGAGGCTCTTCAGAATCCTCAATGAAAAGGGAGCCGTAACTCCCTTTTACTTGTAATGTCAAATAACTGAACATGGATCAGACATTAAGTGGTTTTGGTACCGTATTCGCTTTTCTCATGCTCGGTATCGTGTTTGTCGCCGGTGGTTACCTTACGGCAAGAATGCTCAGGCCAAGTCGCCCCAATCCTGAAAAAAACTCAACCTACGAGTGCGGTGAACCCGCCGTAGGCAGTGCCTGGGTCAAGTTCAATATCCGCTTTTATGTTGTCGCCCTCATCTTCATCATCTTCGATGTCGAAGTCGTTTTTCTTTTCCCCTGGGCCACCGTTTTCAAGTCTCTTGGTATGTTCGCGCTGGTCGAGGTGCTGATTTTTACCGGCATTCTCGTACTTGGGCTTGTCTACGCATGGGTCAAGGGTGATCTGGACTGGGTGCGTCCGACTCCGAACGTTCCGAAAATGCCGGAAATGCCGGTTCGCCAGACTGGCCGGAAGGTCGGATAATCTTTCAATCATCATCGATTACACGCTATGGGTTTGCTTGATGCCAGGGTATCGAATCGCAATGTCCTTGTGACTTCTGTCGATAACGTGATGAACTGGGCCCGCCTCTCGTCACTCTGGCCAATGGGTTTCGGCCTGGCCTGCTGCGCTATCGAGATGATGGCAACCAACGCCTCGAACTACGATCTCGAGCGTTTCGGTATTTTTCCCCGCTCCTCTCCCCGTCAGTCTGATCTCATGATTGTAGCCGGTACGGTCACCATGAAGATGGCCGAGCGGGTAGTGACTCTCTACGAGCAGATGCCCGAGCCGCGTTATGTGCTTTCGATGGGGAGCTGTTCAAATTGCGGTGGTCCCTACTGGAAGCATGGCTATCATGTGCTCAAGGGAGTTGACCGTATCATTCCGGTTGATGTTTTCGTGCCGGGATGTCCTCCCCGCCCGGAGGCGCTGATTGGTGGTCTTCTGAAAATCCAGGAGCTGATCCGTATGGAAGGTCTCGGTATTTCACGTCAGGATGCCCTGAAAAAGCTTGCTGACAAGAGTGTCGATCCACAGCAGGCGATCGACCAGGTGCGCAAGGTGGCGGTCACGGCATAACAATCATATCTATCAATGGACAAGGGAATGGAAGAAGCAGGAAACCAGATGTCACCAGCGGTTCAGCAGAGCAAGACCGCCTATGATATTATCAGGGAGCGGTTCGGTGATGCGATATCGGAGTTTGATGCCAACCCGACCATGCCTTTTTTCGAAGTGCTCGATATCGCCCGATGGGTGGACATCGCGTTCTACATGCGCGACAACTCCCTTCTGAGGTTCAACGCCATGGCCTGCCTTTCGGGTGTCGATTATCCCGCTGAGGAGAAGCTCGGCATTGTCTGCAATTTCGAATCGATCGGACACAAAACCCACAAGATCGCCGTCAAGGTGAAGTGCCGGAGAGATGGCGGATCGATTCCGTCGGTTTCGTGCGTCTGGCATACTGCCAACTGGCATGAGCGTGAAGCCTACGACATGTATGGTATGGTCTTCGAGGGGCATCCTGACCTGCGAAGGATACTCTGTCCGGAGGACTGGACCGGTTTTCCGCTTCGCAAGGATTACCAGGTTCAGGAAACCTATCACGGCATCAAGGTTCCTTACTGACGCCATAACCCGTAAACAAGCATTCCGAAGTCATGCAGGAATTAGGTAAAGCTGAAACGAACTCCACGAGGATCATCCGTCAGAACGACAAGCGTGTCGTTATTGAGAAGGATCTCGATACCGAATATATGGTGCTCAGCATGGGCCCCCAGCATCCGTCAACGCACGGTGTGCTTCGTCTTGAATGTATAACCGATGGCGAGGTGGTGGTCGAGGCCGAGCCCTATCTCGGTTATCTTCACCGCTGTTTCGAGAAGTACTGTGAAAATGTTGATTATACGGCCATCGTGCCCTACACGGACAGGATGGACTACCTTGCGGGCATCAACAACGAGCTTGCCTACTGCATTACCGTTGAAAAACTTCTCGACATCGAGATTCCCCGCCGTATTGAATTCATCAGGGTCATTACCGCCGAACTGAACAGGATCGCCTCGCATCTGGTGGCCATCGGAACCTATGCCATTGATCTCGGCGCCTTCACTCCGTTCCTTTTCTGCTTCCGTGACCGCGAGCACATTCTCAGTCTGCTCGAATGGATTTCCGGAGCACGAATGCTCTATCATTATGTCTGGATTGGCGGTCTGGCTTACGATGTGCCGGCTGATTTCAAAAAGCGTGTTGCAGAGTTCGTGACTTACTTCAAGCCGAAAGTGATCGAACTTTACCGGTTGCTGACCGAAAACGAGATATTTGTCAAGCGCACCAAAGGGATTGGCATCATGCCTCCCGATGTCGCCATCAACTACGGCTGGTCGGGGCCGATGCTTCGTGGTTCCGGTGTCAAATGGGATCTGCGCCGCAACGATCCCTATTCCGTCTATCCCGAACTCGATTTCACTATCCCGGTGCCGGACGGCAAGTTCTCCGATGTGGGCGACTGCCTGTCGCGCCATCTGGTACGCGCCCTCGAGATCGATGAGAGCCTCAAGATCATCGAGCAGTGTCTCGACAGAATGCCGGATGTGGCCGGGTTCGATTCACGTGCTCTGATTCCCAAGAAGATCAGACCCAAAGCTGGAGAGGTTTATGGCCGTGCCGAGAATCCGCGTGGCGAACTTGGTTTCTACATCGTCAGCGACGGCAAATCGACCAAACCGTTGCGCTGCAAGGCCCGTTCGTCCTGTTTCGTCAACCTGTCGGCCATGAAGGATCTTTCCAGAGGCCAGCTTATCCCTGACCTCGTGGCGATCATCGGCAGTATCGATATCGTGCTGGGAGAAGTTGACCGCTGAGCTTTTTATCAAGACAATACTTTACTTTCAAGCAGGTTCGCCTATAGACATGAGTTCAACACCTTCTCTCAACACCTGGTCCGACGCACTTTCAGGCTGGTCTATCGGCTGGCTGCCGCTTGGGCTCGTTATCGTCGCGGCCATTCCGCTCGTCTTCATCGCCCTGTATGCGCTGACCTACGGCGTTTACGGCGAACGCAAGATTTCGGCATTCATGCAGGACAGGCTCGGCCCGATGGAGGTTGGTTTCTGGGGTATCCTGCAGACGCTTGCCGACATTCTGAAGCTCCTGCAGAAAGAGGATATTGTTCCGACCTTAGCTGACAAGTTTCTGTTTGTGGTTGGCCCGGGCATCCTTTTTGTCGGCTCCTTTCTGGCTTTCGCCGTGCTTCCGTTCGGCCCTGCCTTTATCGGCGCCGATCTGAACGTCGGTCTCTTTTATGCGATAGGTATTGTTGCCATCGAGGTGGTCGGCATTCTTGCCGCCGGATGGGGATCGAACAACAAATGGGCGCTGTATGGAGCGGTCAGAAGTGTCGCGCAGATCGTCAGCTACGAAATTCCGGCCTCCATCGCACTGCTTTGCGCGGCCATGATGGCCGGCACCCTGAGCATGCAGCAGATCAACGTGCTCCAGTCAGGACCCGGCGGATTTCTGCACTGGTTCCTCTTTACCAATCCGATCGCCTGGCTTCCGTTCCTGATCTATTTCATCTCATCCCTTGCCGAGACCAATCGCGCCCCCTTTGATATTCCTGAGGCCGAGTCGGAGCTGGTGGCCGGTTATTTTACCGAGTACAGCGGCATGAAGTTCGCCGTGATCTTCCTTGCGGAGTACGGCAGTATGTTTATGGTCTCCGCAGTGCTCGCCATCGCTTTCCTCGGTGGCTGGAACTCGCCGCTTCCCGATCTTGGCAGCCTCAAGCTGAACGCGATGACCAGCGGCCCTCTGTGGGGCGCCTTCTGGATCATCATGAAAGGTTTCTTTTTCATATTTGTGCAGATGTGGCTTCGCTGGACGCTTCCCAGACTCAGGGTTGACCAGCTGATGTACCTCTGCTGGAAGGTGCTGACGCCCTTCGCCCTGGTTGCCTTCGTATTGACGGCTGTCTGGGAAATTTACCGGTAAAGCAGAGGGATTGCATTCACAGAGAACATACTGGCAAGCAAGAAGAACAAGACAACATGAGTGAGTACTTCAGTAATATAAAGATCGGAGCGACCACCATCGCCACCGGTATGGGCATCACCCTCAAGCACTTCTTCAATGCGGTCAAGCGGAAAGGGGATGCCGGTATCGACGATGCCGACTATTTCCGCCAGGTTGACGGTTTGTGTACGCTCCAGTATCCGAAGGAGGTCATACCGACGCCGCCTCATGGACGCTATCGCCTCTATGTCAATATCGATGATTGTATCGGCTGCGCACAGTGCGAACGGGCCTGTCCGGTGGAGTGCATCACCATTGAAACCATCAAGACGACCAGCGATGATCTTGCGGTTTGCGGCAAGACTTCGGGGGGACAGCAGAAGCGGATGTGGGTGCCGGTGTTCGATATCGACACGGCCAAGTGCATGACCTGCGGCATCTGCGTGAGCGTCTGCCCGACAGATTGCATCTACCATACACTGGTTGCCGATTTCTCCGAGTTCAATGTGAAGAACATGCTCTACCATTTTGGTAACCTTTCGAAGTTCGAGACAGAAGCCAAAAAGAAAAAGCTTGCCGAACAGCAGGCGCAGGCGGCAAAAGAGAAGGCTGCCGCAGGAGCTGCTCCGAAACCGGGAGCACCGGTCGCCAAACCGGCGCCGAAAGCAGCTCCGGCTTCGCAACAGAATGAGGGTCAAGAGTCGGCCTGACAGCATGAGGGTCGCTCAGGGGCAGATTTATCAATTAAAAGAATGTAACGGCGGGCATCGTTCACCAGACCGACCATCACGGTAAGTGTCCAGGTGCTGAACACCAACAAGTGCGGATAACCATGAATCAACTGACCATCCCCATCATTTTTTACATCTTTGCAGCCGTGACGGTACTGTCGGCGGCCTTTGTCGTCTTTTCTAAAAACGTCATCTACTCTGCATTCTCGCTGCTCTTCACCTTTTTCGGAGTGGCGGCCCTTTATGTGTTCCTGAGCGCCGACTTCATCGCCGTTACCCAGGTTGTTGTCTATGTCGGCGGAATTCTGGTACTGCTGCTTTTCGGTGTCATGTTCACCAACACCATCATGCAGACCGAACTCAAGGCGGATGTGCTCAATCTCCTGCCAGGCGTTCTCCTCTTGGTTCTCCTGATCGCTGGTATGCTTTTTTCATTCTATACCGCAGGCGGCTGGATGCCGGGAATGGATCAGCTTCATGGCAGCGTTGTCGAAAGTATCGGTCTGGAGACCATGTCGCGCTACATGCTTCCGTTTGAAATGGTTTCCATCGTCCTTCTGGTAGCCCTGATCGGAGCGGCTTACCTTGCCCGTTACGACAAGGCTCATAAAAAAGAAAATTAAAGAGATCAATGACTATGGAACAGTTTCTGTCGATAGGTGTCAACCACTTTCTGACGATTTCGGTGCTGCTTTTCAGTCTCGGCATGTTCGCGGTTATGACCCGTAAAAATGCCATTGTCATTCTGATGGGGGTGGAGCTGATTCTCAATGCCGCAAACATCAATTTCCTGACCTTCTCGAAGTATAACGGGGGTATGGAAGGGGTGATGTTCAGCCTTTTCGTGATCGTGCTGGCTGCCGCCGAGGCTGCCGTAGCGCTCGCCATCGTGATCAATATATTCAAGACCTTCAAAACGGTCGATGTATCCAGCGTGGACACCATGAAAGAGTGATCCCCGTAACGAGCTAAAATCTTTCAGATGCAAATTCCCTGTAAACCGTAACATGATGCACAGTTTAATCCAGTTATCGATCGCTGTCCTGCTCCTGCCGCTGCTCTCGTTTGTGGTGCTGATTTTCTTTAACCGCAGGCTGCCCCGCATGGGTGATTTCGTTGGACTCGGTATGGTAGGATCGGCTTTTGCCATCTCTCTTTATATATTCTGGAGCGTGATCGTTCAGCAGTACGATCCTGCCTTCAGAATCTCCTGGGATTTTACCTGGCTCGATTTTGGCAATGTGCCCGGAGTAGGCCAGCTCCAGGTGAAGATGGGTATCGTCATTGACAACCTGACGGCAATCATGCTGGCCATGGTCACCCTGATCAGCACACTGGTCCATCTCTACTCGACCGGATACATGCAGGGTGATCCGAAGTACGGACGTTTCTTCGCCTATCTTGGCATCTTCACTTTTTCTATGCTCGGTATCGTCCTTTCCGACAACCTTTTCTCCATCTACATCTTCTGGGAGCTAGTCGGTCTCTCTTCGTACCTGCTCATCGGTTTCTATTTTCACAAGGACAGCGCAGCCGACGCACAGAAAAAAGCCTTCATTACCAACCGTGTCGGAGATATCGGCATGTGGCTCGGTATCCTGATTCTCTATTCACAGTTCCATACCTTCGGCTACAAGGAGATTTTCGAGAACCTCGCAGCCGGGAAGTTTACCCTGTCGAACGCCTGGCTTACGGCCGCCGGTGTGCTGCTCTTCATGGGATGCGTCGGCAAGTCTGCACAGTTTCCGCTGCATGTCTGGCTTCCTGATGCCATGGAGGGCCCGACTCCGGTTTCCGCACTGATCCACGCGGCCACCATGGTTGCGGCAGGCGTCTATTTCGTTGCCCGTATATTTGTGCTTCTGACTCCCGATGCCCTTCATGTCATTGCGTTTATCGGTGCCTTCACCGCCTTCATGTCGGCCACGATCGCTATTACCCAGCACGACATCAAAAGGGTGCTGGCCTATTCGACCGTTTCACAGCTCGGCTATATGGTGCTTGGCCTTGGTGTCGGCTCCTACTCGGCGGCGCTCTTTCACCTGCTTACTCATGCCTTCTTCAAGGCCTGTCTTTTTCTCGGTTCCGGCGCCATCATTCACGCCATGCACCATGAACAGGATATGCGCTGGATGGGCGGTCTCTATAAGAAGATGCCTTGGACCTTCGTGACCTTCAGCATTGCAACGCTTGCGCTTGCAGGACTTCCCCTGACGAGCGGATTCCTCAGCAAGGATGCAATTCTTGCCGGTGCGCTCGGTTTCGCTGAGGTTGAAGGCGGCGGGATCTACTGGCTGGTGCCTGTGTTCGGATTCGCTTCGGCGGTGATGACCGCCTTTTATATGGGTCGCCAGGTCTGGCTGGTCTTTTTCGGCCAGAGCCGCACTCATCTCAAACCGGCAGAGGACCATGGTCACGATGCTCACGGCTCCCATGGTCACGATGATCATGGCCACCATCACGAGGTTCATGAGGTTTCATGGAACATGAGGCTTCCGTTAGTCATTCTTGCAACGCTTTCAGTTTTCATTGTCTTCTCTCCTGATCCGCTCGACGGCGGCAAGGGGTGGTTCATGCATCTGATCCAGACTCCCGCGACTGTCGTGGGTTCGAAGGAGGCTGCCCATGAAAAAGGTTCGGTTCATGTTACCGAAACGGGCGGGTTGCTGGCCGAGGCTCATACCGATGGCCTGCAGGCAGAACCGGCAGAGCATAAAACCGAAGGTCACGGCCCGATCTATGCCGATCCCCGTCAGGCCGAGATTGTCCACATGACTCACGCGAACCACTTCGCAGCCATAAAACTTTCGTCGATCATGCTTTTCATCGGTATCGGCATGGCGCTGGTTGTCTATGTCTTCAAGCTGATCGACCCCGAAAAAACCGCGCACTCCATCAGGCCCCTCTATCTTTACTCTTTCAACAAGTGGTACTGGGACGAGATTTATGATGCAACCTTCATCAAGGGCTCCATCATGATTTCGAAGATACTTTCGTGGTTCGATGCCAACGTCATTGACGGTATCGTCAACGGCATTGCGACCCTTGTCAGGAAGTTTGCCTTTGTCAATGGTGGGTTCGACAAGTATGTGGTCGATGGCCTGGTCAATTTCACGGCCTTCACCGTTCAGACTTCAGGAGCCGTCATGCGAAAGATCCAGACCGGCAAGGTGCAGACCTACCTGGTTATGGTGCTTTTCGCGGTTCTCGGTTATTTCGCTTTTTACATCGCACAACTCATCAAATAAACGAAAGCTTTATTTTTTATCTCCGAACATAACAGGTACTGAACATGCTGAGCTTAATTGTATTTCTGCCGATCATTGCCGGACTCGTCATTTTGGCTGTGCCCGCGTCGCAGAAGCAGATTATCAGGATAGTCACGCTCGTGGCCTCTCTGGCACAGGGCGTGCTTGCCGTCCTTATCTGGCGCCAATACGACCCGACCATGGCGGGTATCGTCGCCCTTCCGGGCGGGTCTCCAGTCGGATCATTCCAGATGATCGAACGGATTCCATGGATTTCGCTTGATCTCGGCACGTTCGGCCCCCTGAACATCGAGTACTTTCTTGGCGTTGACGGTCTGTCGATAACGATGGTATTGCTGACAGCACTGATTACGATCATCGGTGTGTTGTCGAGCTGGACCATCCAGAAGCAGGTCAAAGGCTACTTTATTCTCTTCAACCTGCTCAGTACAGCCATGATGGGCTGCTTTGTGGCACTCGACTTTTTCCTTTTCTACGTTTTCTGGGAGCTGATGCTCCTCCCGATGTACTTCCTTATCGGTATCTGGGGTGGCCCGAACCGTGAATATGCGGCCATCAAGTTCTTCCTCTATACCCTTTTCGGCTCCGTGTTCATGCTGCTGGTCATGATCGCTCTTTACTTCAGTGTTATCGATCCGCTGACCGGTCATCACACCTTCAGTCTTGTGGCTATGGCCAGCCAGGAGAACTATCTCAAGGATGCCATCCTTGGCCCGAACAGCGTCACCTGGAGATATGTCGCCTTTATCGTTCTCTTTATCGGTTTCGCTATCAAGGTTCCCATGTTCCCGTTCCACACCTGGTTGCCGGATGCACACGTTGAAGCGCCGACTCCCATATCGGTCATTCTGGCAGGTGTGCTGCTGAAGCTCGGTACCTATGGTATGATGAGGATCAACTTTCCTCTCTTTCCGGA
>JAAXWL010000050.1 GCA_013334975.1 Chlorobiaceae bacterium
TACCGGCCTTTCTCTCTCAATCATTTTTAGCTATAATGCATATCAAGCCATCCGAACCGACATAAGGAGCACTATCTCGTGAAAGATGGATTTTCCAAACCCGGAAACCGTAACCGGATCAGCGTTATCAACTCAAACTCTCTTCAACTGAAACAGCACGCCAAATATCGACACGTACACCGTTCTGCCCGTCAGCCTGTAAAAAAAACGTTTCGATGTTTCACGTGAAACAATTTTCTCATGTACGATATTATAGTGGTCGGCGCAGGTCATGCCGGTTGTGAAGCGGCTCTTGCCGTAGCCAGAAGTGGTCTTCATTGCCTGATGATAACATCGGACCTTTCCGCTGTCGCAAGAATGTCCTGCAACCCGGCAATTGGGGGAGTTGCTAAAGGACAGATGACCCGGGAAATCGATGCACTTGGTGGTGAAATGGCCAAAGCCATCGACAAAACAGGTATCCAGTTCCGTCTTCTGAACAGGAGCAAGGGAGCTGCCATGCATTCACCACGCGCACAGGCAGACAAAACTCTCTACAGCATCTACATGAGAAAAGCTTTAGAGCATGAAAAAAATCTTGATCTTATACAGGATACGGTTGTCGGGATTTCTGCGCATGATGGCAGATTTCACTCAGTCACGGTACGATCCGGTCGAGCCATCAAGGCAAAATCGGCCATTCTTGCCTGCGGTACATTTCTCAATGGACTTATCCATATCGGTATGGATCATTTTCCTGGCGGAAGAAGTGTTGCAGAACCTCCCGTTGCCGGGCTTACCGAATCACTTGCTTCGCTCGGATTTTCATACGGAAGACTTAAAACAGGCACACCACCAAGAATCGACTCAAGAAGTGTCAATTATGCTCTTGTTTCTGAACAGGCAGGTGACGAGCAGCCGGTACCATTCTCATTCCAGACTCCTGGTACTGCTTCTGTCAGAAATCTTGTCAGTTGCTATCTGACCAAAACCACCGAAAAAACTCATGCTCTCCTGAGAAGTAGTTTTGACCGTTCTCCTCTTTTTACAGGTAAAGTGCAGGGAATTGGGCCACGTTATTGTCCGTCGGTCGAAGACAAGATATTTCGCTTTCCGGAAAAAAACAGCCATCATATTTTTCTTGAACCAGAGGGTACCGATACCATTGAAATGTATGTCAATGGTTTTTCAACATCACTTCCTGAAGATATTCAGCTTTCAGGACTCCGTTCAATTCCCGGACTCGAAGCAGTTAAAATGATTCGGCCTGGTTATGCAATCGAATATGATTATTTCCATCCCTGGCAGATAAAACCAACTCTTGAAACCCGGCCAGTCGAAAATCTCTATTTCGCAGGACAAATCAACGGGACTTCCGGGTATGAGGAGGCGGCTGCGCAGGGTCTCATGGCAGGCATCAATGCTGTCCGGAAAATTCATTTAAAAGAGCCGGTTGTTTTGTCGAGAAACCAGGCCTATATCGGAGTTCTCATCGACGACCTTATCACCAAAGAGACCAGAGAACCTTATCGTATGTTCACCTCTTCTGCTGAACATCGACTCATCCTCCGCCATGACAATGCCGATCTTCGACTGAATTCCCTCGGTCATGACTGTGATCTCGTCTCCTCAGAAGTTCTTTCGCGCTCTCTAACTATCTCCGTGAATACCGAAAAATGCATGACCATTCTGAAATCACTCTCCATTCCTCCATCAGAAGTCAATACCTATCTGTCAGACAATGGTATTCAGGAACTCAGAACACCAACAAGTGCTTTCAATATCATGAAAAGGCCTGGTGTTGAACTTGATGAACTTCTTCGTCACTCCAAAACCTTACGATCGGTCGCTGGTGATCTTTGCCGTGATCCGAGAGTTGCAGAGCAGGTGCAGATTGAAATCAAGTATGAAGGGTATATAAAAAGAGAACAACTGGTATCTGACAGGATTTCCCGCCTTGACAACCTGCATATACCTGATACCTTTAATTATGAAACCCTGAACTCACTCTCGACGGAAGGACGTGAAAAACTCACAAAACACCGTCCCTCCACCATTGGTCAGGCATCGAGAATACTTGGAGTATCACCTTCGGATGTATCGATTCTCATAATCAGGCTTGGCCGGTAACAACGTTCCACGTGAAACATTTATCAACGCTATCGCTTCCTTGTCTCCATGAACAACTTTCTCGATATTCTGTCAGGTAACGAATTACTGTTCGGAAAAGACCCTGAGCCTAACATCATCGGGGCCTATCAGCTCAATGATTCTCAGATTCGTCTGTTTTTCAGAACCGTTGATTGCGTGTTCCATCGTGATGACCCCTTCTATCCATTTTTTTTCCTTTCAGAAGGTGAGCTTCTTGATGGTTTCACTCCATCAGACAAAGAAAAATACTGGCTGATCCCGCTCGATGGAACCAATTATTACCGCTATCTGGCAATCTTCCGAAGCTGGCGTAATTACCGCGCTGCTCTCGATTTTGTCAACAGCACCTCTTCCGACGGATCTTCTGCGGGTGACAATCTATCTTCATCTCTCCTGAACAGTCATCATACTTACAGCAAAGGCGATGCCATCACCCAATATCTTCTTCAGACAGGCAAAACCCTTTTCAAGGGAATGCTTTTCGATGATCTCTATCGACTTCAGCTCGATATCGAAACCTGGTATCGCCCGGATACCGATCGAAGTGGTGGAAAATGGATAGGCGCCGATCCGATCATCATTGTCTCTTTAAGCGACAATCGCTCATGGGAACATGTCATCCATTCCAAGGGAAGAAACGAGAAAGCTCTTCTGGAGGAACTTGTTTCGATCATTCAGCAAAAAAATCCGGATGTTATCGAAGGACATAACATTTTCGGTTTTGATCTTCCCTATATCCAGCGTCGATGCGAACTGAACGGGGTACGCCTTGCCATCGGACGTGACGGTCAACTGCCGCGCTTTTATCCCTCATCTATCCGTTTTGCCGAGAGATCAATCGATTTTCAGTTCTGCGATATTCCAGGCAGGCATGTTATCGATACCTATTTTTTAGTTCAGAATTACGATACCTCAAAACGTATTCTGCCAAGCTATGGACTGAAAGCTGTTGCCAAATTCTTCGGCTTCGCCTCGCCAAACAGAACCTATGTCAGTTACAAGGATATAGCTTCAACCTGGGATCACAATCCTGAAACGCTGCTTGCTTACGCGCTTGATGATGTTCGCGAAACAAGAGAAATCTCATCGCTGCTTTCCGGAAACAATTTCAGCATGACCAGCATGGTTCCCTATGGTTATGCGGTTACTGCAAGGCTTGGCCCTGCCGCTAAAATAGAAGCCATCATGATCAGGGAGTACCTCAGAAAAAAAGTATCCATTCCTCGTCCATCTGTCGGGCAGCAACACTCCGGTGGATTTACCGAAGTTTTTATCAAAGGGATTCTCGGGCCAGTCGTTTATGCTGACGTTGAATCACTTTATCCCTCGATCATGCTCAGTTTTGGAGTCTGCCCTAAAACAGATTCCCTTAAAGTTTTTCCCTCAGTTCTGAGTAACCTCAAGGATCTTCGCTTTGCTGCGAAAAAACGCTCTGAAGAAGAATCATTGCATGGCAATCGCTCCCTTGCCTATACTTTCGATGCCATGCAGTCAGCTTACAAAATCATCATCAATGCCATGTACGGGTATCTTGGTTTTGGTAGTGGTATTTTTAACGATTTCGATGAAGCTGATCGTGTGACTTCGAAAGGCCAGGATATTGCCCGATCGATGATCAGGGAGTTCGAATCGCGTGGTGCACGAGTGATCGAGGTCGACACCGATGGTATTTTTCTTGTCCCTCCACCTGGTACCGTTTCTGAAGATGACGAACGTCGCCTGGTCGAGGAGGTTTCTGCAACGATGCCCTCTGGAATCAAAATAGGTTTTGACGGACGTTACAGAAAAATGATCTCCTATATGAAGAAGAACTATGTGCTTCTTGATTATCAGGAAAAACTTAAGCTCAAAGGTTCCGCTTTTGTCAGTCGGAGTGGTGAAAAATTCGGTCGTGATTTCGTCAGGGAAGGATTTATTCGTCTTCTTGGTGATGACATACAGGGACTGCACGATCTCTATGTGAAGTACCGCAATACCATTCTTGCTCATGGACACGATATCACCGAATTTTCCCGAACAGAGTCCCTGAAAACAACACTGGATCAGTATGTTAACGATATACGTTCCGGAAAACGTTCCAAATCGGTTACTTATGAGATTGCTCTCCGTCAGGGTATCAAGATCGCAAAAGGTGACCGTATGACTTACTACATATCTGGTACCGGGAATCCATCATCATGGATCGAGAAGGGACGTCTTGCTGAAGAGTGGATAAGGGAACAACCTGATGAAAATATCGGTTTTTATCTTAAGCGTCTCGATGAATACACTCAGAAATTTCTACCATTTTTCAAGCCTCAGGATTTCAGTACCATCTTCTCGGTTGATACGCTTTTTACCTTTTCAACTGACGGGATACAGATTGTCCGTGAAATTCGTCATACTGAAACGGATGATATTTTTCGAGATGAGTCACCATTTTAACGATTGTTCAGTCGCGTTACATTCGTAATGGTGTAATTCTCATTTACTTTTCAATCTCTATCCGGATCGCATCAGAATGCGGGTCGACTTGATTTGGCGAAAGCACATCTCTCACAGGATAGTGAAGGATTGTTATAACACCTTGATATTTTGACAGATAGAGTCACGAATGTTTTTCTGTTTTCGTTGAAAAAAAAACCGTTTTCTATTTTGATAAAGATTTTTAACTGTATCAATCAACGGCCAACTATTCATGTTATTTGCTGTGATCCTTTATACTGATTTTTATTTAAACTTTTTCCACACCTGCACCGTTATTATTTCTGTCTTTTTTAACTCTACCCTTTATTTTTATGATAGATAACAAAATACTTCGAATTACGGACGACGTCTCCTGGATTGGTGCACTCGATCCGGGCCTCATCACCTTCGATATCGTCATGGAGACCAAATATGGTACAACCTACAACTCCTACTTTATCAATGCAGAGAAGAAAACGATCGTTGAAACAACCAAGCTGAAGTTCTGGCCCAACTATCTCGAAAAAATCAGACAGGTGGTTAATCCAGAGGAGATAGAGTACATCATCGTCGATCATACAGAACCCGATCATTCCGGCAATGTACGCAATCTTCTTTCAGTTGCTCCCCATGCTACCGTTGTAGGCAGCGGCAATGCCATCAAATTTCTGCGTGATCAGACAGGTCATGATTTCAAGCATCTTGTTGTCAAAAACGGCGATAAACTTGATCTAGGCAACAAAACCATTCACTTCATTGGAGCACCCAATCTTCACTGGCCTGACACGATTTACTCGTGGCTTGAAGAAGATCGTGTACTCTTTACTTGTGACTCTTTTGGTTGCCATTTCTGTCATGAGGCAATGTATGATGACCTGTGTGGTGATTTCGATGATGCTTTTACCTACTATTTTGATGCCATTCTCAGGCCTTTCAGTAAATACATGCTTCAGGCTATTGAAAAAATCCGTCCTCTCGATATCTCGGTAATCTGCCCTGGTCATGGACCAATTTTGCGTTCTCGCTGGAAAAAATATGTTGATCTGTCTCAGCGTTTGTCAAAAAACGCTATTGCCATGCCGAACGAAAAAAGCATTCTCATAGCTTATGTTTCAGCATATGAAAACACAACCCTTCTTGCTCAAAAAATTGCAGAGGGCCTGAAATCATCATGCGATTTCAATGTTGATATATGCGATATAGAGAACATCTCTTCTTCAAAACTTGAAGATAAAATCGCTCACTCAATGGGTATTATTATTGGTTCACCAACCATTAACCAGAACATTGTTCATCAGGTTTATAATATTTTTGCCGTTCTCAATCCTTTGCGTGATCGAGGTAAACTCTGTGCCGCTTTTGGTTCCTATGGCTGGAGTGGTGAAGGAGTAAAAATAATTGAAAGCAATCTTTCTAATCTCAAAATGAAAGTTTTTGAGAAAAACGTAATGATCAAATTTCAGCCTCATGAGCCTGAGTTTGAACAGTGTAAAGAGTTCGGAAAAGCATTTGCAGATAAGATGATTGAGATGTATAACCTGACGTGTAATATTTAAATTAACTCTATATTTAATTATAATTTATACGGATCTGTAAACCGGAATATCAAGAATGGAGATCGGTATTCCGGTTTATTTGAAAATTATATTTCTTATCATATCTTTCCCTATCACTTTATTGAGGCGAGTCATTAACTCTTTTTTTCTGAAATTGAGTTCCATTCTCCATGAAGGATTTCTTACTTTAACATAGAGATCACCCTCCTTGATTTTTTCGACTTCTGTCTCTTTTGCAATAGTCTCTCCAACAACTTTCTCCCAAATCTTCAGCGTCGTATACTCCTCGTATGCATCGGTCATTCCTATTTTTTTACAAACATCTCCCATGACGTTTTTCAGATTTCTCGGGGCTTTTGTTTTCGTCATATTTTTCTGTGAATTGTATTTATCCGTTAAACATAATAAAGGGATAAAAGTTTTACTTTATTTCTCTATTCTACTAAAATCCTTTTCATAATCATACGCTATGAAAATAAACAATATATATATCTTTAAAGTCAATATCATATTTTGTTGCTGTATGTTATTCTCTCCATTTCTTTTAATCCTTATTCGTTATTTTGATGAAGAACTCCGCCGCAAGCAGCGGGTTATCTTGAAGACAATTCTTTATAACGTTACGCCGCAAGTGGCGGGGAATTTATCCTTAGGGATTAAAAAAGGTATCAGTGAATTTTTCAATGGATTAATTTTTATACTCATGAAACACCGAATCTTTTGAGTAAGTAAACCTTTAAAAAGATGTATTATGGATATTTATCTCATCACTTACAATCCACTTTCTTGTCAAGCTTAAACTGGCGTATTTTAAGGTAGCATTGACATTATCCAAATCTAAATCGGTATCGGGATTGAAATCGATTATTTGCAAGAATACGGAAAAACCGGCCTCTGGCTCTACCGGTCTGATTAACAGATGGTTATGACAATAAACCACCATTCAGAATGATTTTTGTTTCAGCCTCTTCAATTGGAAATCGATACCGATGCCGATACCGATTTGGATACCGATTTCGATGATAAAGGAAATTCGGACTATTTACCGGTAACGCGACACTACATTCAAAGCATTATTTCAGGAATCTTCTTTTTCGCTTTTTTTTTAAATAATTTATTCTCATTTTTCTATATAATAATTTATCACATCTTCTCTGTCCCATGCCTTTGTTGATGTGATAATTACTTGACCTTTTGTAGAGAGCGATTGAAGCATCTTCTCTGAAACTTTATCATCAAGTTCACTGAATAAATCGTCCATAAGGGTTATTGGTATTTCTCCTGAATATTCATGAAGATATCGGTGCATGGTCATTTTCATAGCTACCAGAAATGTTCTCTGTTGCCCTTGTGATGCAAACTTTCTTATCTCTTTTCCATTAATAAAAAAATGAATATCATCTCGGTGAGGCCCTACTATAGTCTGCTTTCTCTGTATCTCCTGTTTACTCATGACCTGATACCTTTCCTTGATGTAACGAAAAAGATCCTCTCCAGATAGTATGGTGTTTGATGCATCTATCGAGGGATGATAGACTACCTCTGGCTGGATACCATCCTGAATTGAAGCATAAAACTCCTTAAACATGCTTCTGAATCTTTCGATAAAGCACATTCTTGCTTTTACGATTTCTACGGTATACAAAACGATCTGTTCTGTCAATATCTCCATTGAGGTTTGCTTGGCAACATTATCAACAAATGATGCAAGCAGTGCATTTCTTTGCTGAAGAACTCTTCTGTACTGCATCAGATCCGAAAGGTACTTTCTGTCATGCTGACAGATCGCTGTATCAATAAATCTTCTTCTCTCAGAAGGAGAACCAGTTATAATCACCATCTCTCTCGGAGTAAAGGAGACGCAGGGAATGGTTCCTATATGTCCTGAAAATGTTGGTATATCATGGTCATTGACCACTATTTTTTTTCCATTCTTTTCGCTGTATGCCACGACAACTCGAGTAACATTACCAAAGTTGTTCCTGAAAGAGGAGCGCAGAGTGAACATCTCTTCACCAAACATCATACATTCCCTGTCGCTGCTTCCATTGAATCCTTTTGTCAGTGCACAGTAATGAATCGACTCGAGAATCGTTGTTTTTCCCGAGCCGTTTCTGCCGTAAATGTTGGTTATTGAACTGCATGGATCGAATTCAAGAAGCTTATGGTTCCTGAAATTTGCAATACTTAATGATTCAAGTTGCAAGTCACTCCCTGATCGTCAATTATTGATTCTCACCGGCATAACCAGAACGATCAGGTCTTCAATCCTTTCTTCACTTTTTGGTTTAAAAAGCACTGCTGTTGTTGGACTGCTCATCTCGATTGAAACCTTGTCTGTTTCAATGTGCGACAAAGCAGCTTCGACAAATTTTGAATTAAAGCCAATAGTGATCTCCTCTCCGTTATAAATGCATGACAAATCCTCTTGTGCAGATTCTCCTTCACTTGCATTTTCAGCCATAATTTTGATGATTGAATCCTGTGCGCTCATTTTCAGATCACCAATACTTGAAAACCTGCCAACCCTTTTTACGGAATCGTGGATCTGCACTCTATCAGCTATAAGCTTCTTTTCATTTTCGACAGGAATTACTGCTTCGTAATTCGGATAGGGTTCAACAATCAGTGCTGATTCCAGCTCAACATTTTCTGATTTGAACTTCACGTTTCTTCTGTCAGCATCGATAGACATCCTCACCTCGTCATTCTGCAAAAGGCGCTGAATAATTGAGAGCACTCTTGCAGGTACGACAATTTTTTGTTTATCCGTGATGTCGGTCGTTGTTGTCTTTCTGCATCGAACGAGGCGGTGTCCATCAGTAGAAACAGCTGTAATGACTGTACCTTCAAATTCGAACAGAACTCCCATCATTGCAGGACGCATACCATCTACACTGCAAGCAAAAAGTGTTTTCTGTATGATATCCTGTAACTCTGACGGTTTCAGCCCGATAGCGAGATCAAAATTCCGCTCGAGACTTTCAGGTTTCGATCCGAAGGTACAGGGAATCCGGTACCTTCCCTTGTCTGTAGCAATATGAACAGTGCCAAGTTCTCCGACAGATTGCCTTTCAATGTCGAAGGTCACAGGAGTATCGTACATGCTTCTCAGAAATTCCTGTAAAGTTCTCGCTCTTATAGCTACTGTTCCACGGTCAGCAGATGCAACCTCGCATCGTGCGGTAATGGACAACTCTCCGTCCGTTGCGAACATGGTCAGCATTCCGTTCTCAAGGGACATATTGATGTTGTCGAATCTTGCATCAAGTGATTTTGAAGGAACTGCAAGGATAACTTTGCTTACGGAATCCTGAAGTCTCTTGATTGTTGTGTTGAATTTCATCTTGTTACAACATTTATATTTTATTAAATAAAAAAGGTTGTTGTTGTTGTTGATTGTGTGGAAATCTTGACTGATTGCTCTGGAGCACAATTAACTCACGACATTAAAATACGTTATCGTTACCCCCGCATGCTGTTTTCCTGTGGATGGATTGTGTGTTTCTCTCTAAGGCTCTTGTTGGTTGTTTGTTGGTGATTTCAGGCCGTCAGTGTAAAGTGTTGAAATCCTGGCAGTAGTCAAGAGTTGACCAACAGACTGTTCACAGGTTATACACAAGCAAGGCGACTACATCGACATGATCTCGATTCTCTTTTTCAGTTCCTCTATTTTTTTTCTCTCCTCATTGGATGCACCAATCTTTTTTTCGATGGTGTTCACCGCATGGATAACCGTCGAGTGGTCGCGGCCACCAAAATGGAGACCAATGGTTTTGAGTGAAGAGGAGGTCAGGTCTTTCGCAAGGTACATGGCTATCTGTCGTCCTAAGGCAATTTCCTTCTTTTTCGATTTTCCTTTGAGATCGTTTGGCGTGATAGAAAAGTAAGCGCAGACAGCTTTTTCGATGGTGTCGAGAGTCAGTTGCTTTGTGTTGTAGCGGATGATATCCTTGAGTGTCGATTTGGTGAACTGCAGATCGATCTCCTGATTGTCAAGCGAATGAGCAGCAAGCAACTTCACGATACAGCCCTCCAGCTCCCTGACATTATTGGTTACATTGGTCGCTATGAACTCGATAACCGCAGGATCCATGGTGACGCCGTTTTGCTTGAGTTTGCTCTGGATAATGGCCTTTCGGGTTTCGTAATCCGGCGCCTGGATATCTGTTGACAGACCCCAGTTGAATCGTGAAATGAGGCGATCCTCGATACCCTTGATCTCCTTTATTGGACGATCAGCTGAAAGGATGATCTGTTTGTTCGACTGGTGCAGGGTGTTGAAGATATGGAAAATCTCCTCCTGGGTTTTTTCTTTTCCTGCGAAAAACTGGATGTCATCAATTATTAATACGTCAATATTTCGATAGAAGGATGAAAATTCCTGAATATTTCCATTCTGGATAGCATTGACGAAATCTATGGCAAATTTTTCGCTTGAAACATACAAAACAGCGCTGCTGATGCGATTTTCCAGTACAGAATTCCCGATAGCCTGCATCATATGGGTTTTCCCGAGACCAACACCGCCATAAATGACGAGAGGATTAAATGCGTTTTGGCCGGGATTTTGTGCTATCGATTTTGACGCTGCGAAGGCGAGTGAGTTGCAATCTCCCCTGATAAGAGTAGAGAACGTGTATTTGGGGTTGAGATTGCTTTCAAATCGTGACCGGCTCCGTTCGAGACGGTCACGATCGAATGCCGCAGCCCTTTGATCCGCTTCTTGTTGTCGATTATCTCTTTCTGAAGGCTGGGCGGCATTCTGGTGGGGGAGCGCTATCGTTACCGGTTGGCCTTGCGATCGATCCATGACAATCGAATACATCAGTTTCGCTTCAGGTCCGATAACCTGGCGAAGGGCCTGCTTGACGTGCGTGGAATAATTTTCCTCAATCCACTCATAGAAAAACTGGCTGGGCACCTCGATGGTCAGCTCGCTGCCTGAAAAGGAAAGTGGTTTTATGGGGATGAACCAGGTCTTGAAAGCAAGGCTGTTAATGTTCTCCTGAATCAGACCAAGACATGCTCTCCAGACCTTTTCTGCAAAAGAATCACTGTGTTGTGCAGTTTCACTACAGTAACCGGGAGAATCTATCTGGAGCAGTTCTGGCATGGGAATTGAGGGGAATGCGTGTTCTTTTGGGGATTCATCAACATTTTCTGTTCACAAGTTACTGTTTTCAGTGGATAAAAAACAATTCCGATAGTGAAATCGGCAAGGAGTGAGCGGGGGTGCTGAAGTGTGTTTGTCAACAAGCTAAAACTCTTTATTTGTTCGGGTTATCGTGTTTTTCGTATAAAGTTGTCAACATGTGTTGATGATCTCAATTGTCGTGTTGGTCGGGGGTTTGGTGGTTTTGATTTTTTTTTATCAACAAGTTATCCACATTGTGGGCAGGTTGTTCGGGTGGTGGTGTTGATACCTTTTCATTACTCAGCTCTTCTTGTTTATAATCGGGTAAAATGATAAATTGAAAGTCATGTATTTTTATTCAATTTTTTGAGAGGAGTTTTGGGGACATGAAAAGGACATTTCAGCCGAGCAACACGAAAAGAAGGAACAAGCATGGCTTCAGGCAGAGAATGGCTACCAAGAATGGTCGCAAGGTTCTTTCTGCAAGAAGGGCCAAGGGGCGTCATTCACTGAGCGTCAGTAGCGCCATGAGCGCATTGCAGCGCTGATAAAGAGTCCGGAATGGAGCAAGAGTTCCATTTTCGGGCGGAAAAGTGTGCATACCGTCATGTTTTCGGAAAAACGCGCCAATGTCCTGCCGAGGCGTGAGCTTATGCGGGGAAAAACCCATATTTCCCGCCTTTTCAACCAGGGCAGCCGCCTGAAAGCAGGTGCTCTGCTGATGATTTTTGCCGATTCCCGGCAGAATGGGATAGAGGATTGCTTTCCGATGGCAAGGGTTCTTTTCACAGTCGGCAAAAAGCTTGTGCCGAGAGCCGTAGACAGGAACCGTATCAAACGTCTGATGAGGGAGGCTTACCGTCTCGAAAAAGGTCTCTTGTCTTCTCTTATCGTTGATGAAGCGCAGAAAGAGAGCCTCAGTTTTTTTATGGCATTTCTCTATCGGGGCAAAGTGGAGACTATTCCGTCACTTGAGGGGTTCCGGGCAGAAATCCGGAGACTGTTAAAAAATTTTGTTACGAAAAGGGTGTCACCGTCGCAGCTTGGCGTCGAGTAAAATGGAAAATGAACAGAATTGCGGGAGTGACAAGGGGGTCGGCGTCATTGGCCGCATCGTTAATTCCGTGCCGATTCTTCTGATACGATGTTACCAGGTATTACTTTCACCGCTGCTTGGACCCTCCTGCAAGTATCATCCCACCTGTTCTCATTACGCCCTTGAAGCGTTCCGGCAGCATAATTTTTTTTATGCCTCCTGGCTGACGGTCTGGAGGGTGTTGCGGTGCAATCCGTTTTCAAAAGGGGGTTACGATCCCGTTCCTTCGAAAAAAAAGAGGTTTGTTGGTAATTCAAAAGAGTCGAATAATGGATAGAAATTCGGTGATAGGGTTTGCCCTGATTGCTGCGATCATGATGGTATGGCTTCAGTTCATGAATCCGCAGAATAAAACGCAGGTGGAAAAAACGGCGACCCGGTCAGAAATGGTCGATACCGTGCCGACAGGCGCGATTCCTCCGCCAGCGGCAGTAAGGGCTGACAGTCTCGGGACTTTTGCCCAGGCTTCAGTGGGAGCTGAAAAGACCACGATCATAGAGAACGACCTTTTCACAGCGACCCTTTCTTCCAGAGGAGCAACCTTGAAGTCGCTTGTGCTGAAAAAGCACCTCGACGGCTCAAAAAAGCTCTTCAATCTGGTTTCCGATCAGCAAAAGGGAGCGCTTTCCATGCTTTTTCTCAGCAGTGACGGCAAGCGCATCGATACCCGCGACCTCAATTTCCGAAGCGTAGAGAGTAGTGAGTCGGTAACCGTTACCGGCAGACAGACCCAGTCGGTCAGCTATATTTTCGATGTTGATGATTCGCGCAGCATTCAGGTTACCTGGAACTTTACTGGCGACAGTTACGAGGTTGGTTATGACCTCAAGCTCACCGGTCTCGGAACCACCATGGTCGGCAACGAGTACCAGCTTGTCTGGAACGGCGGATTGACCTACTCCGAAAAGAACAAGGTCGATGAGTCGACCAATGCGATCGCCAGTGCCTTTCAGGGCGGAGGCGTTGTCAAGCTCGATGCGAAAGATGCCAAACAGGCTTATAAAGAGGAGAGTTCCGGCAAGGCGCAGTGGGTGGCGGTCAGGAACAAGTATTTCGTCGCTGCGCTGATACCGCTGCGAGAGTCCGAAGGTATTTACCTGTATGGCACCAAAAAAGCGGGTCAAGAGTTCGAGAACTATGTCGCCGCTCTGAAGATGACGGTTCCTTCCGGTCAGCAGGTCGTTCAGGAGCACTACCGCCTCTATCTCGGGCCGATTGACTACAATACCGTCAGAGCGCTGCATGTCGGGCTTGAAAAGATCATGGACTTCGGATGGGACTGGCTGACCCGTCCCTTTGCAGAATATGTGATCCTGCCGATTTTCAACTGGATGAATAAGTATGTGACCAATTACGGTCTTATTATCATCATTTTTGCGTTCCTGATCAAAATGGTGACCTACCCGCTCTCTCTGGCATCGACCAAGTCGATGAAGAAGATGTCGGCCCTCCAGCCACTCATGCAGGAGCTTCAGGAGAAGTACAAGGACAATCCAGCAAAGATGCAGACCGAACTTGGTCGTATCTACAAAGAGGCCGGCGTCAACCCGCTGGGTGGATGTCTGCCTACCGTTATTCAGATGCCGCTTCTGTTTGCGATGTTCTATGTCTTCCGCTCTTCGATACAGCTTCGCCAGCACGGCTTCCTGTGGGCCAAAGACCTTTCCGTACCTGACTCGATTCTCGATTTCGGTTTCGCCGTGCCGCTCTATGGTGATCATATTGCCGTCATGCCGATTCTGATGGCTGTTACCGTCTTTGTGCAGCAGAAGATCACGCCGACGACGCAGACCAATGACCAGATGAAGATCATGATGTGGATGTTCCCGGCCATGATGCTCCTGTTCTTCAACAGCATGCCGGCAGGTCTCGGTCTCTACTACCTGATGTTCAACATTTTCAGCATCGCCCAGCAGGCCTATATCAATGCTTCGGTATCCGATGAGGAAAAAGCGGCTGCGGCAATGCAGGTCGCTTCGGTTACCAAACCGGCACAGTCCCAGAAAAAGGGAGTGCGCAAAAAGTAAGCTGACCATGGGTCTTTTCGAGCAGATGGATGCCTGGCTCTTCAGGTTTCTGAACCACAATCTGGTTCACCCCGCAGTGGACGATCTGATGCTGTTTGTGACCAATCCGAAGCTCTCGCTGCATGTCATTGTGCTTGCCCTGCTGTTCATTTTTTTCAGGAAGGGGAAAGAGGCTCTCTTTATCTTTCTCCTTCTGCTCCTTGCTGTCGGTATCGCTGATTTTACAGCATCCGGCATCATGAAACCCCTGTTCCAGCGAGTCAGGCCCTGCTTTGCTCTCGATGGGGTACGGTTGCTGCTCGCCAGACAGACTCACTCCTGGTCTTTTGCCTCCTCCCATGCCGCCAATTCGACGGCAATTGCCTCGCTTGTCTGGATATTTTTCTGGCACGGAGAGCTTGTCGACAAGGTCTATACTGCGCTCATTATCGTTTACGCCCTGATGATCTCCTTTTCCCGCATCTACATCGGCGTTCACTATCCTGGTGATGTGCTTGGAGGGATGCTTGTTGGTTTGTTCAGCGCAACGCTCGTCTACACGGCGGCGTCCTGGACGGTTAAAAATGTCGTTCATCGAAGGCTCATGCAGAAAGGGGCGGCAGAGGAGTGAACCGCTGGGGAGTGGATCTCGGGGGAACCAAGATCGAAGGGGTTATCCTTGACGATGCCTTGCGCCCCATACTCAGGCACCGTATCGCCACCGGGCAGGAAAGGGGCTATGGCCATATCCTCATGCAGATTGGGAGCCTCGTGAAAACCATGGCCGAGAAATCGGGGCTCGAACTGCCGGAGAAGATCGGCATCGGCTCTCCCGGCAGAACTGACGGACGGGAGGGGATTGTGAGCAACTCGAATACGGTTTGTCTCAACGGTATGCCGTTGCTGCGTGACTTGCGGGAGGTGCTTGGCATGGAGGTGACGATCGAGAACGACGCCAACTGTTTTGTGCTTGCCGAGTCGATACTTGGCGCCGGACGTGACGAGATGACTCCTGGCGGAACCACGGCTTTCGGTATCATTCTCGGTACGGGCGTAGGAGGAGGGATCGTCTGCGACGGTCGGCTGATCAGGGGGGCGCATGGCATCGCTGGTGAATGGGGGCACAATCCTCTTTTGGGGGAGTACGGCTCCTGCTATTGCGGCAGGCGGGGTTGCGTTGAAACCGTCATATCGGGGCCTGCCCTTGAGCGTCATTATACGGCAATCAGCGGAAAACTGGCCTCACTGAAGCAGATCGCATCTCTTGTCAATCGGGACGAGTTCGCCCGGAAGACCATCGACCGGTTAGTCACCTCGTTCGGCAAGG
Source organism: Chlorobiaceae bacterium (assembly GCA_013334975.1). Lineage (GTDB taxonomy): Bacteria > Bacteroidota > Chlorobiia > Chlorobiales > Chlorobiaceae > Chlorobaculum. The sequence goes on from JAAXWL010000050.1 coordinate 15,698, forward strand.
CGCTTGCCGCAGTCATCAATATTCTCGATCCGGACCTCGTCATCATCGGGGGAGGCGTGGGTAACATCCGCCATCTCTACACCCCGGAAGCCCGGCAGGCCATAGCCTCACAGGTGTTCAACCGCTCTTTCGACATCCCGCTCCTGCCACCCTTGCTCGGCGACAGCGCTGGCGTCTTTGGGGCGGCGCTGCTTGCCGGGCCACCACCTAACGAACGATAATCATTCACGCGAATTCCGATGGAATCGGGATCGATAAACGCACACTCAATTGGAACAACAGGAAATCAGCTATAAAAAGGGTGATATCATAGCATTGACCATCATCGACCCCGCCGAAAAAGAGCAGTGCTTCGGCAGAACGCCCGAGGGGATGGGGGTGATGGTTACCGGAATGCTCGCTCCTGGAGACCGGGTTTCTGCAACGATTTACAAAGTCAGGCCGCGTTACCTCGAAGCGAAAGCCATCGAGGTGCTTGAAGCCTCACCCGATCGCGTCGAGCCGGTCTGTCCTGTTTTCGGCTTCTGTGGTGGATGCAAGTGGATGCACGTCAGCTACGAGGCGCAACTTCGCTTTAAACACAAGAAGGTCGAAGACGCGCTTGTCCACCTCGGTGGTTTCGAGAACCCGCAAGTCAAGCCGGTCATTCCTGCTCCCGACCCATTCCACTATCGCAACAAGGTCGAGTTCTCCTGCTCGAACCACCGCTACCTGTTGCCTTCGGAGATGTTGCAGGCCGAGCTATCCCGACCCAAACACTTTGCACTTGGATTCCATGCGCCCGGTAACTTCGAAAAGGTGCTCGATCTCGATACCTGCTATCTTGCCAAGCCCTGCATGAACAAGGTGCTCTCCGTTGTGCGCGATTTCGCTCTCACACGAGGCCTTGCCCCCTATGCCGCCAAAACGCACGAAGGGTACCTGCGCAACCTCATGCTCCGCTACAGCGAACGCTACGACCAGCTCATGGTCAACATCGTCACCTCATGGTACGACAAGGCGGTCATGCAGGAGCTGAAAGCGCAGCTCGAAGCGGCCTTGCCCAACCAGACGATGACCATCCTCAACAACGTCACCACCCGAAAGAATACCGTCGCTACCGGCGAGCAGGAGTATCTGGTCAGCGGCGAAGGATTCGTCACCGAGCGACTCGGCGACCTCGACTTCAGGATTTCGGCCAACTCCTTCTTCCAGACCAATACCCGACAGGCCGAAACCCTCTACGACCAGATCATCGACGTCGGAGGTATCACCCCGGAGGACACCGTCTACGACCTCTACTGCGGTACCGGCACGATCACGTTGTACCTCGCTCGCCACTGCAAACAGGCGATTGGCATCGAGGTGGTCGCAAGCGCCATCAGGGACGCGGCCATGAACGCCGAACTCAACGCTCTTTCAAACACGGTCTTCTTCCAGGCCGATCTCAAGGACTTCCACGCCATGCAGGAGGCGCTCGCCCCCTATGCCAGCCCCCGCATCATCGTCACCGACCCTCCGAGAGCGGGGATGCATCCCAAAGCGCTTGACACCATGCTCAAACTCCAGCCCGACCGCATTGTCTACGTCAGTTGCAATCCCGCTAACCTCGCCCGGGATGGCAAAGAGATCGCCGCAAGGGGCTACCGCATCACCTCGGTGCAGCCGGTGGATATGTTCCCCCAGACCAACCACATCGAAACCGTAGCCTGCTTCGAGCGTATGGAGTAGCCGGTTTTCTTCACATTGAAATTTACCCGGACTCGACAACGACAAGGGAATGGTATGGTGGTTCGCTAACCCTGGGAGCGCCTTCCCGACTTTTCGGGATTGGCACATTGAGCCGGAGGCTCAACGAGTGGGACTGCGAGAAACCCGGATTGTTTCCATTATCATCCGGAACCCTCGGACGAGCGGCTCCGTTATGGAAGGAAACCTGGAGCAACCATGATACGTTCAGCAACCATACATCTTCTTCTCTTCGTGACCATCATGGCCTCCTGTCAGGCATCGCCCCGCATGAACGCCCCGAAACCGGACAACATCATGAGCAACGCAACCAATCCTGCAAAACCCTACTACTCCCGTACCGACACAACCCGGCTCACCCTTTCGGACGAAGAGTGGAAAAAGGTGCTCTCCCCCGACCTTTATGCGGTAGCCCGGCATGGAGAAACCGAACGGGCCTTTACCGGCAAATACTGGAATTACGAAGGCTTGGGCACCTACTACTGCTCCGCCTGCGGCAATGCACTTTTCCGCTCGGACGCCAAGTTCGCCAGCACCTGCGGCTGGCCCAGCTTTTTCGAAACCATGCGTCCCAAAAGCGTTATCTACCGGGATGACACCACATACGGCATGGTTCGAACGGAAGTGCTCTGCGGCCGCTGCGACGCCCACCTCGGCCACCTCTTCGACGACGGCCCCCCGCCCACAGGCAAACGCTTCTGCATGAACTCGATCTCCCTGGAGTTTGAGGGGGACAAGAAGTGAGAGATTGTCGTTAGAGGCTGGAACTATAGTGAGATTGTGAGCCAGACGGATGCTCTCTGCGGTGGCTTGACTGACGCTCCGTTGAATCGAACGCTGAAGGCTGTCGTCAACCATCAAATGGAGGTTCCATTTCACCTGCTCAGGGACAACGGAGCGCTGTCGGCAGGCGAACCGGAGAGCGGGAACCTGCTGGTTCAGGGCGACAACCTGATCAGTGCCGGGTTTTCAATTGTTCGCTGATCCAGTCCGGGTTTCTGCGCATAGGCAATACGGCGGCAACAAGCGCCTTGCTTTCGGCGATGGTATAGTAAATCGT
>JAAXWL010000152.1 GCA_013334975.1 Chlorobiaceae bacterium
CCGCTCCGAGAGCCATTGATGAATAAATATAGAGGAAATAACCAAGTATCCCCTCCAGCAGCAACAGCCCAGGTACGGAACCACGCCGAGACAGCATAAGAGCCATCAACAGCAAGGGCACACCAAGCGACAACACCACCAGATCCTGCCCTTTAAAACCTGAAGCATAGAAAACCGTATCATACCGGTATAATCCCTGCCCGAATATCTGGACCGTCTGGCCGCGCAACGTGGTAAACGGAAATGAAGCTCCGCCATCCCCCCAATACAATCCGGTCGCCGCAGCAATGGTGGCCAACACTGCCACCAGAACAGTAAGCACAACCGTAATGGATGATGCTTTCATCGTTCCCTCCCTGAATAATTCAATGTGTGCTTTGCTTCAAAGCTCCTTTCAATCAAGGATATTTATCAAAAATCCTTGACACAACACATCATTTCCAGTCCCATTCTATCTCGATCGAACAAACCTTTTTCAGTTTTACAGTGTTGAAGAGAGCATACGATGATAATGCATCACACTAAAAAGGGGAACGAGATCATGAAAACCGTTATGCTGATGCTGACAAGCCTCCTGTTCGCAGGATGCTCCGTGTTGGGAAAGCGGGACGCCGCAGAACCACCCTACAAACTGCTGAAACACGATGGGCCCTTTGAAGTACGTCAATATGGCCCCATGGTGATCGCCGAAACATTCCTCAACGAAACGGATTACGGTGTCGCAAGCGGCAAGGGCTTCAACCGGCTGGCTGGATATATTTTCGGCAAGAACAGGTCGAAAACCTCGATCAGCATGACAGCGCCGGTTTTACAGGAGCGAAACAGCGAAAAATTATCCATGACGGCACCGGTACTGCAGCAACCAGACAGAGGCGGATGGCGGATGGCGTTCGTGCTTCCAGAGGGCTTTACGCTCCAGTCTGCTCCTGAACCGCTTGATCCCGAAGTGAAGCTCAGGGAGCTGCCACCCTCAACAGTTGCCGTGGTCACCTTTTCGGGCCTGCACTCCTCCGCCAATCTTGAAAAGTACGGTCGTCAACTTCAGCAGTGGCTCGAAAAACAAGGCTATCGTGTGATTTCGGAACCCAAGCTCGCCTCTTACGATCCGCCATGGACCTTACCCTTCCTACGGCGTAACGAGGTGCAAATCAAAATCGTGCCCGATCATGTTTGATCCGGCAAGACGTTTCGGAAATTCGCCACTGAGGTGAGCAATCTTGTTACCCGTATAAACAACCTGGCTGGTTAGCTATTCGCGCAAGAAAACCTGAAGATGCAAAGCAACCTCCACCGAGGCTTCCCGGTCTCCCGGAATATGCGATTGTCCTTCATGAGTGACCTCATTTCCTTACATCCAGTAAAACGCGGTAACCAAAAACGAGGGAGGAATTCGATATAATGGAGGGATGGATCAGGGGTGACCTGTTTACTGCAGAATGAGGAGCATCGATTCAAAATCAAGGGTCACTGCCTGGTCGCGGAAAAAGCTGTGCGAGATCATCCCGCCAACATCGAATCCGAGTGAGCCGTCAAGAATAGCGACGCTGTTTTCAATCGCAACCCCCGGAACCTCCATTCTGACGCTCTTGTTATCGCCGGAACCAATCGAGAGGCGCTTTACCAAAATATCGGTGCTTTTCGGGTTACCGCCACCACCGACACCCTCTGCCGCTTTTGACCATTCAACAGGTATTCCGGCTGCTTTCAACAGCTTGTCGGATGCGGTGAATCCTTTACCCGCAAGCCCGGTATCGATAAAGAAGAGCACTGGCCCGTGATCGTTGACCATCCCTTCGGCAAGCATAACGTGCGTCTCGGCTAATCTGAAAGGGACGGCTTTGGCCTTCCCGGCTCCAACCATACCATTCAGCATCCTCGTCCGGACTCCCCCCTTTTTTGCAAGCACCAGTGTACCGTTCCGGTAATCGATGGTTGAACAATAGTGCATCAGGGTTCTGGTGCCGATGATTCCGCTGATCCTGTGTTTTCCGAACACCGGCTGCATCGGTTCGGTCAGGTCAAGGGTATAGACCGGAACGTTGCGCATCGTCATAGCCCCGATTCTGACGTAATCGACCATACCGGCACCGGTCTCTGCACTCTTTTTCCCGGCATAGCTTCCGGCAAAGGATGCAGCAATCTTTGCGCCAAGCCGTTTTGCTGCCGCCTTGTCGAGCATCAGCTCGGCGCCTCCGGTATCGATAAAAAAATTGAGCGGCTCACTTCCATTGACCGAAACCTGAACAACCGGAAGAGGATCAGTGATGACAAAAGGAATACGGCTCTCTTCGGGGCCGTCGATGAGGCAAGGGGTCAACCCCCTGAACTGAGCCGCATGAAGACTCAGACTTTGCAACTCCCTGAAGGGGCCATAAGGCAGAGGCCCGGCAGCCTCCGCAAAAAAGCGGGAAGCTTCGGCAAAGGAGTCTTTCCTATACAAGGCAGAACCGATACGGTACTTGAGATCGGCACTCAATGGCCAGAAACTGGCGTACCAGGGAGTTACCGATAGTGCCTGCGAAAAAAAGCGGAGCGCTTCGTCCGGGCGGTTATGCAGCAACTCCAGTTGACCGAGGCGCTCAAGAATCGCCGGATTCCGGCTCTCACGAAGGAGCGCCTTCTGGTACAACTCTTCGGCAGAGTCGAAACGGCCCGAACAGAACTCCGCATCAGCTCTTTGCGACAGTTGGCCGCTCTCTTGATTTTTTTTCGTGCATCCGATGGCAAACAGGCAAAACAGAACGGCTGAAATCGTGAAATATCGGTTGTTCATATGCTGGAGTCAATCAGAGGATTGGCGTGATTTCGAAGCGCAACACCAGGCATTGGTTTTCCATGTCAGTGCTTCACGGCCTCAGAACCGAAATGGGGCGGTTGAATTGATATCCGGAAAATGATGGCTGGCGGTTTCTTTTAAAGACAAACACCAGCATTGTCTTACTCAACGCTATTCAATGGTGCACTCAAACTTCTTATGCTTCTGGTAAAACATACAAAATCACTGCATCGCCATCAATCGAAAAAGCGATCTGGTTTTGCATTTCGAACTCCTGCGCTGAATAATCTTTTCAACCTGAGCAACTCCCCGGGAATTCCATGCTTGTATTTTAAAGAAAAACACCGCTATATTACAATGATTGACGCAAATCCGGTTTTGTTGTTCCAATGCGTCTGCACTTCCTGGCTGGTGTTACTGAAACAATCATGATGCTATGGAAAGCGCAAACGATCATTACGACAGCCCGTGGAAAGAGGCCATTGACCATTACTTTCCGGAGTTTATGGTCTGAAATAACCAGTGATTGCCACAAAGTCTCGCCAGCAGAATTTTCAGCAAAGGAACAACTCCGATGATGACAGTTATTGAAGTTGTGAGCGTTCCCTTTTTTTTCAGCCACCTGCTCTTTCACGGGAACGCAGGCGACCCGGCATCTTTACACGGGATTCGCGTGATAGGTGTCGAGCTTGACCATGCCGAAACCCTGTGAGTTCCTTTCGCCAAAACCGCAATCATAACCTGTTTCCATCAACTCGGGCGGTGCTTCGAGCCTGAAGGGAGCAAGAGTGCCTTTCACCAGTGTTTCATCAGGCTTTCCCTCTTTGATGATGATCAGTTTCTGCAACCTCCCCCGGTTTCGTTCACAGTATTCGGTATCGAGAGTAAAACAAAAACGGGAATCTGACGCGGGATATGGCTTGCCATGTAACGCCTCATACTTTCGGAGAAGATTCGCATAGAGCTTCTGCTCGAACTCCTCGTCGTCCGGAAACAGAAACTGCGTGTACCGGTCATGATTGTTTTTCGTGCTGCACACAAGCGGGGAGAGCGCAACAAAACGCATGTCCGACGTGAATTCAGGAGGATCGAGCCGCCTGACCGTTTCAACACGAAACTGCTCTTGCCCCACCCGCACGACCGGCTGATGCAGAAGCCCGATCACAAGATGCTCGATAAATTCGTTTTTCGGAGAAGAGATGGTAAACTGCAACAGACGTTCTCGTGTGCTCATCATGCCGTCATCCCGAAAATGCCACTTCTGCCCTTTCGCGGCAACAGAGAGCGGCGAGAACGTAAACAGCTTGAATGAGCGGTTCTGCAACAGATACCCCTGTTCATGCAACCGCTCTGCATACTCACTCGAACTCTGATCAACGATATTATAGATAAGGGAGGAGAGCAGATGATAACAGTTCACCGGCAAGTTCACTGACGGTTTTCTATGCGAGAGCGTGAGGTTGATGCGCAT
>JAAXWL010000153.1 GCA_013334975.1 Chlorobiaceae bacterium
CCCCTCCGCAAGCGACTTTGCCGTAATGGTGAACGGTACCCCGGTAACGGTCAGTAGTGTTGGCATCAGCCAGAACAAGGTATCGCTGAACCTTGCATCCTCAATTCCTGACGCTGCGACGGTATCGATCTCCTACACCGATCCGACAGCAGGTAATGATACCAATGCGATTCAGGACCTCAATGGCAACGATGCTTCAACGATGAACAGCAGTTCCGGAGGCGGATCGAGTGACACGACGCCGCCGGTACTCGGGAGCGCTTCCGTCAACGGCTCATCGCTGACGCTGACTTATAACGAAAATCTCGGCCCCGTGCCTTCCGGATCGGCCTTCACGGTCATGGCGAACGGTTCTCAGATTAACGTCTCCGGCGTCAGCGTCTACAACGGCTCCATGACATTGAATCTGGCTACATCGGTGTATGCAGGCCAGACGGTGACGGTCTCCTATACCGATCCGACGACCGGAAACGATGCCAACGCCATACAGGATGCTGCCGGTAATGATGCTTCAGGTTTTTCCGGCTATGTGGTTACCAATAACACCAGTAATACACAGTTCTACCTGTTTCACTACACCACGGGGCCTGTTGTAGCCTGGGCAGGCTCAAGCTGGTTCCATATCGACATTATGGAGGATGGTGATGGCAACAGCCGGACATGGAATGCCAATCTTGTTACCATCGACCAGCAGAATGGCAATACGCGAACAGAAAGCGGAACGGTATTGCTACTCGATACCAACAACGACGGGGTGCTTGACCATTGGGGTGCATGGATGACTAAAAGCGATACGGTGCCTCTGATGGGTGACGCAAACCACGATGGCCAACCGGATGGACTCTTCACGGATGGCGCGGTTGAAGTTCCTTTTGTCTGGCAGGCGCGTGATGAAAATGGCGTTGTCGCTACCTTTGCATTTGAGAATGAAAATGGCGTCGTAAGCGGCTCATTGTTTGATCTCGACGGCAACGGAGATCCCGATTACGCCAGGGTGACCGAAAACGGCGTGACCACCATGCAGAAAATCACGTTTGTCGATACCGATGGCAATGGGGTTGATGATACGATAGACGTTCTCAAAGCCTCTTTTTATTCGGGCGCTCTCCAGGTTAACGCGAGTAACCAGCCGACCGGGCTATGGTTTTCAGGAGAAAACCTTGCCAACGACAGCAACACGGTTGCACCGGTGCTCTCGCTTGACAACAGTTCGGTGTCGATCTACCACCACAAGGTCGCGTGCATCATTGACGGCGCCGATGCCGATGCGACCGATGCCGAGGGCGACATGCTCGTGTTCACACTTGACGGAGCGCCTGTGGATGGTACGGGCCATGCGCTCTTCAGCATCGATGCCGAAACCGGCCAGATCAGCCTGACCAGTGCAGGAGCGACCTTTATCCATGATGCGTCGCTGTCGGACACATTCAACCTCACGGTTCGGGTCACCGATGGCGTGGAGGCCCACGATCAGACGGCAGCGTTGACGGTAAGCCTGACGAACGAGGCGGCGAGCTATGATTGTACGATGAACGTCACCTACAGGAATAGTGGTGAGGGAGTCGAAGGTGTTTCCGCCAAGTTGACCGATCTCTCCAATCAGGCAACGAGCGGCGCGGATAACGGAAACGGTCAGTACGGCTATACCGGCCTGACCGAAGGCAACTATACGCTTTCTACCATGAAAGTTGCCACAGAAAGCGACAGCGATGCGATCACTCTGGATGATGTGTTCGAAACCCTGTGGCTTGTTTTTGATGATCAGAACAGCCATACCTCCACATGGCAGTATCTTGCGGCGGATGTGAGCCGCGATGGTTTCGTCGGGTTCCGTGACGTAGTCGGTATTCTGAAGATGGCGCTGCATCGTGAGGCATCTCCATCCGGATGGGCGTTCGTACCGGCAAGTACCGGAGATGAGCCGATGTCGATCGACAATGTCTCCTGGCCGGATGCCACCATTCCGGTAACGCTCGATCAGGACAAGGAGGTCGATCTGGTCGGCGTCCTGCTTGGTGATGTTGATGGAAGCTGGGGGGGGTGAAGAGGTATTAGGTATTAGGTATTAGGTAAGAGGTGGGAAGCGGGAAGTGTGTCGTGGAAGGCGGATCGTCTCACGGCTTTGGGTTTTCGTGGATGAAGGCTAATGGCACAATGATGGGGAGCTTGTAGCACCGTAATCGCATAAAGGTTGTGTCGAGGAGTCGGGACGCTGCCTCTCTGTGTAATCAACGAATACTTTGGGACGTTGATCCGTTGCTGAAAATACGTCCCCCTGAAGTACCGTGCCGCAGGTATTTTGTGGTGGAGTCAGGCGGATTCATCTCTGCAGACGGTTGATTGGCGGTGCTGTGTAAAGAACCATCAACGATCCCCATTGTCCTCATTCCCCTCGTTTCCCCCTTGTTCCCTTGTCTTGGCTGGACGAATCATCCGTTGGTCATTGCGTAGACCACATCGGCAAGTTCGCGGCGGAAGGATTTGTTTTCGACGAACAGTTTGTAGAACTGGGTGTCGTCTTTCAGGATCAGTTGCATCACCTTGCCGAGCGCTTCGTCGTGAACCATACGGGCAGTGTGCGGGGTGTTTTCTCTTGCATCGGAAGTTCCAGAACTAAAATAAGCTAAAGCTATATTTTTTATTTTGGTTAGGCGAAAAATACGCTAAAATTGTAGTCACTAAAATATTTGCATATTTAATTATTATTGTTTATAATCAGACATATTGTTCACTTTTATAGCAGTCACAATGTATCTCGATTCCGGCACAACCATCCTCAACGGCAAGACCTACCAGCGCCACTTGCTTCGCGAGTCCTATCGCGAGGATGGCAAGGTCAAGAATCGCACTATTGCCAGTTTGTCACACTGTACCTTCGCAGAAATCGAGGCGATCAGACTTGCCCTGAAGCACAAGGACAACCTGGCTCAATTGATCAACATCAAGGAGGTTTCCCTTCAGGCCGGGCCTCGTATCGGTATTGTTTACGCACTGAAAAAGGTTGCTGAAAAAATCGGATTAAATCGGGTACTTGGAAGCGACCAGCAGGGTAACCTGGCCTTGTGGCAGGTATTTTCCCGACTGATCGGCCAAGGCTCACGGCTGCATGCCGTCAGATTGGCGGCATCTCATGGGGCGTGTGATGTGCTGGGGCTGGAACCGTTCAATGAGGATGATCTGTACGCTAATCTGGCATGGCTTGCCGAACATCAGGAGAAGATCGAACGTGAGCTGTTCAAACGTCGCCAGAAAACGAAGCCGTCTGAATTGCTGCTCTATGATGTGACCTCGACCTGGCTTGAGGGAATGGAGAATATTCTGGCGGCGTTCGGCTACAACCGTGACAAAAAAGAGGGCAAAAAACAGCTTGTCATCGGCCTGCTCTGTGCTGATGACGGTGATCCGGTTGCTGTCCGGGTGTTTGCGGGCAACACCAGCGACAAGAGCACGGTTGCCGAACAGATCCGAACGCTGGCCAAATCGTTCGGGGTCGAACAGATCACGCTGGTGGGAGACAAGGGCATGATCAAAAGCCCACAGGCCCAGGAGCTGACCGATGCCGGTTTTCATTACATCACCTCGATATCGAAGCCTGAGATCAGAAGTTTGCTCAAGGACGAGGTTTTGCAGATGGACTTTTTCGACAACAAACTCTATGAGGTCGAGCACATTGGCCACGGCGTTCGATATGTGCTGAGAAGAAATCCGGTTCGCCAAGAAGAGATAAGCGCCAATCGCAAGGAGCGCATCGGACGGATCGAGGGCTGTGTCGAGGAAAAGAACCAGTATCTGGCTGACTCTGAGAAGCGTCAGGAGTCGGTTGCACAGGCGTTCCTGAAAGAGAAAATCAATCGGTACAACCTGGCGGGTATTGTCGAAATCACGTGCAAGAACCGAAAGTTTGAGGTTGTCATCGATGAAGCGGTCTTAAAGGAAAAGGCTCTTCTGGATGGATGTTATGTGATCAAAACCGATGTCAAGAAGGATGTCCTGTCGGCGGAGCAGGTGCATGATCGGTACAAAGATCTTGCCAAAGTGGAACACGCATTCCGCACCTTCAAGCAGGGGCATCTGGAGATCAGACCCGTGCATGTCCGCACTGAAGCCAGCACCCGTGGTCATGTTTTCTGTGTCATGCTGGCCTACAAAATTGAACGTGAGCTGGCGGAGTACTGGAAAAACCTTGACTGCACGGTGCCAGAAGGTATTGATGAACTGGGAGCCATTCACAGCA
>JAAXWL010000051.1 GCA_013334975.1 Chlorobiaceae bacterium
GTCGGCAGCCTCAAAGCCGCCGAAGCCTTGCCCCGCAACGTCGTCATTCGTGACGAAGCCATCAACTACTGGCGCCAGGTCAAGCTCACCGGCCACGACACCGCCGAATCCGGAAAACGGGCCCTCGAAGCCCTGAAAAACGGAAAGCCTGGTGAAGCCGATAACGCGCTGTATCTCTGCCAGTATCTCGAAAAGCCGTTTGAGCACCAGGCCCATACCTGGTTGCCGGTGTACGAGGCTTTCAAAGCATCGGTTTCAGGAAACTGAGCGCTGGCTTCAAGAGGGCAAGGCACAATTTTTTTCTAACCTCACACGAGAGTACAGACCATGAATATAGGAATTCTGCTCAAGGAGGGCCCCTATAACCACCAGGCAGCCGATACGGCATACAAGTTTGCCGAGGCGGCTATAGCGAAGGGGCACAAGGTGGATGCAATTTTTCTCTACAACGATGGTGTGAACAATGCGACCAGGCTCGGCGATCCGCCGCAGGATGACCGCAACATCGCCGCCCGCTGGACGATGCTTGCAGAGAAACATGGTGTCGAAGTGCTGGCCTGCATCGCGGCCTCGAAACGCAGGGGCATCAACGACGATGTCATGATCGATGGCGGTGAAATCACCGGCCTCGGCACCCTGACCGACATCGCTATCCGCAACGACAGACTTTTAACCTTCGGAGACTGACCATGAGTGAAGATACAGATATCAGGAAGATCATGCATGTGATGCGCCGCGCTCCGCACGGTTCGATCTACTCCTATGAAGGGCTCGAAATGATTCTGATCATGGCGGCCTACGAGCAGGACCTTTCGGTCGTCTTTATCGGCGATGGTGTCTACGCCCTGAAAAAGGACCAGGACACGACCGGTATCGGCATCAAGGGATTTTCGAAAACCTTTATGGCCCTCGACGGTTACGATGTCGAAAAACTCTTTGTTGACCGGGCTTCACTTGAAGAGAGGGGATTGACCGAAGATGACCTCGTGGTCGATGTCGAGGTGATGGAGGCCTCGGAGATCGGGCGCTTGATGACCGAACAGGATGTCGTCATTCACCATTGAAAAGGGGGGGATCCGGATTACGGATACCACCACTATAAAAAAGCTTAACGAGCAAAGAACCAGGAAACGATAAGCGTCATGTTACATACCATCAATAAATCACCGTTCGAGAGCAGCACTTTTGAAACCTGCGTTCGCTTCCTTCAGCCGGGCGATCCCGTGCTTTTCATCGAGGATGGCGTCTATGCGGCTCAGGCTGGCAACAGGTTTTCATCGCTGATTGAAACGGTCATGAAGAACAATCCGGTCTTTGCGCTCAAGCCGGATCTCGATGCGCGGGGCATCACTAGGGTTACCGAGGGGGTTGGCTCGGTCGATTATGAAGGATTTGTCGGGCTGGTCGAAGAGCATCAGGTCAATAGCTGGCTCTGATCATTCGAGAGTTTTAAGCGCCCTTTGTTAGAGACGATTGAGCAGGGGCAGGTTCACGGGAGAGGAGATTCGGGTGCTTTTCGCTGAGGGAGCATCCGGAATAGAGTCTGGTGGAGCAGAATTGTCGTGTAAATACGGGTACCCCATTGCAGCGTGAGTTTTTCTTCGGTTTTTCAGGTGAATGGGGCTTCATTGACGGGGTTTTTTATTCGACAAGTTATATATTTACAGTCTTCTCTTAATTAGTAGCAATTCGTAAATAGAATATTCACAGGCGGTAACGTCATGGTGGCTATTGTTTTGTCTCAACACAAAGACCTTATCTCATGGGCTTGAAAAACATCAGGGCCGGAATAGTACCAGGAGTCCTTGCAACGTTGTTGTTTCTGATGCCCCGGTTTGCGTTTGCTGCTGGTGCTGCACCGGCTGACACGACAGCATGGTGGATGTGGGTGCTCGGCTTGTTTGTTTTTACCTTTCTGCTTGGTATCGTGGCCGTCATCGCCGGCGTCGGTGGTGGAGTGCTGTACGTGCCGATTGTCAGCAGCTTCTTTCCTTTTCATATCGATTTTGTCAGGGGTACCGGTCTTCTTGTCGCACTTGCCGGAGCCCTGTCGGCAGGGGCACCGCTTCTTAGAAAAGGGCTGGCCAACCTCAAACTTGCGATGTCCATGTCACTGATCGGTTCGATGAGTTCCATCGCAGGCGCTTTGGTGGGCCTTGCCTTGCCGGAAAAGACCATTCAGTTAGCTCTCGGCGGCACCATCCTCGGCATAACGGTGATCATGTTTCTTTCAAAAAATTCTGCTTATCCCGAAATCACCAAGCCTGACACCCTTTCAAAAGTGCTCCAGATCTATGGAATCTATTACGATGAAAATCTGAAGAAGGATATTGACTGGCAGGTCCATCGTACTCCGGTTGGCCTGATTTTGTTTACCATTATCGGATTCATGGCCGGTATGTTCGGACTTGGTGCCGGCTGGGCAAACGTACCCGTCTTTAATCTCGTCCTTGGAGCACCGCTGAGGGTATCGGTCGCCACCAGCGTTTTCGTGCTCTCGATCAACGATACGGCCGCTGCCTGGGTTTACCTGCACAAAGGAGCGGTGTTACCGCTTATCGCCGTGCCTTCGGTTGCGGGTATGATGCTTGGTACGAAAATCGGCGCAAAGCTCCTGACGAAAGTACATACCAGCGTTGTAAGAAGGGTTGTGATCGTTCTGCTCGCCGTCGCCGGGCTTCGTGCGCTTCTTAAGGGATTCGGAATCTGAAACCGTACACTATGAAACAGGAAACAGTTCATGCCGACAAGGTGCAGCTCGCTTACGCAGGGATTCTCTCGAAAGCGACGACTCTCGGTATCATTCTCGTTATTATCGGTTACGTCATCTATGTCTTTCAGTTGTTACCGCTGTCGGTACCGATCGACCAGGTAGCGGGAAACTGGGGACTGCGCGCCTCTGAATTTCACCACAAGATTCCTCTTGCGACATCCGGCTGGAGCAGCTTCAGCCAGGCAGAAAAAGGGGATGCCTTCAGCTATATAACCCTGATCTATCTGGGGACGGTCACCATGCTCTGCCTCGCTGTTTCGGGGATTGCGTTTTTAAGGGAAAAGAACATGGTCTATACCTTTTTCTCTTTCGCGCAATTGGCCGTACTGATCATGGCTGCTTCCGGGCTCATCTCCGGAGGGCACTGAGCAAGAGAACGACCGGGATGCAGGAATCTGATTTTTAACCATTTCATCAAACTTTACAAGTCAGCACTATGTCCGATACAAAAAAACTCGCGATCATCGCGTCCAAAGGGACGCTGGACTGGGCCTATCCTCCTTTCATTCTGGCGTCGACGGCTGCGGCTATGGATATGGAGGCTGTGGTGTTTTTTACCTTCTATGGACTTCCGCTGCTGAAAAAAGAGATTGATGCCAAAATATCGCCGGTCGGCAATCCGGCCATGCCGATGAAGATGCCGTTCGGCAGCAAGGATTTTCAGGCAATCAACTGGTCGATTCCCAATCTTATCTCAGGTAATATGCCGGGATTCGATACGATGGCCACCAGCCTGATGAAGGAGACTTTCAAGAAAAAAGGGGTGGCCACCATTGAGCAGCTTCGTGAGATGTGCATCGAAGCCGGGGTGAAGTTCATTGCCTGTCAGATGACCATGGAGGTGTTCGGATTCGACAAGTCGGAGTTCATCGATGGCGTTGAGTATGGAGGAGCTGCTACCTTTCTCGAGTTTGCAGCGGATGCCAACATTTCTCTGTTTATCTGATTGAAAGTAAAAGAGAAAGATGATGTTGTGACTCTTCCGGTTCCGGGTTTTATTTTGTATGATTATATAGCTATGAATCGGATATTCACTTCAGTTAATAAGGATCGACGAAAAGCATAAGAAAGCAATTGACTCAATGTTCTGCGTAATGCAGGAAGAGTGCTTTTTCGGGCAGCAGGTGAGATCATCATGTTTATGGTATCCGGGGGTTGCAGGTCGTCATTGACTGTAACTGGGCGTAAATGATGGTGTTCGCAGAAAAACGGCGCAGGTTGGAGTGTTGGCCAGCATCCGGTATGCTGTTCCAGCGGCCCTTTCAGGTATGACTTTCGCCTTTTGACGACAGATAATTAAAAGATGCTCAACAACTTACATCCATAAGGAATCTCATGTCGTTAGTCAATCCACATGGCAAGGAAAAGGTTTTAAAGCCGCTGCTGCTCGCCGGTGACGAATTGCAGGGCGCAATGGAGAGGGCTGGTTCCATGAAGCAGGTCAGGCTCTCTTCGCGTGAGACTGGTGACCTGATTATGCTTGGGATCGGCGGCTTTACTCCGCTGACAGGATTCATGGGCCATGACGACTGGAAGGGAAGCGTCGAGGAGTGCAAAATGGCTGATGGCACTTTCTGGCCGATTCCCATCACGCTTTCGACATCTCAGGAGCAGGCCGACAGCCTCAGGATCGGTGAAGAGGTGGCTCTGGTTGATGACGAGTCCGGCGAACTGATGGGCAGCATGAAGATCGAGGAGAAGTACTCCATCGACAAGGCGCACGAGTGTCGCGAGGTGTTCAAGACCGACGATCTCAAGCACCCCGGCGTGCAGATGGTGATGAACCAGGGCGATATTAACCTTGCCGGTCCGGTAAAGGTGTTCAGCGAAGGCTCATTCCCGAAGGAGTTCGCTGGCATCTACATGACCCCCGCCGAGACCCGCAAAATGTTCGAAGACAACGGCTGGAGCACGGTAGCCGCCTTCCAGACCCGCAACCCCATGCACCGCTCCCACGAATATCTCGTCAAGATCGCCATCGAAATCTGCGACGGCGTGCTTATCCACCAGCTTCTCGGCAAGCTCAAGCCGGGCGACATTCCGGCTGATGTCCGCAAGGATTGCATCAACGTCCTGACCGAAAACTACTTCGTCAAGGGCACCACCATCCAGGCTGGCTATCCGCTCGACATGCGCTATGCCGGACCGCGCGAGGCTCTGCTTCACGCGCTTTTCCGCCAGAACTTCGGATGCAGCCACCTGATCGTCGGACGCGACCACGCTGGTGTTGGTGACTACTATGGCCCGTTCGATGCTCATCACATCTTCGACCAGATTCCGGCGGATGCGCTCGAAACCAAACCGCTGAAGATCGACTGGACGTTCCACTGCTACAAGTGTGACGCCATGGCGTCGATGAAGACCTGCCCGCACGAACCGGCAGACAGGCTCAATCTGAGCGGCACGATGCTCCGGAAGATGCTTTCGGAAGGTCTGGAGGTGCCGGAGCACTTCAGTCGTCCCGAAGTGCTTGAAATCCTGAGACGGTACTATGCCAGCCTTACCGAAAAGGTTGACATACAGGTTCATTCCCACGCGGTCGGGAAATAACGGTTTCCGGGTGACCGGGAAGACAAGGGTTTTTTCTTTCTCTTATATCCAGTGGCTTAGTAAATCGCAGACTATTTCTGCAAATTTTCGGTTAAAGGAGGACAAATTATGCCGAGTTTCGTCATTAAAGAAAAATGTGACGGCTGCAAAGGTCAGGAGAGGACAGCATGTATGTACATCTGCCCGAATGACCTCATGAAGCTCGATGTCGAAAGGATGAAGGCCTGGAACCAGGAGCCCGACCAGTGCTGGGAGTGCTACAACTGCGTGAAGATATGCCCGCAGCAGGCCATCGAAGTCAGAGGTTACGCCGACTTTGTGCCGCTGGGCGGCAGCGTTATTCCGCTGAGGGGCACCGACGCCATCATGTGGACGGTCAAGTTCAGAAACGGTATACTGAAGCGCTACAAGTTCCCGATCAGGACGACTTCCGAAGGTTCCATCGATTTGTACGCGGGCAAGCCCGAACACGATTATGCGAATCTCAAGAAGCCAGGCTTCTTCAATATGACCGAATATCCTACCCTGTAATCAATCAAATCACTCAAGGAGGCACTATCCATGGGAGTTGAAAAAAACGAATTCAAGTTTAGCAAGAAGCCCGAAGTTGTTTATGTGGATACGGATATTCTGCTGATCGGCGGTGGCATGGCTTGCTGCGGTGCAGCGTATGAAGCGGCCAAATGGGCGACACCGAAAGGTCTGAGGATCACGATGGTCGACAAGGCATCCGTTGACAGAAGCGGTGCTGTGGCCATGGGGCTCTCTGCTATCAATACCTATTGCGGCGAAAACGATCCCGCAGATTATGTGAAATATGTCAGAACCGATCTCATGGGCATCATCCGTGAGGATCTGGTCTATGACCTCGGTCGTCACGTTGACAACTCGGTTCATCTTTTTGAAGAGTGGGGCCTTCCGGTATGGAAGCGCGATGAGGACGGTTCGACCATGGACGGTTCCAAGCCCGCCCCCAGCCTTGCCGATGGTGGCAAACCGGTGCGTTCCGGCCGCTGGCAGATCATGATCAACGGTGAATCCTACAAGGTCATCGTTGCCGAGGCTGCCAAGAAAGCTCTCGAATTCAACCGCAAGGAGACCGGTGCCGAGCAGAACCTGTTCGAGCGCGTCTTCATCAGCGAACTCATTCATGACAAGAACGATCCTTCGAGGGTTGCCGGTGCTATCGGCTTCAGCGTTCGCGAACACAAGGCATACGTCTTCACCGCTAAAACCATGCTGCTTGCCTGCGGCGGCGCTGTGAACGTCTACCGTCCGCGCTCCACTGCTGAAGGTCAGGGTCGCGCATGGTATCCTGTCTGGAACGCCGGTACCACCTACGCACTTGCCGCACAGGCCGGTTGCGAACTGGTGCTCATGGAGAACAGGTTCGTACCTGCCCGTTTCAAGGACGGTTACGGCCCGGTCGGCGCATGGTTCCTCTTCTTCAAGTGTAAAGCAACGAACTCTCTTGGCGAAGACTACTGTGTGACCAACCTTGCTGCTGCCAACAAGGATTTCGGCAAGTACGCCTCTGATCCGCACAAGCTCACCACCGCCATGAGGAACCACATGATGATGATCGACATGAAGGCTGGTAAAGGCCCGATCCTCATGAGGACTCACGAAGCAATGGCCGCTCTGGCCGAAACCATGACTCCCAAGCAGATCAAGCATCTCGAAGCTGAGGCATGGGAAGATTTCCTCGATATGTGCATCGGCCAGGCTGTCGTCTGGGCGGGCAACAACATCGAGCCTGACAAGACTCCTTCCGAGCTTATGCCGACCGAGCCTTACCTGCTTGGCTCTCACGCCGGTTGTGCCGGTATCTGGGTCAGCGGCCCTGGCGACATCAAGGGCATCCCGGCAGAGTGGAGCTGGGGTTATAACAGGATGACCACCGTCAACGGTCTGTTCACCGCAGGTGATGGCGTTGGTGCATCGGGTCACAAGTTCTCTTCCGGTTCACATGCCGAAGGCCGCATCGCCGGCAAGAACATGACCGCATTCTGCCTCGACAATGCCAGCTACAAGCCGGAACTGGGCAGGAATGTTGACGATGTGATCGCCGAGATCTATGCTCCTATGGAAACCTTTGCCAAAAACAAGGATTACAGCACCGATCCGATGATCAATCCGAACTACATCAGGCCGAAAATGTTCCAGGCAAGACTTCAGAAGATCATGGACGAGTATGTTGCCGGTGTCGCCACCTGGTACACCACCAGCAAGACCATGCTCGAAAAAGGTCTGGAGCATCTCTCCCTTCTCAAGGAGGACGCCGAAAAGATGGCCGCCGAGGATCTGCACGAGCTGATGCGCGCCTGGGAGAACTACCATCGACTGATGGCCGGTGAAGCCCACGCCCGTCACATTCTCTTCAGAGAAGACAGCCGATATCCTGGTTACTACTTCAGAGCTGACCACTTCTACGTCGATGACGAGAACTGGAAGTGCTTCACGATCTCGAAGTATAACAAGGACAGCAAAGAGTGGACGCTCTCCAAGAGGGACTACGTCCAGGTTGTTCCGGACTAACCGGAGTATCGTTCAGCGTATCCCCGAGGTTTCGCCTCGGGGATTGCTGTATCAGTATCAGGATTCTCCGGTATAAAGAGTATATTCCCGAGGTTCTGGAAAGAGTTGGTTTTTGAGAGTTTATCCGCAGAGGAAAATCATGTCAGTTGAAACCATTTTAGTTGTCGGCGGCGGCATCAGCGGAATAACCACAGCAGTTGAGGCTGCTGAGGTAGGCTACAATACCGTACTTGTCGAGAAGAGCCCTTACCTTGGAGGCCGTGTTGCCCAGCTCAGCAAGTATTTCCCCAAACTGTGCCCACCGTATTGCGGCCTGGAGATGAACTTCAGACGCATCAAACCCAACCCGAAAATTACCGTCTACACCACGACCGAGGTCGAATCGGTGAGCGGTCAGGAAGGAAATTACAGCGTCAGGCTGAAAATCAATCCACGGTATGTGAACGAGAAGTGCACCTCCTGCAACGCCTGCGCAGAGGCATGCCCTTCGGAAAGGCCAAACGAATTCAATTTCGGTATGGACAAGACCAAAGCGGCCTATCTGCCGCATGTCATGTCCTATCCCATGAGATATGTTATAGACAGAAACGCCTGCAAAGACAAGTCGTGCGACAAGTGTGTCAAGGCATGTATCTATAATGCCATTGATCTCAACATGAAGCCGCAGACGGTCGACATCAAGGTCGGCAGCATCGTCTATGCAACCGGCTGGAATCCTTACGATGCGACAAAGATGGACAATCTCGGTTACGGTCGCATCAAAAACGTCATCACCAACATGATGCTGGAGCGTCTTGCTTCGCCGAACGGACCGACTGGCGGAAAACTTCTGAGACCTTCGGACAAAAAAGAGGTGAAAAAAGTTGTGTTCGTGCAGTGCGCCGGATCGAGGGACGAGAACCACCTCAACTATTGTTCGGCAATCTGCTGCATGGCTTCGCTCAAACACGCGACCTATTTCAGGGAGCGCATTGCCGATTCAAAGGTGCTTATCGCCTATATCGATCTCCGGGCGCCCGGCAAGTACGAGGAGTTCCTCGTCAAGGTGCAGTCGGATCCGAACGTCACGATGGTCAAGGGCAAGGTGGCCAGGATCGAGGAGGATCCCGCGACAGGCGATGTCATTCTCGAATTCGAAGATATCGAAGGTGGCGGCAAGAGGCATGAACGCGCCGACATGGCCGTACTTGCCACCGGTATGGAGCCTTCAGTGAAGGTAGATTCCCTGCTGAGTTTCGAGGAGAACGGATTCATTATCGGCGGAAAGGCTGCTGGTATCTGTTCGACCGGTGTAGCAAAAAGGCCGTCCGACGTGACCACATCCATCCAGGATGCAACCGGTGCGGCATTGAAAAGCATTCAAAGTCTCGTGAGGAGTTAAACATGGCTGATGAAAACAAAATAGGTGTATATCTCTGTACCGACTGCGGGATCGGAGCGGCATTGAATGTGGATCAACTTGAAGCGGTCGCCAAAAAGGAGTTCAAGGTTCCCGTCTGCAAAAAGCACCCCTTCCTGTGCAGCACTGAGGGCGTTCAGGTGATCAAGGACGATCTCAACAACGGAGCGGTCAACAAGGTGGTGATTGCTGCCTGTTCCCCGAGGGTGAATACAGAGGTTTTCAATTTCGACCCGCTGAAATATGTGACCGAAAGGGTCAACCTTCGTGAGCAGATTGTCTGGATCGCGCCGAAAGACGAAGATCCCAAAGAGGGCATCCAGTTGATGGCGGACGATTATCTGAGGATGGGTATCACCCGAATCGGCAAGTCGAGCGTGCCCGACCCCAAGATTACCGAGGTGAACCGCACCGTGCTTGTTGTCGGTGGTGGCGTTACCGGACTGACCGCAGCGATGGAGTCATCGCTGGCCGGTTACAAGGTTGTGCTTGTTGAAAAAGAGGCAGAGCTTGGAGGCTGGGCTAAGAAGATGCACCGGGTTTTTCCGACCAAACCTCCGTTTGCTGAAATAGAAAAGCCGACTATCGGCGCCAAGATCGATGCAGTCAGCAAGGACAGCAACATCACGGTGCATACCAGAACAACTATTGCCTCCATTGATGGTGGCCCTGGTGCATACACGGTCACGATCAACAAGAGTGGGGCAACCGAAACGTTCGAAGCCGGAGCCATTGTGCTGGCCGCCGGATGGAGACCCTACAATGCCGACAAACTCAGGCATCTGGGGTATGGCAGGTACCGGAACGTGGTGACCAACCTCGAGTTCGAGCAGCATGTCGCCAAAGAGAACGGCAAGGTATCGCGCCCTTCTGACGGGAAGTCGGTAAAGAATGTGGTGTTCCTGCAGTGCGCTGGCCAGAGGGACAAGGATCACGTTCCCTACTGTTCAACCGTCTGCTGCAACGTTTCGCTCAAGCAGGCCAAGTATGTGCGTGAATCGGATCCCGATGCGGGAGCCTTCATTGTGTACAAGGATATGCGCACCATCGGACTGTACGAGAATTTCTACAAGACCGCACAGGATGACGAAGGCATTTTTCTGACCAAGGGTGAGATTGTTGGTATCCGTGAAGAGCCGGACACCACCCTGATTATCGAGATCGATAACCAGCTTCTCGGCAGAAAGATGAAAATCAAGGCTGACCTGCTGGTGCTCGCTACCGGTATGGTGTCGGCCATGGTGCCGGAAGAGATGTCGGTCAACAACCTCACGCCGGAGTATATCGGCAATATCGTCAAGAGAGAGACCTCTGATGGTGTTATCGAGGCGCTCGAACCGGAGAGTCTGATGCTGAATCTTCAGTACCGTCAGGGCCCGGAAGTTCCTCATCTCAAATGGGGTTTCCCCGATTCGCACTTCATCTGCTTCCCTTACGAAACCCGCAGAACCGGTATCTATGCCGCTGGCTGCGTTCGCCATCCGATGGATGCCGTGCAGGCCACTGCCGACGCAACCGGAGCGGCTCTCAAGGCGATCCAGTGCATGGAGCTTACGGCGCAGGGCAGGGGTGTGCATCCGAGAACCTGGGACAGAACATTCCCGGAGATCCGGTTTGAGAGCTGCACCCAGTGCCGTCGTTGTACGGTCGAGTGTCCTTTCGGGGCCTATAACGAAAAACCGGACGGTACACCGCTCGACTTCGCATCCCGTTGCCGTCGTTGCGGAACCTGTATGGGCGCCTGCCCGCAGAGGGTCATCTCGTTCAAAGATTACAGCGTCGATATGATTTCAGCCGTGCTGAAGTCCATCGAGGTGCCTGAAGAGGGAACCTTCGTTGTCTGCTTTGTCTGCGAGAATGATGCTTATCCGGCGCTCGACATGGTGGGGCTGAACAGGATCGCCATGAAGACCAACTTCAGGTTCATTCCCCTGCGCTGCCTGGGAGGCCTGAACCTGGTGTGGATCGCCGACGCCCTTTCCCGTGGTATCGATGGCATTCTCCTGCTTGGCTGCAAATATGGCGACGACTACCAGTGCCACTATGTCAAGGGCAGCCAGATGGCCAACGAACGCCTCGGCAAGGTGCAGGAGACGCTCAGCAGGCTGATGCTCGAATCGGAACGGGTAGAGCAGGTACAGCTTTCCATCAACGATTGGGACAAGTTACCTGGCATACTCGAACAGTTCTCGAAGAAGATCGAAGATATAGGTGACAATCCGTACAAGGGATTCTAATACAATCACTGCTGGTCGGCAGGGTAGCACCTCTTCCTGAGCAATCAGGTAATTGAAGTGTTCCTCTGCCGCCTGGTTTATTCCGCTGTTAATTCTGGAGGTTCTCTATGGCTCAAGATACTGTATTTACACCGGACGTCAGGTTTGTCAGGGAGCTGAAAAAGGCCGGTGGCGATACATTGAAAAAGTGCTATCAATGCGCTACCTGCTCTGTGGTGTGCCCGTTGTCCCCTGATGACAAGCCGTTTCCGCGAAAGGAGATGCTCATGGCGCAATGGGGCCTGAAAGACGAGCTGATCAAAAGCTCCGATATATGGCTCTGCCACAATTGCAACGATTGCTCGAAATACTGTCCGCGAGGAGCAAAGCCGGGCGACGTGCTGGCCATCCTGAGGAAAAGCGTCATTCAGGAAAACGCATTCCCCCGCTTCATGGGCAAACTGGTGGGTGACCCGAACAACATCTGGCAGGCGCTGGCCATTCCGGTCGTGCTGTTTCTGGTTATTCTCGGAGCGACGGGGCATCTGCACATACCCGAAGGAGAGGTCGTCTTCTCGAAGTTTTTCCCGGTTGAATTTATCGATGGTGTTTTTGTGCCGCTCTCTGGGCTGGCTGTCCTCATGTTCGCCATCAGTATTTCACGATTCTGGAAGAACATGACTGCCGGAAGCAGCATGAAACCCAAAGCCGAATTCATGCCGAGCCTTGTCGAAACGCTCAAGGAGATCATGACGCACGCCAAGTTCAAAAAGTGCGATGAGAACAAGGATCGTTCTGTTGCCCACGTGCTCGTTTTTTATGGCTTTATCGGCCTTGCGATCACCACGGGATGGGCGGTGTTCAATCTCTACATTCTTCAATGGGAGCTGCCCTACGCGGTTGACGAACATGCACTCTCGATTTTCGGAGGATCCGCAGCGGCAGCCTGGGCCTACAAAATCATCTTCAAGCTCTTCGCCAACGCAAGCGCCCTCATGTTGCTTGCCGGAGGCTTTCTGGTGATCAAAAACCGCCTCAAAGAGCGTGCTGTCGAAACCACAACATCATCGTTCGACTGGCTCTTTGCCAGTATCGTGCTTCTGGTTGGCGTGACGGGTTTTCTGGCCCAGGTGATGCGCGTCACCGGTTTTCCGGCAGTGCTGGCCTACGCCACCTACTTCATCCATCTGGTGCTGGTGTTCTACATCATCATCTACGTGCCCTACTCCAAGCTCGCCCATTTCGTCTACAGGACGGCGGCGATCACCTGGACCAAGATGCTCAAGCGTGACGTGGAGATGTAAAGAGTAGTGTACCGGTTTTGCCGGTGCAGAGGAGAGAATAATGTGATGAGGTCGCCAGCGAAGGCGACCTCATTCGTTTGGGAGCGGGTTACTCCTCGATAATCTGGCCTCTCATACCGTCAGGACTGAAGACGCACATGGCATCGAACACTCCGTTGTCGGGGTAGCACATGCAGCGGTAGGAGGCCGTTTTGTTATAGTTGGTTTTGAGGTTGGCCCATCCGTTGGCGTACAGCTTGCATTCATCGTTGAAGCAGATGTACATGTAGGGTGTGCACCAGCCCAGTCCGTCGCCATAGTTGATGGGAGGCGGGTCACATTTTTTCATTTTCGTTCCGCAATGAGGGCAATCGGGAGCTTCCGTGATCTTCATGGTATATTTCTGATTGACTCGAAATTTGGGTAAGTTGCTCGACCCTGGTGGGTGGTTTCGAAGGAAAGGTAACGGTACGCTCCTCTCCCGGAATCAAACCATGATAACCCATCCAGAGGGTTTCTGCAACATTTTATGAAGAACAATCCGCTGTTTTTCCCGGTTTCACCAGAGGATCGGCAGTGGAGCAAATCAGCACGTTGACCATGGAGAATATCCTCGACAAACTTGGCATAAAACTCAATGAACAGACCAGCCTGACCAGTGAGAGCCGCTTCAGTTTCAATTGTCACAGTGGCCTCGAATGCTTCAACTCCTGTTGCAGCAATCTCGATATCGTCCTTACTCCCTACGATATTCTGTGCATGAAAAAGAATCTCGGGATTACTTCGGCTGAATTCATTTCAGAGTACACCGAGCCGGTGATCCAGAAGGAGTCAAAGCTGCCGTTCCTCAAGCTCAGACTCGGTGAGGAGGGCAAATGCCGCTTTGTCGCCAGGGAAGGGTGTACGATCTACGATAATCGCCCGGCGGCATGTCGCTACTATCCGCTTGGCTTCGGTATTTACAAAAACGAAGAGGCCGGAGATGACTTCTATTTTCTAATCAAAGAGGATCACTGCAAGGGATTCGGCGAAAAGCGTGAGTGGACGGTCGGCCAGTGGCGCAAAAACCAGGGTATCGACGTCTACGACGACAAGAACAGGGTCTGGATGGAGGTGATTCTCAACAAGAAGCTCTACAGCCCTGAGCTTGAACCCGACGAAAAGAGCCTGAAGATGTTCTTCATGGCCAGTTACGATCTCGATGCCTTCAGGGAGTTTGTCTTCGAAAGCCGGTTCCTCCAGGTTTTTGACATTGAAGAGGAGCGACTCGAAATCATCAGGGGCGACGACTCCGAACTGATGCTCTTCGCCCATCAGTGGCTGCTCTACGCGCTTTTCCGGAAACCCACCATGAATCTGAAAGAGGGATAGGTATCAGGAATCAGGTATTAGAGTATTAGGGGGAGGCATGTAATGTAAGATGTGGACGAAGTGGACTTGGTGGACAATGTAAGAAAAGAGGGCGATTTCTTCCCTCTTTTCCTATATGACCTATAAGATTTATAAGACCTATACGACCTATTCTTTCAACGAGCACCCGTTCTTTACAAGAGCCCCAGGAGTCCCGGTTCTCCTTAGTAGGTTACCACCTTGCTGGCGTACAATACGGCGTCGACGAGGGTTCCGGCTGCGCCGATTTCGGCGCCTTCCACCAGTTCATCCTTTGTTATCTCACGCTCTTTGAGGCAGGGCGAGCAGAGGAAGAGCTTACCGCCAGATTCAAGGAATGAGTCGAGCATCTCCTTGACTGGCTGAAACCCTTTGGCGCTCGCTTTTTCGGCTTCACCTTTTTTTGCCAGCACCACTCCTGAAGACTGAAGGAACATGGTAACCTCGACGTCGAGGGCCTGGGAGGCTGTTGCAAGAACAAAGGGAAGGGTGGCCTTTTCGGGATTTTCCGGCCCGATGGTGCTGATGATGAGCAGTGTGCTGGTTTCCATGAAAGGGGTGTTTGAAGTTGATGACAAACGGGAAACACGACGATGTTTCCGAAAAGCTCAATCACTTTCCGGGACGAAAGCTGAATCACAAAGGGGCGCCCAGCGAGTCCTCCTGTTCATAAAGCCCGTTACAGCGAATGAAATGATGGTAATAAAATAATATACGTTATGTAAACGCTTTTGCAAGGCCATTAAGTTAATGCCGTTAACTTATCAGGGTTCAGTGAGGAGAATTTACCGGTATTCGGTGAAGGCCCCGGTACCCTGGTACTCTCGCATCGCTTCGAATTTCTTCCAGGCAGCGCCCGATTCGAGGGCTTTTTGGGCAATATCAGCACCCAGACGATAATCATCGGCCAAACCAGCGATATAAAGGGCTGCGGCAGCGTTCATGCAGAAGAAATCCGCTTGTGATCCGCTCCGTTTTCCTTGCAGCACCTCCATGACGACAGCCGCATTCTCTTCAGCGCTTTTCATGCTTGCGATACGTTCGAAGGGCACCTTTTTCATGCCAAAATCCTCCGGTGTCACCTCATAGGTGGAGCGGGTTCCATTACGCAGCTCGACCACCTTTGTTGGGCCACACAGTGAGAATTCGTCGATGCCGAGAGCCGGATCGAAACCATCAGCCATACCGTAGGGGGAGAGTGCAGCGGGCATTCCGATTTCTGCGAGGATGTCGATCATCTGCACTGATACTTCGGGAGCGTACGCTCCGATGACCGCACAGTTGTTCTGCGCGCAAGGCCGGGTGAGGGGGCCGAGAATGTTGAAGGCCGAAGTGAAGCGCATGCTTTGTATCAGCCGGGCCCAGCCCGATTTCAGGAAAGCCTCTCCGGGCAGATAGCAGATGCCCGTGTTTTGAAGGCTTAAGGCCGCCTGTTCCAGAGGATGTTCGAGGTTGATACCCATCGTCTCGAAGATGTCTGATGCACCAGAAACGCCAGTCACGAGGCGCGCCCCTTTCTTGGCTACCGGCAAACCACAGGCTGCAGCGATCAGGGCTGCCGGGCTGGAGCAGTTCAGTGTTTTGAGCTGGTCAGAACCTGTGCCGACGATGTCGCAGACCGGGCCATCGATATCGATCGTTATTTTGGCGGTATCATGCCGGTCGAGTGCATCCCATGCGCCTGAAAGCTCTTCGGTCGTCGGTTTTCGCATCAGGTGCGCAGCAAGAAATGCGCCTTGCTGAAGCTCAGGCTGAAGATCGAGTATCACCTGCCGGTAGGCTTCGTATGACTCCTCCCGGTTCATCAGGTAACCCGAAGCGATTGCTGAAATCAGTTTGCCGAAAGAGCGCAGTTCTTGTTCGAGGGGCATCGTGGGAGGGTTTGATTTGGGAAGAAGAACAGGTCGTATAAGTCCTGCAGGTGCGTCACCGGTAAATTGTCAGAATTTCTCTTATCACCGAAATCGGTATCGGTATCGGGTTCCACTTTAAGGAGGCTGAAAAAACTCACCGGGTATTGTGTTTTATTGTCATAACCATTTGATAACAATCAAAGAACTGCTTTCTTCTCAGCGTACCAGAAACTCATCGAGGAGTGAGGTAGTCAGAGGTGACAGAAATAGAGGTCAGTACAGCATTGAATCGAGATTCCAACTGAAATCCGATTTGGATACCGATGGAAGAAAAAAAGCGAACAGTGAATTGTCCAAATCGGTATCGGTATCGAAAAAAGGCGACCATAGTACGTCAACAGTACATAAGTATCTTGGGAATTAAACAGATATATCCAGAGGCCGGTTTTCTATTTTTACATAATTAATCGATACCGATACCGATTTCGATCTTGATAAGTCAATAGCGCCTTAAAATTAGTCAGAATAAGCTTGACTTGACACTGCAGGTCGTACAGGGTGAAGAAAAGAAGAGCGTTATCTTGTATGTTCACTTTCTGTTATCAATGCATTGACCCTTCAAAGATCACTATTGTTCTGAAGCCGGTGCCTGCGAGGAGCTGCTTCATTGCTGAAGGCACTTCTTCGAGGGTTATGGTGTGTTCGATGAGAAAGTCCAGATCGTGACCGTAACGGGCCAGCAGGCGAAGCGCTTCGCGTATCTCCTGCCGGGTGCAGCCGTAGGAGCCGATCAGTTCGAGCTCCCGGTAGTGCAGTTCGCTGAAGATGGTTACCGGATTTTCCGGCACGCCGGTCAGGCCACTGAAAAGGCAGTACCTGCCACCCGGTGCGAGGCGGCGGATGCCCGAGACGAGGGTGTCGGCGGATGCTGTGGCGTTGAAGACGATGTCGAAGCTGCCCCGAACGTCAACTTCTTCGGCGCCAACAGCATAACGATTTCTGAAGGCGGCGCTTCGTGCGAGCTTGTGCGCATCGGGATCGGTTAATACCACGTGTGCTCCCCGATTGAAGGCGGCCAGTGCGAGCAGGATGCCGAGCGTTCCCGCACCAGAGATCAGCACCCTGTCGGCTCGACGCGCGCTGCTCTGCTTTACGCCGTGGATCGCACAGGCGAACGGTTCGGCAAGTGCGGCCATCGATGGGGAAATCCCTTTGGGCACTTCGATCAGGCTCGAACGCGGCACCATGAGCCGTTCCGCAAATCCGCCATCCCGATGAAACCCGGTGATCGTTATCTCCGGGCAGAGGTTCTCTCTCCCGCTCTGGCAGGCGCTGCAGGTACCGCAGGCGCGCCCTGGCCAGAGCGCAAAAAGCCGTCCGGGAGCCTCGTCGATGGTGCCGCACACCTCATGGCCGAGCACCCTCGGCATTACCAGATCACGATGCCCCGAGGCGTACATTTTTGCATCGGTGCGGCAGATCGCTACGGCCTCAACCTTTACCTCCACCTCGTGATCCTCCGGAACCGGCAACTCACGTTCCACAAGCTCGAACTGTTCCCTGCCGGTCAGCAGCAGTGCTTTCATCTTTTTCCCGGATTCAGTGGTGATCAAAGGGCTCTCCTTTAAGGGCCACGGTATCGTACATATTTTTTAAGGACTTTCACAAGCCAAAAGCATGAATATGTCATTAACCCCTTGTTGTTCTGGAACTCAAGTTTACACTATTGTTGCAGTTGGCGGGTGGTTTGCTGTCAGGAATCGTGTTATCTATCCTGAAAGGCGTGATAACCATACAGGAGCAGCATGGATGTTTCAGGAGAAAGGCCCAAGCCATCGGGAATCGTGATCGAATGGCGGGAGAACGGGGATTTTATGTTTTCGTGCCGGTACCTTTCGGCTACTGGCAAGGAGACGCCAGCGCTGGAGCGGAGGGCGGATGAACGGCATTTTTTCCCGACCATGACGCTGGCGATGGGCAATGTGCTCAGGAAGCTGCGGCGGGAGCATATTTCCTTTCCGTTGTTCCTGATGTCACTGGCGTTCAGCCACAGGAACCTGCTCTCTGAGATCGACCAGCTTCTTCACGCGCTGCACGGGCATGTCGAAAAACAGAAGGGGAGTGGAGAGTATCGCTGCCTGATTACCTCCTCCAATGAGAATGCCTGAATATTGTGGTATTTAACCGTTTTTAAGGAAGTGGTGTATTATTAATGTATTATGATTTTCTTTTTTCGATTTGGATACCGATTTGGACAATTCATCTGTTAGCTCTTTTTTTTCATCGGTATCCAAATCGGTATCCAAATCGGATTTCAATTGGAATATCGATTGAGTTCTATACCGTCCTGAATTATTGTCGTTGCTAA
>JAAXWL010000154.1:0-2762 GCA_013334975.1 Chlorobiaceae bacterium
TACGGCCATATCCATGCCAACACTCTTAAAAAAAGGGATGGCTTTTGTAAATCCCTCTGCCAGAGTTGTATGAGCTATAAACGGTGTCATCAGCGCCTTTTGCTGTTCAGGAAACCCTTTCAGCATTTCTTCCCAAGCCTTTTCCGATCCAGACTGATCACTCAGCGCCCTGAATTTCGAGAATTTCAGGTGCGTGGTGCTTGAAAAATCCTTGCTCTCTTTTTTCATGGTAATTTTATTTTATAAAACGGTGCCGAAAATCCGGCCAACACCAGCAGTCAGCCCCATGGCGAGTGCTCCCCAAAAAGCGACACGTATTGCTCCTCTGAGCATGGAAGCCCCACCAGTATAGGCCGCTATTGCACCAAGTATAACCAAAGAAACGAGCGCAGTCGCAGAGGTAACTTCGGCGACCATTACTGACGGAGCCAGAAATGCCGCAGCTATCGGAATGATTGCACCTCCGACAAATGAAACAGCAGACGAAAATGCCGCCTGGATTGGCCGTGCTCGTAATGTCTCTGTAATGCCAAGTTCATCACGAGCATGGGCTTTAAGGGCATTATTCGACATCAGTTTTTGTGCAACGATTCTTGCCAGTGCGTCATCAAGTCCACGTTTTACATAAATCGAAGTCAACTCTTCCAGTTCCAACTCCGGCTCTGTTTCAAGCTCTCGTTTTTCTCGTGCGATGTCAGCTTTTTCGGTGTCGGCTTGCGATTGAACAGAAACATACTCACCTGCCGCCATCGACATGGCGCCGGCTACGAGACCGGCCACACCCGTAAGCAATACATTGCCCGGAGAAGCACCAGCAGCGGCCACGCCAATGACAAGACTTGCCGTCGAGATGGTTCCGTCATTTGCGCCAAGCACCGCAGCACGAAGCCAGCCGATTCGAGCAGATTTGTGGGTTTCCCTGTGAAAGAATGGCATGAGTAAAATCTCTTGTTTAGCAAGTTGTTTGCCGGATTGATCGTCCGTGAACCTCTACATCCTGTTTGGAAAGAGGTCTGTGCCGGAATGGCCCTTGTCAAAGTCAGTCAGGACGATATGTGTTAAAAGCCTGAGTCAGGTAAGCGTTGACGCTGCGTTCTTTAGAAACAACTATTTCGATTCCGATTTTGATATCGATAACGTGAAAAGAGATGTTTTTTCGGGTTATCTCCCGACAGGTTTCATTAAGCGTCAGCATAAAAGTGATACATTGCTATCCTTCGTATCATTGATCCACTTCGGAAGTGCATGTGTCTTGACATCATGTCAAGCTTAAACGGGCGTATGTTAATGTGCCATTGACTTATCCAAATCGAAATCGGTATCGGGATCGAAATCGATTATTTATGTGAAAACAGAAAACCGACTTCTGGCTGTATCATTTTAATTATCTGATGGTTATGACAATAAACCACAATTCACAGTGAGTATTTTTCAGCCTCATCCCAGTGGAACTCGATACCGATACCGAATTCAATGATAAAATAAATCACGACTATGTGCCGTTGACGAAACACTATCTATCATGTCCTACAAAAGCAATGTTTTTGTCAGAAACGACAATGAACTGTCTTTTCGCCGTAACGTTGTTCCATTCGATCGGTCATCAATGTAAACAACCCTTCCGTTCTATTAATGCGCAATGCAACCAAATCTCTTCAGGGGGAAAAGAGGAGGGGTGAGTAGTCCGAGTGAATTTCACCTTCAGACTCTCGCAGAACCGGACGTGAACGTCTCCGCTCATCCGGCTCCCATTATCCAGCCTTTGGGGATGTACCCCAATTTCCAATGCACAAACGCTGACGGCGTTGCTCTCGCTATCTGTTCGAGCACTTTTATCGTGCGTTTGAGATGACCTGCAAGCTTTTGGTATTTCCGCATCAGCCACCTTGTCAGATACAAGTTGACATGATGCCATACCGGACTCATTGCTGAAGCATTGAATCGACAGAAGTAATTCTTCCACCCTCTCAGTACCGGGTCGATCGCTTTTGATAGGTCTTCCACCTGCTTATCGCTTTTCAATTGCAGATGCCAGCCTCTTATCGTTTGTCGCATCGTTTTCAGCGATCCCCGACTCACCGCCGGTGTGAACCCTGTGAATATTCGGCTATGTTTTTCCTTCACCTTTCGGGGTCGAAAGGTATAGCCTAAAAACGTAAAGCTCGTTGCCGGATGATCTTCTTTGCGGTTTACATCCTTGCAACAGACGATCCGTGTTTTGTCCGGGTTTACTCGCAGTCCGCACGCTTCAAACCTTTCTGTTATCTTTTTCATGACCAGTTCCGCCTGCTTTTTGATTTTACAGTGCAGCACCCCATCGTCGGCACACCGGGCAGATTTTCGCTGACCCACCGGTCAAAGGCATAATGCAGAAACAGATTTGCTAACAGTGGGCTGATTACTCCGCCTTGCGGCGCTCCCATCGTCCGCTCCACCAGTTTTCCTTCAGCGTTCACCATCGGCGCTTTCAGCCAGCGCTCGACAAACAGCAACACCCATTCGATCTGGCAGTGCTTCCTTACTGCTCGCATCAAAAGCTCATGATTCATCGTATCAAAGAACTTGCTGATATCAAACTCGACTACCCAATCGTACTTCCAGCACCGCTCTCTCACCACCGCCACGGCATCCAGCGCACTTCGGCCTGGTCTGTACCCGTATGAGTCCTGGTGAAAGATCGGTTCCAGCAGGGGATCAAGTGTCTCCTTGCCTACCGTCTGGGCAACCCGATCCGCTACTGTTGGTAAGCCCAGCATCCGAGT
>JAAXWL010000154.1:2862-4195 GCA_013334975.1 Chlorobiaceae bacterium
GATTAAACGGAGCTTTATCATGAATTTGAAGCTTTATGGAAAGGATCCTCTGAAGATGTTTGAAGATGTGTTTAACGAAAGGTTGACACCGTTCATCAGTTCGATGGGCTCGATGATTGCGCCTACATTCAAGGTTGATATCAGCGAGGATGAGAAGGCTATTTTCCTTTCGGCGGACATTCCGGGGGTGAAGAAAGAGGATGTGAAGGTGACGATGGAGGATAACGTCATCAGCATCTGCGCTGAGCGAACCCAGGAGGAGGACGAGAAAAACAAAAACTACCACAGGGTCGAGCGTTCCTGGGGTAGCCTGTCGAGAAGTTTCACTCTGGGTGACAACGTAGACAGCGAAAACATCAAGGCCTCTTACGACAACGGTGTGCTGAAAATCGTGGTCGCCAAAAAGGAGCCCGAAGAGAAGAAGAGCAAGGAGATTGCCGTAGAGTGACCCAACCATAAAATCTCTCTCCTCCTGTGCCTCGTATCTCTGATACGGGGCTTTTTTGTTTGCGGGTTGTTCACTGTTTTGTTAACATAAGCGATGCAAACCATAAAAATTTTCAAGACTACAACCGGAAAAAGTCCGGTCGATGAGTTTCTGGAATCTCTTTGAACCAAAGAGGCGAACAAGGTTTTCTGGGTGCTCAGGCTGGTGGCGGAAATGCCGTCAGTGCCGATGGAGTATTTCAAGAAACTGAAAGATGCTGATGGAATATGGGAAGTTCGAGTGTCACACGGAAACAATGAGTTCCGGTTGCTCGGTTTTTTCAACGACGGAAATCTGGTGATTCTGACCAACGGGTTTATGAAAAAATTGCAGAAAACTCCTCCGGAGGAGATCGCATTGGCGGAAAAAAGGAAAAAAGAATATCTGAGGAGGACGTAACCATGGATGATTTGCAATGAGCTATCGAAAAACGCAAAAGTATTGACGCTGAATTTGCCGAGAACTTCGATAAAGGATACGAAGAATTTAAAATAGGAGTCCTGCTAAAAGAAGCAAGAAAAAACGCAGGTCTTACCCAGGAGGCTCTGGCCGAAAAGTTGAAGACAAGGAAATCTGCAATTTCAAGAATCGAAAACCATGCTGATGACATCCGGTTGTCAACGCTGTATAACTATGCTGAGGCGTTAGGTAAGAAGATACAATTTACGATACAGTAAGCGCATATATATTATACTGATAGCAATGCTCATGATTTTTATTGATTGGCTGAAAACATCTTAAAGGAATCAATATGAGCAACGCTCCAATGGAATCAAGGTCAATTGAAATTATTGAAATAGATGATTTGCATCG
Organism: Chlorobiaceae bacterium; assembly: GCA_013334975.1. GTDB lineage: Bacteria > Bacteroidota > Chlorobiia > Chlorobiales > Chlorobiaceae > Chlorobaculum. The sequence goes on from JAAXWL010000154.1 coordinate 4,163, forward strand.
ACTTGCTCAAATTCCCCTAAAAAAAATTGACGA
>JAAXWL010000052.1:0-6267 GCA_013334975.1 Chlorobiaceae bacterium
AATAGACTGGCAAAAAACCGCTTCGGTTGATGTTTCAGGATGTAGCCCGCTTTGGTCGTATTTCTGATAATCGCCGATGCTGGTGCCCATTACCGATTAGTCCGTTGGCTGGCATACATCCTCAACCTTAATGATACCCGAAAACATGAGACTGGTATTATTACCATCCTATGCACCAGAACTTAATCCGGTTGAGAATTTATGGGATGAGTTGCGCTAAAAAAGTTTTCGCCAATGCACTCTTCAACAGTTTGGATGCTCTTGAAGACCACTCGGAGGTATCACGGAAGGCTATGGAGCTGGATATTCCAGGAGTTCATTCGATCGTGGCCTGATTGTGGATTATGAGTGTACTTTTGATTTAGAAGTAGAATTTTTCATTCAATGCGAAGAGAGAGCCATTCTCTGATTGTTCAGGGTTGCCTGGCCAGAAGTGGTAACAACAGGGGCGCGACGAGTGAATACAATCCGCAGGCAAAGACAACGGCTCCGCAGCCCCGCTTGACATAAAGCATAAGCGAAGATTTTCCTGACCAGTCGAGATAGCGTTGCACCAGAGTGGTCATACTTCCGGCCAGCGCGACCACAAGCACATGGCCGAATGCGAAGGCAAGCACAAGCAGGGTGGCAAGCAACTGGTTTTCAGCGGAAAGTGAAAAGACCGCGCCAAGCACCGGAGCAAAGAAGGCAAAGGTGCACGGACCAAGGCCGATACCGAAGATCAGTCCGAGCGCGAAGGCTCCCGTCAATCCGCCCTTCTGCTCATCCGACAGGTGGATGGAGGGCCAGTTCAGCTTGAGCAGATCCATGAGGTAGAGCCCCATGGCGATAAAGACGCCGCTCACCACAACGGTGCCCCAAGGCCCGGTATCTCCGGCCATTCTTCCCAGCCATACCGTCACGAGACCAATCCCGGCAACCGTAACCAGCGTGCCGAGGGCGAACGAGCTGGCCAGAGCTACGGCGCTTCGTCCTTTGATCAGCCCGTTCCGGCTGATATAGCCGATAACGAGCGGTATGCCCGCAAGATGGCAGGGACTCAGCACAACACTCAGCACTCCCCAGCCGAAAGCAGCCATCATGGAAAGCAGCAGGTTGTCACCCAGAGCGTCAGTCAACCACGAGAACAGCGCCTCGATCATGGCTTTACGGTCAGAGGGGCGAGACCCTGCTGTTTCAGGAGCAGATCGATTTTTTCTTCAGGAAAAAAGCCCTCATGGCGGAAAAACTCCCTGCCGGTGCTGTCAAGAAACACCTGGGTGGGGATGATCCGTATAGCGTACTTCTCGGCATACTGCCGCTGTCCGGGGTTCCAGACATCGTAAAACAACACCTTGAGCTGCACGCCATACTTTTTTTCAAGCGACTGCATGACCGGCTGCATCTTCTTGCACGGGATGCAGCTCATTGATCCAAGCTCGACAAAGGTCACTTTCTGCCCTGTTTGTGGCAAGGTCATCGCCGGTTCGGCAATTGCCACCTGCTGTTCCGCGCTTCTGTTGTCCACCAGGCCAGACAGGACGAGCAACAGGATCAACCATACTTTTTTTACCATAAATGCTTTCTCCGGATAGTGTTGACTGGTTGAATCAATATAATTGCAGAACCCTCCTGAACCATAGAAAACAAGGGACAACCCGGCATCTGATGTATCCGGCAACACCCTTTTAGCCTTCTTGAACATTTACCATCCTTGCACGACCAGCATCGGTCAGACGATATTTTTGTAACCCCCAACCAAAACAGGTTGCAAGTAGCTTTTGTGTAAATGTGACCTGTCTTTTAACCCCAGAGCCTTGCGGATATCCATACTGCTGCACGCTCCTTTATTCTGCAGAAATGCAAGCAGTATCAGTACTGTAGGGGTGACTGTATGGTTGACTGTAGGGGTATCGCTCTCCTCCATGTTTTTTACTGGTCGTGCCTCAAAATCGGGGTATTTGACAATTATCCGGAAAATGTCACCCTCAATCATTTCCGGATCACTTCCCTCATAGGTTTTACCGTATTTTATCAACTTTCGCATTCCGGAACCGAGTTCGTCAGCGCGTCCGATTTCACGGAAAAAACGGGCGATGACAGGGCTCTTGGGATAGGGTGAAAAATTTGCCGTATTAGTTCCAGTGTTTTATGTTCGGGATCATTCATCTTCATATCCATTATTACGGCATTACCGGGCCATAACATCCTTACAATTCATACTGAATATAAAGTATCGTGCAATTATTGATTGATGAAACGTTACAAATCGATTTGGTGTCAAAGGGATTCCGCAGATAGTATGAGTCATTAAACGGCTCATTTTCGTCAATCTACATAATGGCCAGCACAAATATTTCCGCCTGGAACCAGGCTTCAATTCAGCAGAATCGATTACGATATGGATAAATTAACGGCAAGAATTATACGTCATTTGAGAAGTGAGTCAATAATGGCGTTCCCCTTTCCGGTCCCGCATCTCCCGTATTGTCGGGAGATGCGGACGGGACTCAGCCTTTTTGCGATACTGGTCGGGATGGTGGTGACGGCAGGGGTGGTTTGCTGCGTTGATTTGCCAGCGTTACGGGTTCATTCTGCCTGGGCCTCTGCCGCCGCCTGCTCCGTATGCAGGATTGCTCTGGTTCCAGAACCACTCGGCGACTGCCCTGAGTTCGGTATCCGGGAGTTGAATGGCAGGCATCAGTCCAAATCGTGCAACGGCCTGCTGATCGATGCTTTTCTGTTTGTCGGGCTTTTTGAGATAGGCTATCATAAAGGCGACTCCCTGTTCTTTCATCTGGAATCGCTGATGGTACCTGTTGGCCAGAGGGATAATCGGCGGTGCCGATTTGGGAGGCGGATTGACGGAGTGGCATACACTGCAATTGCGTTCGAAAACGATCGCTCCGTCAGGAACACCGGCAAACGATACCGTTGCCATTGAAAAAAAACAAGCCGTTACACCTGACAGAAACAAAAGCGAATTTCTTCTTTTCATGATGGCACTCCTTTTCATCGGGTTACTGGAAATCATCTGATGGCCACGTTGAACGGTGACCTCTGTAATAACTTCGACGTTTATTCGGCCCGATACGTGCACCTTTTCTCATAAAGATGTGACGCCAGCCCTTTTTTCAGGAGAAGCAAGAGGCTGAGCATCCGGTTGAGGTACTGAACTGGCCGGGCAGACTCGGTATGCTCTTCTTTTCTGAACCGGCGCCGTTGTTCAGAAGTCGGGATTTATTGTCCGGAAAAGAGGCGATTGGATTGCAACGTTTCACTTGACGGGCCTCCTGGCCGGGTCAACGCCCGGGCTTCAGTGCCTCTCCGGAGGGTTCGAGGTGGGTTGTTACATGGCAGTAGGGGATGGTTTGGCGCAAACGGGATTCAATGCGTTCGCACCAGTCGTGCCCTTGCCGAACACTCCAGCTCTCAGGCACCAAGACGTCCAGCGTAATGAAAACAATCCGTCCTCCCATTCTTGTTTTGAGGTTACGGTAGCTTACCCCTTCTTTGCAGAGATCCTGCAATGCCGTTTCGATTCTGACAAGCTCTCCGGAGGGCAGTGAGGCGTCCATCAAGCCTTGTGCCGTACGTTGCAGTAATTGCCAGCCGGTATACAGGATATTCAGTGCGACGGTTAGCGCAATGAGCGGATCGAGCCAGCTCAATCCGCTCCACCAGGCGAGGGCAACACCGGCAATCACTCCGACCGATGTCCAGACATCGGTCATCAGGTGATGGGCGTCGGCTTCCAGGGTGATCGAATTTTCCCGCTTTCCTACGGTAAGAAGCGTGCGTGCTGTCAGGAAATTGACCATGCTTGCTCCTGTGGATACTGCAAGGGCAAGGCCGACCTTCTCCAGCGCCATCGGGTGGAGCAGGCGATCGACGGCGCTGTACCCGATAGAAACCGCTGCGATGAGGATCAGTAATCCTTCGAAGCCGCTCGAAAAGTACTCTGCCTTTCCGTGACCGAACGCATGTGAGTTGTCTGCCGGACGTTCGGCAAGGGTGATCATCGCCAGCGCCATCAGGGCACCGGCAAGATTCACGAAGGATTCGAGCGCGTCTGAGAGCAGTCCCACCGATCCGGTCATTTGCCAGGCAGCCATTTTCAGAACGATGGTCACCAGAGCGGCGGCGATCGACAGCAGGACGAACGGTTTCAGGGAGCTGCTACTGGTGTTGACCATGAAATCGATGATGAAAAGGTTTTAAAGGATGCACCTGGTGTTGCATTGTGTTTACAAGGTAGTGCCTCAATTCGTTTTTGCCAGCGTACTGACGGAGGTCAATCTTCAGCACTGCCATTTTTATGGCACTTCACACAGTTCAGGTAGTTGCTGATTCCCTCTTTGATATGCTCACGAGCGATGTTCGAGGGGGTGTGTTCATGACATCCATAACAGGAGTACTGCCTGAAATCGGAGGGATCGTTGTGGCAGGTAGCGCAACTTGCCCTGTGCTTCCGATCGAGCAGAAAGTACCGGTTATGGTCGAATGTTGCGGGTTTCCATGCCCTGGTGCTGTGGCAGGTAGCGCAGTTGGAGTCGATGCCCGAGTGGATGCGGTTGGCGGGCAGGTCGCGTTTGTGGCAATCGAAACAGCGCTGTTGAGCCGACAAGGATTTATGGTCGAAGGTTGCGGGTTTCCATGCCCTGGTGCTGTGGCAGGTAGCGCAGTTGGAGGCGGCGTCTGCGTGGATGCGGTTGGCGGGCAGTTCGCGTTTGTGGCAATCGAAACAGCGCTGTTGAGCCGACAAGGATTTATGGTCGAAGGTTGCGGGTTTCCATGCCCTGGTGCTGTGGCAGGTAGCGCAGTTGGAGTCGATGCCCGAGTGGATGCGGTTGGCGGGCAGGTCGCGTTTGTGGCAATCGAAACAGCGTTGTTGAGCCGACAAGGATTTATGGTTGAAAGTTGCGGGTTTCCATGCCTTGGTGCTGTGGCAGGTAGCGCAGTTGGTGCTGGTGCTTGAGTGGATGCGGTTGGCGGGCAAGTCACGCTTGTGGCAATCGAAACAGCGTTGTTGAGCCGACAAGGATTTATGGTCGAAAATTGCGGGTTTCCATGCCTTGGTGCTGTGGCACACATTGCAGCTTCGGTTTGTGGCCCGGTGGAGGTTATCCTGAGGTTTTTGGGTCTCATGGCAGGTGATGCAACTTGCACGTAAGCCTGAATCGAGGCTTTGGTGTCTGAATGTGCGTAACGCTTTTTTCGCGTTGCGTCCTTTGTGGTCACTGTGGCATTCAAGACAGCTATTTGCTGGCAACCCACGGTGAAAAAGCACGTTTCCGGCTTTTTTCGGGAGCGCGACGCCCTTGACGCTTTTGATGCTGATGTCGTCAGGCTTATGGCAGCTTGTACACTGGATGGCGCGAGCACCTTTGAAGGGCTTGTGGCAAGCGAGGCACTTTTGTTCAATGGGTGCATGCCCCTGGATCACTCTTCCCGGATTGAGCAGGTAATCAGGAAATGAGAGAGCAAGCACGACGACCAGGGCGATGAACGCGAAGATGATGAGCATCGGTCTCATAAGGTTACATCCAGTCAGCCCAGTTGGAGAAAAAAAGGATCGAGACGGTGTGTGTGAGCGTCAGGATGGCAAGAAAGATCACTAATGGCATGTGCATCGTTCGCCAGCGGTCGAGCGTTTTCACAGTCAAGGAGTCCCAGAAGAGTTGCCGGTCAAGGGTGTCGTCCGGAGGGGTGGTGATGCCGAGTTGCCGTTTTTTCAGCTTTGCCTCGGCTCTGAATTGTCTTACAAGGTGCTGTCCGATATGGCCGCTTGCCGTGACGATCAACATGAGAGCGGTTGCAGCCCACGGCAGTAGCGCATTGAAATGGATTCCGGAATGGACCAGTATCAGGAGTGTCGCGATCCAGCCTGCATTACAGTGTACCTGAAGAAATCGCCTGACCGCTCCATTCGGGATGATCTTTTTTTTTCTTGCTGTATAGATGAAGGAAAAGAGGAAAAAAAAGGTGCCAATGACACCAAGGTAACGTCCGGCAGAGTAGAGGTTGAAGGAGTGAAGCAGATAATCAATCACTATCGAAGAGAGGATGAGGAGGAGAAAGGAAACCAGAAGCGGCAAGGCTTTCTGGATCAGAAGAGAGTTCCACATGGTATGGTCGGGCTAAGGTTATCATCATGATTCGGAGGGTAAGTTACCACATGATCCCTTATACTATCCTGAAGGCAGGCTCAAAAGAGGCTTAAAACTTCTGCCTTTCTCACCGGGAGTTCAGGATTGCCTTGTTATGGATAATGAGCAATGAGCAATG
>JAAXWL010000052.1:6367-18044 GCA_013334975.1 Chlorobiaceae bacterium
GGAGGGTAAGTTACCACATGATCCCTTATACTATCCTGAAGGCAGGCTCAAAAGAGGCTTAAAACTTCTGCCTTTCTCACCGGGAGTTCAGGATTGCCTTGTTATGGATAATGAGCAATGAGCAATGGGGAATGAGGGATGAGGGATGAGGGATGAGGAACATATTTCCTGCTGTAATGTCAATAGTAACATTGAGTATTGCTCTTGTCCATCCAAATCGGTATCGAAAAGGGGAGATCATGGTATGCCAATAGTACATGAGCTTGAAAGGAACGTGGGAGGGCAGGTAGTGTGGCTTGCCTTTACGAATTCGTTGTTGTTGGAGAGGAGGATGAATCGATTTGGATACCGATTTGGTTAAATCAAATGTCCTGTTTAGGCTCACCGATACAGGAAAAGTGTACATCCTCTGCACAAACGCTCCATTCCTTACCCCTGACATTTTGTGCCAGGGGTTCTTTTCGGTGAGGCTGATGTTACTCGTTCTCAGGCAATACAAACCATTTTTTCCTGAACCACAGAGAGACGTTCACCAGGCCGATGAGCGCGGGGACCTCCACCAGCGGGCCGATCACGGCGGCGAAGGCCTCGCCGGAGTCGATGCCGAAAACTGCGACGGCCACGGCGATGGCAAGCTCGAAGTTGTTGCTTGCTGCCGTGAACGAGAGCGTTGCTGTTTTCGAGTAGTCAGCACCGACCTTGCGTCCCATATAAAAAGAGACCAGGAACATGATCACGAAGTAGAGCAGCAGTGGAATGGCGATACGCACCACATCCATCGGAATTTTCACGATGTATTCGCCCTTGAGCGAGAACATCACCACGATGGTGAAGAGCAGTGCCACCAGCGTGAGCGGGCTGATGCGCGGCACAAAGACGCTTTCATACCACTCACGCCCTTTCAGGCGCAGCATGACGAAACGGGTCAGAAAACCGGCGATGAAGGGGATACCGAGATAGATGAAGACCGACGAGGCGATTTCGGCGATGGTGATTTCGACCCTGAATGAGGAGAGCCCCAGCCAGCCGGGCAGCACGGTCAGGAACACCCAGGCGTAGAGGGAGAAAAAGAGCACCTGGAAAACCGAGTTGAAGGCGACCAGGCCTGCGGCGTACTCCGTGTCACCCTTTGCCAGCTCGTTCCAGACGATCACCATGGCGATGCAGCGAGCCAGGCCGATCATGATGAGCCCGGCCATGTAGTGCGGCATGTCGGCAAGGAGAAGCACGGCAAGCACAAACATGAGCACCGGACCGATCACCCAGTTCTGCACCAGCGAAAGCGCGAGCACTCTGGTGTTTCGGAACACATCGCCCAGCTCTTCGTACTTCACTTTGGCCAGAGGCGGATACATCATGACAATCAGCCCTATGGCGATGGGAATGTTGGTGGTGCCGGAGTTGAACGTGTTCCAGAACCTGGCGATACCTGGCACAAAATAGCCGGAGAGCACTCCGATGCCCATGGCGAGGAATATCCAGAGCGTCAGATAGCGGTCGAGAAACGAGAGTTGTCTGGTTGACATGCCCATGATGTTACCCTCCCGTCTTCATCTGGTTATAGAACTCCCTGAATCCTGTACGGATTTCGTCGCGCACCCGACGGAAGACGGCGAGCATCTCCTCCCTGCTGCCAACGGCTTCTGCAGGATCGTCGAAGCCGATATGCAAGCGGTGCTTCACCTCACCCGTAAACATGGGGCATGACTCGTTTGCCCCGGCGCAGACCGTTACGACCCAGTCGAACGCTCTGGAGGTGAATTCGTCAACGCTTTTTGGCCGGTAGGCGCTGAGGTCGATCCACTCTTCGCGCATGACCGCGACTGCAAGCGGGTGTACCGCAGCAGCCGGTTTCGTGCCTGCCGAAAAGACTTCGAGTTCTGAATCGAATGAGCGCAGGAACCCTTCGGCCATCTGGCTCCGACAGGAGTTTCCCGTACACAGGATAAGGACAGATTGTTTCATGAGAGCATTGTTGATGTTTAGAAGGTTGGAAAAACTGCATTGAAGACGAACCCCACCAGCATGATGCCAACGGCGACCACACCGGCAAACAGAGCGATGAGCTGCGGCTTGAGCACTTTGCGGAGAATGATCATCTCGGGCGCAGAGAGCGCGATGACGCTCATCATGAAAGCCATCACCGTACCGAGCGCCGCCCCTTTGCCGAGCAGCGCCTGTACAACCGGCAGAATGCCCGCAGCGTTGGAGTACATCGGCACCCCGATCAGCACCGCAGCTGGTACCGACCACCACGCATCGGCTCCCATGATCGAGGCCATGAAGTTCTCGGGAACATAGCCGTGAATGCCGGCGCCGAGGCCGACGCCGATGACGATATAGAGCCACACTTTGCCGACGATCTCCCGGACATGCTTCACCCCCTCCTGTACCCTCTCGTACCATGTCATGGCGGAGCCGTTCTGGACAGCATCGCAGGCGCAACTTTGCTGGATCTTCTGTACCCACTCCTCAAGGTATCGTTCCATGCCGAGCTGACCGATAACCAAACCGGCGGTCACCGCAATGAGCAACCCCATGGCGAGGTAGAGCAGCGCAACCTTCCAGCCGAACATACCGAAGAGCAGCGCGAGCGCCACTTCGTTGACCATCGGGGCGGAGATCAGGAAGGAGAAGGTGACACCAAGCGGTACGCCAGCCTGCAGGAAACCGATGAAGAGCGGTACAGCCGAACAGGAGCAGAAGGGGGTGACGATGCCGAGCGAGGCGGCCATTGCGTTGCCGACCCCAAGCCGCCTGCCCGAGAGCAGGGCTCGCGTCTTTTCGGGCGACACAAAGGTATGCACGACACCCATCACGAACACGACTGCCGTGAGCAGCATCAGGACTTTCGGCACCTCATAGATGAAGAAATGGAGTGCTTCGCCGAAACGGTTTGCACGGCTGAGCCCTGCCAGATGCAGGAGGGTGTCGGCCAATGGTTCGAGGTTGCTGTACAGAAGCAGCCAGGTGGCCACTGCCGCCGCCGCAAGCGCGGCCAGTTTGAGGTTTGCGTTGTCTTGTTCCGGTTTCATGGTTTGTGTTGTATCGGGTTCAGCAGCAACTCGTGCGGTTGCTTCCATCCTGGGACGCGCCGTCGGAGCAGCAACAGCAGCCACCTTTTTTCTTTTTGAGTTCGCCCTTGATGGGGAGCCCATTTTCAGCCCAGCCGAAGATGCCCGATTGCAGGTTGACGGCATGTTCATACCCGTGGTTCTTCAGGAAGTATGTGGCCATCAGGCTGCGCTCTCCGATGTTACAGGCGAGAATGACAGGACGGTCAGAGGGAATTTCACGATACCGCTCCTCAAACTGGCTGTAGGGAACAAGCATGAGATTGCGGACGTCAAAGGAGGCTTGCGCAATATCCTCGTCTTCACGGAGATCGACTAAGAGGACGTTCTCTTCAGTCAGACCGAATGCGGTCGCAGGGGAGATTTCAATGGTCTGGTTCATGGTATGCTGTATTATGGTGGTTGTATTGTTTATCGCAAATGAACGATATATAAAATGGTTTATATGCTGACGATTTCATGGCTTCAGCAGAGGCATCCACCGCAGGTTTCACCGGCAAAGAACTCACCGAACAGGGTTCTGGCTTTATTCCAGTTCTCTCTGTGGATGCAATACTTCACCTTCGGCGGATTGATCTCACCCTGGATCAGCCCCGCTTCGAGCAGCGCTTTCAGGTGCTGGGAGATGGTCGATTGCGCCATCGGAATCAACCCGGTCAACTCACCCGTAAAGCAGCACGTCTCACCGGCAAGCAGTTGAAGAATCCTGATCCTCACGGGGTGGCTGAGCGCCTTGGCCATTGAGGCTAAAGCAATCTCATCCGTGGTATAGCCAATGTCTGACAGGGTTCTCTGCATGATGCTTGAATTAGTTTATCGCAAATATACGATAATTAAATTATCCTCCAAAGCATTCTGTTCCCGGAACAGGGGAGGGGGAGAAGGGGAATCGGTCGTATAGGTCGAATAGTAGAAGAAGAAAAAGAGGATTTCGATGGCGATTATGAGATCGAGTGGGGGTGGGGCGTGGTCTGTTCTCCCTGAAGAGCTGTTCCTTTCTCCGTGTAAGGTTATTACTTTCACGAAAAAACGTCCAGTCCTTTACGGTCAATGACATCAAGCAGTCGTTTGGACGTACCACTTGGCTTTTCACCCCCAGCTCCCATTGTTGTACCGTGGTTTTTTCAATGCCAAGCAGTGCGGCAAATGCTTCCTGACTGATATGATGGCGCTGCCGAATGAGCCGTATTTCATCGGGTTCAAATTTTTTCTTTTTTGACAGGCAAAGCGCTTCCACTTCCCGCAGGGTAATCTCATCCATAGCGCCCACATTGAACAGACTTTTCGCCATATCGTGTGCTATATCAAGTAGTTCGCTCATTTTTTCACCTCATGGAATTCTTTTTGTTTCAACAACATCTCAAGCTGTTCATCGCTGGTAGATACAAAGCTTTTGGCCGCCAGCCGCAATGCTCTTTTTTCTTTATCCGTTATGTTCTCCCTGACGTTTTTCGCAAAAGCGTAAAAAAATACTACCCGTTCGGTGTCGGGTCTTCTGTACCCAACCAGTGCACGAAATCCTTTGCTTTTGCCTTCTCCTTCACGGGCGATACGTTTGTTAAAAAGATAGCCACCGAGATCAGCATCAAATACCCCATCGACAACTTTAGAATCAGATCAGGGACGTTGATCCGTTGCTGAAAAATCTTTCTTGAGGTTGCGAGGGGTACCCTATCGGTCAAATCAGTCCGATCAGTCAGAGAGTTAAAAAAACGAAATCCTTTGGGAGGGCGCTTTTTTTTCAGAAGTCGAGGTCGATCTGGTTTGGTGAAATGGCTGGGGGTTTGGGGCGTTCTTCCTTTTGTTTTTCTTTCAGCACTCTCTTTTTTTCGCGGAGTTCTCTTTTTGCCTCAAGATCCTTTTCATGCTGCTCTTTGAAAGATTCATTCTGTTGCTTGACAAACTGTTTTACCAGCCGGTCGAATTCCGCTTTATGGTTTTCGATTGTGCGTTCTCCCCTCTCTTTTTCCGGACTCTTCCGGGTTTTGCCACGTACCACCGGGGTTATCATGCCGTGGATCGGCTGCGGCTTGATGAGGCCCCCCTTTTCGAGGCACCATGAGATCTGTTTATGAACGTCTGCGTCTGAGAGTTCCTTGATCAGCGGCAGGTTCAGGGCCCGAAAAACCGGGATCCACTCCTGTTTATCGTCGCCATTCAGGTTTCGCACGGAGAGTGCGGGGTTGAACTGGTACCATCCCTGGGCAATCCGGACAAAGAGTGCCCGGTTGTAGGCGTAATCCCTTGAGACCTCGTTGCGGGCAAGCACGCCGCTGAGCGATTGCCGCTGGTTTCTCTCCGGACGCAGGGCATTGGTTGGCATGTGTTGCCAAGCAGCGAGTATCGTTTTGGTATCGAAGGCTGGATGGAGACTGTCGTGGTCGTGGGTGAAGCGTGATCTGAAGAGCACCCAGAGGGTCTGAAAGAGGAAATATTCCGACAGATGCCGGTCAATTCTTACCAGACGTTCGGCAGTCATGACATCGACCGTTGCCGGGGCCAGCAATTCGTAGAGTGCGGCGAAGGATTCACCGGCAAACTTCGGATCACGGAAGGCTCTTCGCATGGCCCAGTGCAGGGGAGTGTATCCGTACTGATCGGTTTTGCCGATATCGGCACCTGCTTCGAGAAGTGTTTTGACTAAGGGGATGTTTCCGGCTGCTGCTGCGGCCATGAGCGGCGTCTGGTTCATGGGCAGACGGTGATCGATGCCGTGCTGCTGGCACTGCTTCATCACCCCTTTCGTGTTCTGACTGAAGTACTGGATGTAGCTTTTCCGCCCCAGGCTGTCAATCTGGTTATCGTAATTGTCTGCGGCGTCATACTCAGCTTCCATGTAGAGGGTGAGTGCCAGAAACGGTTCTTCGTGACAGGCTGCGTACTCGTAGAGTTGCTGCCGGAACTTGTTTCCAGGCAGTTTTTTGCTGAAGACCTTGTCCATGAGCTCCCGGAGCGCAGCTTCGTCACAGACCTGCCAGGGCGGGGGAGTCTGGAGGAGAATGGTTTTTCTGATGGCGTCAGCCTGCTCCTGTTTGCCCTGCAACTCAAGCTTTCTGGCCTCTTTGTGCCACTCTTCGGTTGTGGAACGCTCCTCTTTGACGGTGACCTTGCCGGTTGCTGACAGATCGAGCAGGTCGAAGAGCCGGTGCTGGGTGTCCGATTCGATGATGTAGAGGTTCCTGACGGCTCTGGTTATGGCCACATAGAGGGAGTTAACGAAAAACTTGTAGACTTCGAGCGATTTGTCGCTCTTGTCTTTCACCCGGCGGTAGTCGAGCCCCTCGGCCTCGACGCTTGTTTTGTCTACGCCATCCACGATTTCAGAGAACTCCTTACGGTAGCTCGAGACCAGTCCGTAGAGCACGATGTTCTCATATTCGAGCCCTTTGGCTTCATGGATTGAAAAAAGCAGCGGGGTCGAAAAGGATTTTCGGGCTTCGGCTTTGTCTTCATCACGCATGACCAGGACGGCAAAGCGGGTTGACTGTTTCGTTTTGCCGTTGATTTCGCCAATGACGGCGGTACTCTGCTTCATCAGGTTCGCCTGGCCGCTTTCATCGCCGACCGGATCGACCAGGTAGTTGCTTTCGCGATCGATTGAGCCGAACCGGAGTTGCTTGATTTTCAGCAGGCGGTTGGCCAGGCGTGTGGTTTCGGTGCCGTTCCGGAAATTGGCGGTCAGAATGTTCAGCTTCTGGTGATCGGCAAGTTTCGGGTCGTTCCAGAAGAGGGTTTTAACCTGGCTCCATGAGAAAAAATTGGGGTGGACAATCTGGTTGGAATCGCCGCAGAGAATGAAGTGGCCCTGCTTTTTCAGCGTTTTCAGCACCAGGGCGAGCTGGATGGAGGTCAGATCCTGAACCTCGTCGATCACGATGAAGTCGTAGCGGGGAGTTGCCATTGCCATCCGTTCATGAGCGATCATGTTGAGATCGTACATTCTGTCGGAAACCAGCCATTGACGGTATTTTTCAAAAAGGGCGTAGAGTGTTTTCCGCTGGTCGCCGGTGAAGATCGATTGCCGGATGCCGAGGTTTTCATAGTCACGCTGGCTCAGGGTGCCGCTGGTGCCAGCGGTGATCACCCCGCGAATCTCCTCGAACGCCTGATGCGGGTCAAGCTCCTTGAAAGCGTTGCGTACTCTGGTGAACCAGGCTGAAAAGTGCCTCCAGGTGGCTTCGTGACCGGGAGGGATGCGGATGGTTTCGATGAACTCCCGATAGGAAAGAAAGGTCGCCTCCTGTCCGCTGTGTTCGAATCCGTTCGAGTAATAGAGGTTTCGGGCGGTTTCGGCCAGAAACGCCGACAGGGTGACGTAGAGTGCCTCCCCTTCGGCATGTTTGAGCTTTTCGAGCGTCAGGGCGGTTTTGCCGCTGCCTGCCGAACCGACGATGATCAGCGGGGGCTTTTGCCGGTAGAGTGCCTCCTGGCTGTCGTCAAAGGAGACCGGCTTGTCGAGCAGATGGATGACCGTTCGTTCGGGATGCAGGTAACGCAGGGGGCGTGCTTCGGTGATTGCGGCGGCGGGATCGGCATCCGGTATTTTCGATTCGTCAATCGGGGCTCCACGCAGAAAGCGGGATTTTTCATAGGCGTGGCCGACAATGATCTCAAGGACAAGGATGCAGGTCTCATTTCCGTGGCGCACCAGCGTGAAGAGCAGGCGATCGGCATCGTTGAGTTTGGCGCGATACAGGTCGAGCTGGCTCTGGCTGGTGAGTTTTTTAACCTGGGCTGCACGGAAGTCTTTACGGGCAAGTGCTTCGGTGACCTTGCGATAGCCGGGAGTTACCCTTGTGGTGTCGAGACCGGAGTATTCGAGAATTTTCATGATCGATGAACCAGATACAGTGCTGAACAGCGCAAACAGGGTAAAGTATACATGAAAATGCGGAAATTTATCCGGAAAAAGCTGTCGGAAAATAGTCAGATGGCTTGAGGTGCTTCCGGGTGTGGCAGGAAGTGTTTTGTCAATAGTAAATAGACGTATATTATATTTATCGGTAAAATCGGTATCCAAATCGGTATCGGTATCAAAGTTACACATGAAGAAGCCAAAAAAACTCACCGTTTATTGTGGATTATAGTCATAACCATTTGATAATTAAGTTTATAAAGCCCGAAGTCGGTTTTCTGTTTTCACACAAATAATCGATTTCGATACCGATACCGATTTCGATCCGGATAAAATCAACGGCTATTTATAATACGTTATTTTAGGTGTGATGTATCGCCAGGAGAGAAAGCTCTGTGGTCGTGTTTCCGTGATTGGTTATTTCGACGGAAAGCATCGGAATCCGAAGGGGCAATCTTTCTTTCAGCGTACTGCCGGGTTATGCCGATGTGTTATATTTCGTTTACACACAACCATTGTAACGGTAACAATAATGGTATATCATCCTGAAAATCGGTATCGAAATTGCTCCCAAGCCTTGGCGCAAAAAGAACCGATTTCGATCAGGATCATTGATGTGTCAGTACCTGGTGATTCAGCTCTTTTCAATTCAATTCAAGGAGGATAACCATGAAAGCAGAGATCAGGGAGATGCCGGAGTATTTCGTGGCCGGTGTGCGCAAGAAGGGGCCCTATGGTCAGGAGACATGCGGGGCAGCTTTTGATGAACTGATGCAGTGGGCGGGCCCAAAGGGTATGATCGGGCAGGGTCACGTACTCGCGGTTTATTGGGACGATCCTGCGGTAACTGCACCGGAGGAGTGCCGGGTTGATGCCTGCGTGAGCGTTCCTCCCGGAACGGTCGCCGACGGGAATGTGGTATTACAGGTGATCGAGGGCGGGCGGTATGCTGTCTGTGGTTTCGAGATTCGTGCTGACGAATTTGAGAAAATATGGGATGAGGCATTCGCCTGGCTGTTCAGCAACGGGTACCAGTGCGACGAGAAACCCTGCTACGAACTGTATTACAACAATGCAGCGGAGCATCCCGAAGGCAAATGGATCGTGGACATCTGTATTCCCCTGAAAGAGGGCTGAGTGCCAGGAGATCAGGGAGGTTGTTGCGTTGCCTGAAATTCTTTATCGGGGAGAAGAAGATGCAATGGGGGATTTGTGGGACGAAGGGGAGAAGCAAAGGAGGATTTCGATGGCGATTTTTTAATTTAGAGGGCCAAAAGTGCAGTTCCGGCTGGAGCTACGAGTCATTGGTGAGGTGGAATAGGGTTTCGGTTTCGCTATTCAGGCCGTGTAGCATCGGGAAGAGAAACGCCGCTAACCGGAGCGCTTTGTACGACGGTTGATGAAAGTCATTACCTGCGAACCCGAAGCGGTCAGCCGGGTGTTGTTTTTGTGAAGCGATGAGTGCTTCGACAGTGAAAGAGGGTTGTTCTTATGAGTGTGGTGACAGGGTTTCTATGTGATTGGCGGGTTTACCATAGTTGATAATCAAGAGAAGTACTATGAGCTATTGTTATAAAATCACGGGTGGCAGTTCGGTATCCGGGGTGGTCGATATTCCCGGCGCTAAAAATTTTGCGACAAAGGCAATGGTTGCAGCGACATTGACCAATGAAATTACCCGGTTACTCAATGTTCCGATAATAGGCGATACGGCTATTACAGAGTCGTTATTATCCGGTGTGGGTGCATTAGTGGAGCGTCCATCTCATGGGCGATCAAATGAAGTGGATATCAAGCCATCGACCATAGTATCGAATACTATACCTTTGCCAGACTCCGGTTCTAACAGAATACCTATTTTATTGATGGGTGCACTGCTGCACCGTTTTGATGAGGTGAGTGCTCCATTTGTTGCCGGATGCAATATTGGTGGGCGCCCGGTAGATTTTCATCTGGAGGCTATGCGTCTTTTCGGTGCTGAAGTATCCATAACCAATGAAGGGTATCGAGCGGTCAAGCGAAAACGGCTGACGGCCTGTCATTATGCGCTTCCCTATCCAAGCGTTGGTGCTACTGAATCGTGTCTTTTGTTAGGCGTTTTGGCATCAGGAACAACAGTCATTCAGAATTGCGCACAAGAGCCGGAGATTATTGCATTAATCACCATGCTTAATGCCATGGGGGGGCGTATCAACTTCAGTGCAGGCAGAACGCTGACCATTCAAGGGGTTAATGAATTGCATGGCACGGTATTTTCAATTATAGGCGATAGAATCGAAGCGGCATCCTGGGCAGCATTGGCTGCTGCAACCGACAGCGAGATAACCATTAATGGAATATCACCGGAAATATTAGTCAATTTTTTCGGTCCTTATAATTCAATCGGCGGAGGAGTTGAGGTAATTGACAAAGAATCGCTTCGATTTTATCGCCATCGTGAGTTGTCGCCTGTATCTATTGAAACCGATGTCTATCCCGGATTTGCTACCGATTGGCAGCAACCGATAACAGCTCTGTTAACACAGGCGAATGGTGTTTCTGTTGTTCATGAAACTGTTTATGAAAATCGTTTTGGTTACGTTCAGGCGCTGAACCAGCTTGGGGCCAATATTCAGGTGGTGAATTATTGTCTTGGTGGAGGAAAGTGTCGATATTATGGTCGAGACTACCCCCATAGCGCCATCATCAGTGGAAAAACAAGGCTTAAATCTGAAGGTTTGACCATTAACATTCCGGACCTTCGTGCAGGTCTTGCTTATGTCATGGCTGCATTTATAGCCGAAGGCGTGACTTATGTATCCAATGTCGAATTGCTGGAGCGAGGTTATGGCGATCTGGCTCTAAGAGCACCATTTCTTGATATAAAAAAGGAATAGAAAAAGAGTTAAACACCACGAAGATTTGCGGATGCAGTGCCGGATGCTGAAAAAAAATCATAGATGAGAATGATTATGACCCGGTCGTTGATGGCCTTGGGCAGACACATAAAGAGTTTTTTTCGGCTTTTCATGCTTGTTTATCACGGTGGATTTGCTGAATATTTTTTATGCCTGAGAGGTTCCTGAAGTGCAAGAGACCTCTGGCGAATGTTTTTTTTGAAACATTACTCATTGAGGAGGTATTAAACATGCAACCGGTCATTTGTCTGAAAGATTTTATAGAGGAGATGGATTGCGTCAGTGAGGAAATCAGGGTGTTTCTGAATATCCAAACCGGGAAATTTGTTTTGCTTACCCGTGAGATTCTCGATGCAATGGAAGCGGCTGAAGCGGATGAGTCGAGTGAAGGGATCGATGAGAATGACTCTGTTCCGGAGTGGCAGACAGAGATGATGCAGGAGGCTGATGAGGTTTTGTCCAACGCTGATTATCGGGAGTTGCCGGATCAGTTCGATATCGATGAGTATTCAATTATGGAGCGGTTCTGCTTTTCGATGGAGGATGAAATGCTGAGCAGCCGCTTACTGAAAAGTATTCAGGGTAAGGGAGCGTTCCGGCGTTTCAAGGATACGGTTCATGAGTGTGGGATAGCAGAGGATTGGTATGCCTGGCGTGAAGATGCATTCAAGGAGGTTGCCAGAGATTGGCTGGAAAACAATGGGGTTGCTTTTCGTGATGAGCAATGAGCAATGAGCAATGAGCAATGAGCAATGAGCAATGAGCAATGAGCAATGAGCAATGAGCAATGAGCAATGAGCAATGAGCAATGAGCAATGAGCAATGAGCAATGAGCAATGAGCAATGAGCAA
>JAAXWL010000053.1 GCA_013334975.1 Chlorobiaceae bacterium
CCCACTCCCATTCCTCTTCTGATGGCAAACGGTACTCTGCGCCAGAAAGCATCGACAGCCACAAGCAGTAGGCCCTTGCACTGAACCAGCTCACCCCAACGACAGGCTGATCGTCCTTGTTGTATTTACGATTATCGTCATAATACGAGGTGAAACGTTTGACAAGATTTGTCTCTTCCTTTAGATACTTATCGAAGCCTTTAACTGCATCATCTCCGGAATTTGCATGCTCATGCAAAGCTTGTGTGTATGATTTCACGGACAGTGCTTTCTTATTTTCAACCAGCTTCCCTCTAAGAAACCCGATAAACGAGCGATACTGACGGTTGGTCACCGGATATTTGGCAAACCAGAGATCGGGCACCGTAACCTCCGTTCCTTTCGGTTCGGGTTGCGAGTAGATATACTTCCCGCTCGGAATCAGGATATACTGCGCGTCGTACTCGTAAGGGTTGCGAATAATTGTAGGGTGCTCTTCCGGCAGTTTCGAAACAACCTGTCTCTTTTTCTCCTTCGCCGGAACTTCACACGAAGATTTTCCAACGAACAGTAGCACATCCCCGGCCAGCTCGCCGATCTCGTTGTTGAGAGCAATTCCTGTCTCCCTGAACTCGTTCAGCGCTTCGAGGGTTTTCGGCTGTTTCATGGCTTTCAGGGTTTCCAGAATTGACCGCTGGCGATAAGCGCTTGTCTCGCCTTTGCTGAGCAGCGCTGTGCACAATGCGTCGCTCTTTGTCTCAGGTGACTCTTCAACCACCTGAGCGAGCAGGCTCTTCTGTTTCGATGAAAAATTGTCGCTCACCGGTGAGGCAAAGAGACAACCCATGAAGCGATCGAACAGCTTCGCGTTCGACTGGCCCATGAAAAAGAGGATCACCTCGTCCCACCAGCCAGAGGCTTCGCCGAAATGCCGGACAAGCATCTCCATCCGCCCCTCCTCGAACCACTCTTCCCTGAGCTGCACACCGGCCAGATACTCCCTGAAGGTTTTGTGTCGAAACACGTAGGTAGCCTTGCCGTGCTCCACAAGCACCCCCGCCCGATCCACAAGGTTCCGGCAAATTTTTTCAACGGTATGGGGCTGCCGGATCCCTTCGAGCTTTTCCTGCATCCTCGCCTGCACCGCTGTACGGTCGGCTTCGTCATTGCCGAGCGTCTCCTGCATCCAGAGGGCAACGGGAGCAAGCACCCGACGGGCATCCTCTGCACGTATCAGTGGCTCCAGATTGCGCTCGCGGTCGCGGTAATCGAGCAGATAATCGAGTGCTGCACTGTACAGCTCCTGCCGTCTGCCCGGAAGGAATCTGCGCTCTTTCCAGAGAATCGCCATGATCTGCAACAGCATGGGAATGGCCGCAAGCTCCCTGATGCCTCTGTTTTCGGGCTTCTGCAGATAGCCCACAATCGCCTCTGTCAGCTTTTTTGCTTCGCGATTCTGATGTGCAGCCCACTCCGCTTCGGTACAGCTCACCGGGCGGATGTCGTGCTGCAAGGCCGCTTTGTACCAGTTGTCGAGAAACACCCCCTGTTGCGAGTGCGAGAAATCCCTGACCGAGACCCGCTGATGCTCGAAATCAAGCGAAATCCCCTCATCCGCCCGGTATCCGGTCGGCCTTGAGGTCACCACGAACTTCGCCTTGCCATAGAGAGCGGCCATACTCCCGATCCAGCGACACACCGCCTTACGCTCCTTTGGATCGCTCACCTCATCGAGCCCGTCCAACAGCACCAGCGATGCACCATCCTGAAACCATAAGTCGAAGATCGCCTGTTCAATCGGGAGGTAGTTGTGTTCAGCCCATGCCGAGAGATTCGATGCAAGCGAAACCCCGGTCTCAAGCTCCCTGAGCGGCAGGTAAAAGACCCGTACCGGCTCGATGAAGCCAAGCGACACCGGAGGATTCTCATCGAGGCAGGTGAGCGCGTAATACTTCATGAGGGTGGTCTTGCCGGAACCGGGATCGCCGATCACGAGAAGTGTACTGTATCGCCTGAAGCTCTCGCGCATCACATGCTCGGGCCAGTGCGATGTCACCGGCTCCCCGTCCCCCTCCTCCAGCGCTTGCCTCATCCCCCGCTCACCACCCGACCCGTCATACATCTCAAGCGGCACAAAAATATCCTTCAACTGCAACGGAAACGGCTGAATCACTGAAGAACCAAGCAATGAAATGGTATTGAGTTCACTCCGCAACTTCTTCCGGTACATCTCCTCGGTACTCTGATAATCCGGTTTTTCCTTTCGTGAAGGGCCTCTTGGGGAATAGAACTCCGGAAACCAACGGGGAATCTGTAGGCTCAGATGCTGGGACAATTGCTCCCTGAAATCAACAACCGTATCGTAACTCCAGCACAACGTCTCTTTTTCCCTCTTTTCCCGGTAGTCATCAACCTGCTTCTGTTGATCATATTCCTTGTTGACTCGCGGTACCGGCGTATTCGAAAAATAGACCATAGTCTTGCATCCCCTCCCTTCAAGCCTCTGCAACTCCTCAACCGCACCACCCGGGGCCACCTTTGTCGCGGTACCGATGCGCGTCCAGAAAATGCCAATCGCGCAATCGCACTGATCGACTATCTGTTCATTGATGGCATCCTGCGCCGTTTTGCTGCTGTCAGGTGCAGCATAGCTCTCCCAGTCAACCGCTTCGAGCACTATCCCGCTGTTCGCGGCATTCCAGCGCCGGATAACCTCGATAGCCGCGCTCCGCTCCCCCGTCACATCAGAAGGCGAAGCAATAAAAATTTTTATACGATGAGGATTGTCCGGCATAGCGTGCAGAGCTGAAGTTCAGGAAATAAAACGCCAATATTGAGTTGCTCCAGGTTTTAACCTCTATTCTGCCTGAATTATAGTCATTATCAGGCATTTTTAGGGAGTTTGGCGATCTGTGCGGGAATCGTTTCATGGTGGGATGTGTTCATTGGCCTTCAATCATGGTATGAAAGAAGGCCAACAAACAAGCGAAAACCTTCCCGGGTGCGCTGTTCAGGTGGGTAGCGTGGCAGGTATTATTGAAAATAATGTAACAAAGAGCCATATGATTTTCAAGGGCCTTAAGCCAGACTGTTTCTTTCTCATCCGAGGGAAACCCGTCCTCTTGACTCCTCGCTTTTTTTCTTTCATTCTGATCCCGACCTGTCGGGATCAGAATCCATCTTCAGCGATTCAGTCCGTTCTCAGTCATTGCGCTCTCAAGCACTTTTCCAAGCCTCGATCTCCCGTCTCCTCGCTTCGATCCGCTTCACAACATCCTTCGCAACTTCGAGAATCTCTGTGGCCGTGCGAACTTCCTGGCCGCAATACAGCCGCAACCCTGCCACCAGCGTTTCGAGCTGATGCTCCACAGGTGATCCGATAATGACTTCGAGAAGCTCCTCTGCATGGCCATATGCAGCAAACTCAACGCACACACTGATGAATCGCTCGAACTCCTCTTCAGGAAATGGGGCATAGCTAACAATGGTTCTCACCGTGGCAAACGCCTCATCTTTTCTACCAAGCTGCAATAAAGCCCCGGATAATAAAATTCGTCCAATCAACACCACTTTGCTGATGCTCACCTCATGACGATCTCCATACTTTACTATCAGCTCATCACAGACAATTACCGCTTCTTCAAAACGATTCATATAACCAAGTGCAACACCTTTATTAACCATTGCTTTGGCAACCTGCTCTGCGATCTCTGGCTCTTTTCTATCACCATAATTTTCAAATACCTCTTCATAGGTACTTATCGCTTCTTCAAATCGACCCATCTTATAAAGCGCACAACCTTTGTTATAAATAGCTTTGGTTATCAGATTGACAATCCGCGCCTCCTGTCGATCGGCATACCTCGTCACCAGCTCTTCATACGCTGTTACCGCTTCATAAAACTGCTTCAATTTACCATACGAAAACCCCTTATTAACCACAGCTTTGGCTACTTGCTCAACGATCTGCACTTCCTGACGATCTCCATACTTTTCAGCCACTGCATCATAAGCCCTTACCGCGTCTTCAAACCGGCCCATCTTAAAAAGCGCAACAGCTTTGTTCCCCATCGCTCTGGCAACCTGCGTTTCGATTGCTGTTTCCTGCCGATCCCCATAGTTGTCAACGAGATTCTGGCAAATTTCCAGAATCGCTTCATACTGTTTCTGTTCGATTAAATTTTGTTCTTTCGTGGCTATCTGTTTCATCTCTTCCATTATGCGCTCAACTTCATCACTGATCAACGTACAAGAACTCTGGTATGCCATCATCTCTTCCCTGATGCTGCTGTCGAGATGGGGCGACCCTAAAATCGCTGAAGGAACAATCTTTGCCAGTTCAAATTGTTGAGATTTCATCGCAGAGCGGTAAATTTGACCAAACGCCATCAGGTGATCACGACACTCCTCCGGCTCAAGGGTACAGGACTCGTCGAGAAGCAGCTTTGCAGCGGGCACCACATCATAGAGAATCACCATAAACCTTACTGCGGCTTTCACTCTTGCCGATGGGCCTCCGCGCCTGCGCATGAGGTAGTAGATGTTGTAGATGCCTTCAGAAACCGAATACCATTTTTTTCGTTTTCCCTCATCCTCAACGCTGACCTTTTCCCGGCTGGCAAGACGCTTCAGCAGAGCGCTGGTTGTGTTGACATCGAGCCGGGCAACTTCGGCGATCTCTTTGGCTGTGGATTGTTTCCATAACTCTGCAAGCGCGAGATAGACCTTGCGTTCCACCGGAGCCATGGTGTCGAGATGGCCTTTGAAATAGTCGGTGTGCTCGTCGATGAGATCGATCAGCTCTTCGTGGAGTTCACGGAACGAGCGTTTGGCTCCATAGCGGGCAATCAGGGCGATCAGGCGGGCATTCCCGCCCGTCAGAATCCTTACCGGACGAATCTGCATTCCCGGAAGTGGAGTGCCGGCCACAAGCGCCCATATCGCGTTGCACTCCTCGTCGTTGAGCGCTCTCAACTCGTGAATCCGGAACATCTCGAACATGGCGTGCGCCGGATGATCGATCTCTTCAAATCGCACCGTCGCCGTTGCAAGCAGCATGAGACGCGGTTCGTTCATCAGCGTATGCCGCAAGGCCCATGCTTCGGTCTCGCTGGAGAACTCGGAAAGCAGCATGTCGAGATTCTCCACAACCAGCAGGATTCGCTTGCCGATGCTGTCGGCATAATCGAGCAACTGACCGAGCGCTCGCTGTGCAAGCCGCTTTTCATCGTGATCGCGGCGCAGTTCGTGGTACGAATCCCTCCAGCGCAATTCACCGGTCTGCTCGGCGAGATGGAAAAGCGATTCCAGCCAGAAATCGGCTGATGAAAGGGCATTGTAGCTCTCTTCGGCAAAAATGAGTGGGTACCATGCCGTGTTCAGCGCTTCGTCACTCACGATTTCGGCGGACACCCGCCGCACCAGCGTTGTTTTGCCGCTGCCACGAGGCCCGATCACCAGCACATGCTGGTTTGACGACGACGCTGTATTGTCACGAACGATCCTGACAATCATCTCAAGGTCGCTCTGCCTCACCACAAAATTTTCAACCAGCCTGTCGCTTTCGAGAAACGCCGGATTATACTTGACGAACTCTCTTACCATGGCCTATCTCCTCCTTGTGTAAAACTCTTCATGCGCTTTCTTCCACCAGTCCCTGAGCAGCGCCGATTCATAGACATAGCCCTCGTTTTTCTTCCTGATATACCCATCATGCTGGAGAATCCGCAGAATCTCGTTCAGCGCTTCATCCCGGCAGCTCTCCGGCGAAGCATACTCCTCCCTGAGTTCCCGGATAACCGCTATCGTCACGGTGCCTGACACCGAGGTTTCGGTCAGTATGGCTTTAACGAGTGGCAGGCGCTCCTTCGGGAAGTACATCGACAGGCGCTCTTCGTAGTGCGTCATCTCCGCGTGACCACGAAGTCCGAGCATTTCCGTTTCATACAGCTCATCGACCTCGTCTGCCCTGAAATACATGTCGCCACGGTGCATACAGTGCTTGAAAACGCAGGCGAAAAAGAGCTGCACATGATGCGGAATACAGCAACCAAGCTTTTCGACCATCGCCTGCGCAGCCTGAGCCTCGAAAACGATCTCCTCGTATCTCGCCAATGCATCGAGGCAACCGGCTGCCGTTTCGAAATCCCAGGGTTTCAGATCGTATGGCTGGTAGTTGTTGATCACAGCGCTCAATCCGGCCTGATGCAGCACAGGCTCCAGGCCGATGCTGCCGGAAAGCATGATCCGAACCTTCCCCTGATGCTCGATGCTGTTTTTCCGAAGCCACGACATGAAGCGCTCGACCTGCCGGATATTATCGAGCGTCATTCCCTCATTTCCATCCCTCAGCATACGATTCACCATCAGCGGAAGTTCGTCGATCATGAGCAGCACCGGTTTTTCCGATTTCGAAAGAATGCGAAACAGCTCATCTCCTTTGTCCATCCAGTTGCCCGAATTGAGGCCCGCTCTCAACTTGATACCAATATCGGCGCAACTCACCTCTTCAATGCTGCTGGCAACACTCTTCAACGCATTGGCAAAAACAGCTCTCCCTTTTTGCCATAAAGGATTGTGCGGTTTGAGCACCAAAGCAAGGGCAGCAACCGCATCCGCTGGTTCAGACTCTTTCTGCAAATCCAGAAACAGGCAGACATACCTCTCCCCCAGCCTTTGCGAAAGCTCCTTCATGAGACTGGTTTTTCCCATGCGCCGCTGGGCGACAATCGATAGGTGCGCCCCGTCATCGATCATTCGCATCAGAGGCTCAAGATCACCTTCACGACCCCAGAAACGATCGCCATCGACCCAGTTGCCCTGTGCCTGCCTGAGTTTTCTGTCCATAACCCCCCCCTCCCAGTCACCAGTTACCAACAGTTATTTTGCCAACGCTTTTGTTGGAAAAATACAAAACCAAAAGTTACCAACAAATTCGTTGGCAGCGTTTTTGTTGGCGAATTCCAAAAAAATGGCACAGGGACGGCGGCGCTGCAATGCACCGCTGTTACCCGACGGGTATCGAACTCCATCGTAATGCGTGACTGAATCCGATTTGGATACCGATACTGATACCGATTTGGAAAAATCACTTCTCAGCACCATTCTTCCATCGGCATCGGCATCGGTATCGGTATCGAAAATAATTTATGGTACGCCAACATCTCGGGAGGATGAACCATCTGGGAGGGCAAGCACGGGGGGGGCTTGCCACTACGAAATCTCTGTTGATGGGAGAAAAAAAGGAACCGGTCTGGATACCGGTTTCGCGGAATAGGGGTGGTGGGTCAGAGTGATCCGCATCGAGGCGGCTGCGGGGAGAACCGCCGCCTCGATGGAATGTCGGCTTGAGAAAAAAATCAGATGGTGCCAGCTTCGAGTTCGCGTTTCAGGGCTTCGCGCTCGATTTCGAGGCGGCGAAGCTCTCGGTTGATTCGGTCAAGCTCTTCAGGTTCGCTGTCGATTTCGAGTCTCAGGCGCGAAGAGGCCTCGTCGATCAGGTCGATCGCCTTGTCCGGCAGAAACCGGTCGGCGATGTAACGGTTAGACAGCTCGGCGGCTGCCACCAGTGCGGCATCCTTGATGCGCACGCCGTGGTGAATTTCGTACTTCTCCTTCAGGCCGCGAAGAATCGACACGGTATCCTCGACGCTTGGCTGATCGACCACAACCGTCTGGAAGCGCCGCTCAAGGGCGGCATCCTTTTCGATATGCTTGCGGTACTCGTCGAGCGTGGTCGCACCGATACAGCGCAACTCACCTCTGGCAAGAGCCGGTTTGAGAATGTTGGCCGCATCCATTGAGCCCTCCGCCGAGCCCGCGCCCACCAGAAGATGCAGCTCGTCAATGAAAAGAATCACCTCGCCCTCGGCAGCCTGCACCTCCTTGACCAGCGCCTTGAGCCGCTCCTCGAACTCGCCCCGAAACTTGGTGCCAGCAACCAGCGCCGCTATATCGAGCGCCGCGACCTGCTTCGATTTGAGGTTCTCCGGCACGTCGCCGCCGACAATACGCTGGGCAATCCCCTCGACGATGGCCGTCTTGCCCACGCCCGGCTCACCGATGAGCACCGGATTGTTCTTGGTGCGGCGGCTCAGAATCTGGAGCACGCGACGAATTTCGTCGTCACGACCAATAACCGGATCAAGCTTGCCTTTACGGACAAGGTCATTGAGGTTTCGGGAATATTTCTTGAGGGACTGGTAACTCTCCTCGGCGTTCTGGCTGGTCACGCGCTGTGAGCCCCTGAACGAAGCGAGCACCTTGAGGATGGCATTGCGGTCGATACCGGCGTCTTTCAGAATCTTCGAAACCTTGACGCCAGCCTCGCTCAAGGCAATGAACAGATGTTCGGAGCTGATGTAGTCGTCCTTGAGCTGCTCTGCCTCCTTCAGCGCGGTATCGAACACCTTGCCGAGGTCGCCGGAGATATACTGGCCGGTCGCCGATGCGCCGGTCACTTTGGGAATGCGGTCGATCTCCCTGTCGATGACGTTCAATAACGTATCGACGGGGACTTCGAGTTTTCTGGCTATCTGGCAGGCGATATTGTCGCTATCGCCAAGCATGACGCAGAGCAGGTGCTCTGGCTCGACCTGTTGGTGCTGCTTGCTGCCAGCCAGGGTGGCTGCCGACTGGAGAGCCTCCTGCGCCTTGACGGTGAATTTGTTCGGATCGAAATGCATGGTAAATCGGGTCTTGCTGTTCTTTCGGTTCTGTTTTCACTGGGGCGACAGCTCACAGGGCCTCTGCCGCATAGCCTTGACACCCACAGCAATACATAACCCCGGAAAACGCAAAAACATCACACAGCAGCATCCGGAATGCAAAAAATCCCGTTGAACCGGCAACCGTCAACCGCGATCGAAATTCTTCGGCAGGTTCTTCATGAACGATTGCGCCACCAGCTTGACAATTTCACCACCGGTAACCAGAAGCTCGGCGCCCTTCTCGCGGATATGGATCTGGGTAGCCACCTGGTCCTTGAAATATTCAACGGTTGACTGATCGTAATTCTTTCCGCTCACGTAATCGTCGATAAGAACTTCGGCCTGGCTGTAAGGAAGATTGAAAACCTTCAGCCCGAGTTTGGCACGTTCGATGGGATCGAGAATTCTCTGTCCCGATGCTTGCTGCTCCATATCGCTCCGTTTTGCTTCTGGTGAAAAAAAGAGATGCGGCGAGTGCCGAAGGGCCCTCGGCCTCATGGAATTTAACAATCTTTCAGACAAGTTGCCAACGCCCGCCCCCGCCATAAATCGGCTATTTCAGCCGTGACGCCTGCTCCGGCCAAGAACATCGGTCATCACTGAAGCTGAAATGAAGAGCAAGAGCGCACCCACCATCAGCTCCTGATGCACCGGCACTCGCTCCCCCGGCACCATAACCCATCCTGCCGCCGCTGCTGCCGCTGCTATATCAGCAGAAACCGCATCATGCACGGGAGCCTCAGGGCGACTGTAATAGAATCTGCCACCCGCTGCCTTGATAAACGAAGCAAGCAGTTCCGGCCTGAAAGAGGTCATGACGATGTGCCCCTCGCGGTCGCGTTTCGGCCCGCCAGGCATCACGATCGGCACCGGCTGCGACGACCCCACACCGATGACATGGAGATGAACCCCCTGCTGCTTCATTCCGGCGGCAAGATCGCCAGAATCGGCCCCATGATCCTCCCCATCACTGGCGAGCACCAGCACGGTTTCGCTGCCAGAAGAGCCTCGACCAGAGCTTGCCAGTCGTAACGCCGCCTCAAACGCCCGGCGATAATCGGTGCCCTGCGATACAATCAGATCAGGGGATGCCATATCGAGCAGGATTTCGAAATCCTCTTCGTCGCCAGTTAATGGGCACTGAACAACCGGAGCCCCCGCAAAAAGCAGCAACGCTTTGCGCCCCTCGCCAAGCTTCCTGCTGATCATGAGAAACTCGGATTTAGCCCTCGATAGACGATCGGGCACGCCATCTCTGGCATACATGCTGTTAGAAACATCGAGCATGAAGATGACATCGATCCCCTTTCGTCGGACCGGTTTCTGGCCGCTGCACAGTTCCGGCCCGGCAAGAGCGAAAAGCATCAGAAAAGCGGAAAGGCACAAAAAAAGCCTGCGGATTACAAATTTCGAAAACCGCAGCTCCGGCAACACACCCAACATCCGCCCCTCGCCACCATCGAACATTACCCATGCCGCAAGTTTCCGTCGAGCGCCAAAAACCACCAGAGCCATCAACGGAACGATCAGCCACAGCAGCACGAGATAGCCTGGTCTTGCGAAACACATGGTCAGGGAATCCTCAGGAAACGGGTTGCCGAAAGCGCCTGTTCAACGACAAGCAAAAAAAGCGCCGACAAAAGCATCGCAGGATAGAGTTCCAGTAAACGTCCAGCCATCCTGCCCTTCAAGCGGGTTTTTTCGAGACGGTCGATATCCCTGAACGTTTTCATCAAACCGAAAATATCACCGGCGTTGAACAGGCGGCCACCGGTAAGACGCGCAACCTCCGCCAGCTCGTTTCGACCTTTCCGGCTCAGGGCTGTCGCCGATTCAGAATCGAATGGACGGGCATGTTTTCCGGACCAGACCGTATAGATTCTTACACCATACCGGGCGGCAACTCCCGCAGCCGTGGACGGATTGACCTCCCCGGCATTGTTTTCGCCATCGGTGATAAGCACAAGAACCTTCTCCTTCGACTTCGAAGAGCGGAGGCGATTGGTAGCCGCAAGCACTGCCGTGCCGATGGCCGTGCCCGGCTCCTCAAAGAAACCCGGAGACACGGAAGCGGCAAGCCGCCCCAACACCTCATGATCGAGCGTCAGCGGACAGCGGGTAAAACTTCCACCACTGAAAACCACAAGGCCGATGCGGTCATACGGGCGATCGTCGATAAATTTCAACGCAGCCTCACGCGCAGCATCAAAACGGCTCTTGCCGCTGAAATCCTCCTTGCGCATCGACTCGGACACATCAAGAGCAAGCATGATATCGATGCCAGTGGTATCGCGTGAGGACGCAGGGAAAGGGGCTCTCGGCCCCGAAAGGGCCAGCACCACACAACCGATAACCAGCCAGCGAAGCAACGCCGGCAGCCGCGAAATAAAGATACTCGCGGCAAATCCTGAGGTACGCAGAGCGGCAACCGACGGAAACAGCATTCCCTGCCTCCCCCTGCGCCGAAACAGACGGTGAACAGCCGAACCGCCAACCATCAGGGGAAGCAACAGCAACCACAACGGCTCATCGAACCGCAAACCACCGAGAATGTTCAGCCAGGATTGCATCATTCAGGACACCATTTACCGAAAGATGCAAAATCCCCCGCACATCCCCTACCACCTTTCAGGTACAGGGTACTGGGTAATAGGGACTGGGTACTGGAGACCGGGAACTGGATTTTCTTTTATACCTATTACCTATTAGGTACTGGGTACTGGATACTGGGTACTTGGTTTTCTCTTACACTTATTCACCCATCACCCATCACTCATTGCTCATTGCTCATTGCTCATTGCTCATCACTTTTTCAACTACCTTGATAAGGCTGGCTATGGAAAACGGCTTCTGAACAAAGTTGACGCCACCATCGGGGATACCGCACCCGGCTATAATGTCAGCCGTATAACCCGACATGAAAATGATTTTAATATCCGGAATCATCGTCTTGAGCTTACAGGCAAGTTCGCTTCCATTCATCTCCGGCATGATGACGTCGGTTAACAGCAACCCTATCTTATCCGACTCTTCCGAAGCAATCCGAAGAGCTTCTGAAGGTTTCAGCGCCGTATGGACAGAATACCCCTTGCTCTCAAAGATACACTTGATGAAGCTGAGAATATCCGGCTCGTCCTCGACAATCAGTACCTCCCCTTTTCCACATTCTGTGCACTCCGATGATTTCGTATATGCTGCTCCGGGAACGACATCAATATAGCGGGGCAGATAAATGATGAATGTCGAACCCTTGCCCGGCTCGCTTGTACATTCGATACAACCAAAATTCTGCTTTACAATACCATAGACTGTCGATAATCCGAGCCCGGTTCCACGATTTTGCTCTTTGGTAGTGAAAAAAGGCTCGAAAATATGTTGCAGGGTTTCTTTATCAATTCCGCTACCGTTATCACTCACTGAAAGAATAACATAATCACCGGAAGTCATTCCGCAAGGCACCTGGATGCTGTCCACTCTCGAAACCTGTTGTCGTCCAGTTCTGATGATAATCCTGCCTTCCCCGGAAATGGCATCGCGTGCATTGATACAGAGATTGATAAGAATCTGGTCCATCTGGGCAGGATCCATGTTGACATAGTCCTTCTCTTTTGATTGCTGCCAGTCGACAACAATATTCTCACCGATCAATCGTCGGACCATCTTCAGAGAGGATTCAACAGCCGAATTCAGATCAAGAACTTTCGTTATCACCGTCTGCTTTCTGGCAAAACCGAGAAGCTGATGGGTCAATTCAGCAGAACGTTTCGCTGCTTTATGAATAGCCTCCAGGTCCGATCGTATCGGCAGCAATGGGTCAGCCTTGCGCAAGGCCAATTCGGTATGACCAAGAATGACGGCAAGCATGTTGTTGAAATCGTGAGCTATTCCGCCAGCCAGTCGTCCTATCGAATCCATCTTCTGCGACTGGGCAAGATTATCCTGCAATAGGGCATTCTCTCGCTCAACCTCGACCTGACGACTGATATCAGAGAGCGCCACCCTGCAGGAGTGTTCGTCTTCACAGACGACAGCATCCAGATGAACCGTTTTCAACGCTGCCGCCAGACCTGCCTGTCCTGGGGATTTGTCATCCTGCAATCCTGCATTGCTGAGCGTAACCTGACATGACTCTGGTTCCCTGCCGAAAAACACCCTGTCCATAAACCGCTTGAACACCTGGCGCTCTTGTTCCAGGATAAACCTCGAAAACCGCTCCCCTTTCAGCAGGGAACGCTCAACACCGAGCATTTTTACTGCCGTCAGATTGGCGTCGGCTATTTTACTATCCCTCGTCAGCGTCAGGTAACCAACAGGAGCGAAATCATAAAGATCGGTGTATCGATCCAGCCCTTGCTGCAACTCGATTCTTGATATGGCCAGATTTTCGTTCGCATGAAGCAACTCCTCTTTCTGCATCTCAAGCTCGATCTGATGAACAGAGAGCTCATGAACAAGGCGTTGCAGATCCTCCCGAGTCGAGGTTGATTGAGGGTTGTCAGATTGTTCCGTCAGGCGTTTTTCTGCCCTTCGCCGCAGCCCGGAAAAGTCATCGGCACCAAATTGTTTGTCGTCCATCATCGTTTCTCCGTAGGATTTTCGTTACCGGGCCAATCTGTCAGGTTTGTCGATTTCAGAAAAGGTCGTATACACGTGAACGGGTTTTACTGACGCATCCGTCATATAAGGAATTGCGTCGATCCTTATCCAGCGGGGCCCTGTAGCCGCCGGTTGCTCTATACCAATGACAACACCTCTGACAGGCTCGGCGGAACGCAAGGCAATTATCGACGGATGCTCTTCTGCCGGGAGCAACGAACCATCCTGACGGACAAATCTCCAGCGAAGTTCCGATACGGTTTTACCGCAAAGCTCTTCCACGGTAATTCCCGTCATGCGCTCAGCCTCCCGATTTGCCATCAAAATTTTCCCGTCAGCATCCTGAAGCAAGGCCCCCAGAGGTGTCGCATCAATCAGAAATCTGCAGGTAGCCTCGCTCTGGCGAAGATGCTGCTCGAATTTTTTGGCAAGGGTAATCTCATTGAAGGTAATTACCAGACCATCAATCCTGTTTTCCTGGGTGCGGTAGGGCATGATTTTCACGGTAAACCAGCGACCATCATTGGTCGAGACCTGCTTTTCACTGAACACAAGGTTATGAAGCACCTCACGAGCATCATCTGCAAGAGAGGGATAACGCAGATCACTGACAATATCGGTTATCGGACGTCCGATATCACCGGAAATCAGTTTGATGAGTGTCGCCGTTCTGGTGGTGAACCGTCGCACGTTAAGCTCATCATCAAGGAACAGCGTCGCTATATCGGTACTGTTCAAAAGGTTTTTCATATCATTGTTCGCCTGCGAAAGGTCGCTCACCTTTGACTGCAACTCCTGATTGACCGTCTGCAGCTCTTCGTTGAGTGACTGCATCTCCTCCTTTGAGGTCGTCAGCTCCTCGTTGGTACTCTGGAGCTCCTCATTGGCCGACTGCATCTCTTCGTTCGTCGATCTCAGCTCCTCCTGAGAGGTCTGCATCTCTTCGCGGATAGAGAATATCTCATCTTTTGCCTGCCTCAGTTCATTTTCAAGGAAACTGATCCTCTGGTTGCTGTCGACCTCTGGTAAAGCCTCATGAGGAGCCGAGACGACCGGCCTTTCAGCGATATCAGCAAAAACGATCAGAACAGAACCTTTCAGAGAATCAGGCTTGTCTACATATTTAACCGTCAGATCCACAACCTGCGAACCTCCTTCCGTGGAGACAACCAACCCCTTTTTGGTCATCTCTCCTTTCTGGCGCAACACACTGCTATACAGAAGATTCAACTCATAGCGCAACCCTCCGCGAGCCATGGCGAACACGTTCATGTTGGCCTTTCCCGCAGCAGGCTCCAGATATTTGCCTGTTCGTCCGCTGATATAGATGATATCGCCCTCATCGTTCGTCAGCACTGCAGAAGCAGCGAAATGCATGAGCAAGAGCTGGTTGGTGGTCAACTGCATGTTGAATTCCGATCTGGTCGTACTGTGCGGCATGGGCTGCAAATCCGTCACTCCCCGCAGGGATTTTGAAAATGATGTTGGAAAATCAACTGGCGTCATCCCTATCCCCTGATGAATCTGACGAAATATCCTGTTTTTGCCATCAAGCGGTTCAAAAAGATGACCATTTGAACCTATTGTCTCGGCACTTCCCAGAAACAGCATCCCTCCCGGATTCAGACTGTAGTGAAACAGGGGTAACAACTTTTTCTGAAGTTCCGGCTCCAGGTAGATAAGAAGATTCCGGCAGACAAGAAGGTCAAGCTTGGTAAAAGGCGGATCCATGATCACATTGTGTGGCGCAAAGACGATCGACTCCCGGATCTCTCTGCCTATCCTGAAGCCCCGGTCATCTTTCTCAAAAAAACGTTTGAGACGTTCAGGCGAAACATCAGCAGAGATATTAAGCGGATAAATTCCTGAGCGTGCTTTGTCGATAGCATCCTTGTCCAGATCGGTCGCAAATATCTGGAGCCTGAAAGTCCCTGATGGTTTAAGGGTCGCGATGACCTCCCTGAAAACAATCGCCAGCGAATAAGCCTCCTCACCGGTTGAACACCCGGCCACCCATGCCCGTAACATCCCGCCCACAGGACGGGCAGCAAGAATGGATGGAATTGCCTTTCCCTTCAGTACCTCCCAGGCAGCCGGATCACGAAAAAAACTCGTCACCCCAATCAGCAACTCTTTGAACAACAGCTCCAATTCATGTGGATTTTGCTGCAAAAACCTCACATAATCGGTGATTTTTTCAATCTGGTGAATGCCCATCCGACGTTCAATACGCCGGTATACCGTATTTTTCTTATAGAGCGAAAAATCATGCCCGGTTTGTGTTCGCAGGAGAATCACCACTTTGTCCAGTGAGCTCGTAGCACGGGTTTCATTCACCTCAGATGAAGCAGTGATGATTGGCTGGTGCTTCAGGTAGGCGATAATCTTCTCCGGAAGTGTCTCAACCGGTGCAATAACATCGGCCAGACCCTCATCGATAGCACTTCGAGGCATTCCGTCAAATTTGGACGATGCCGGATCCTGAACAAAAACGCCCCCGCCTTGTTCCTTGATGGCTCGAAGACCAAGCGTTCCATCAGAACCCATACCCGAAAGAATCACACCGATTGCGTTTTGCTGTAGATCATCCGCCATAGAGCGGAAAAAAAAGTCTATCGGCAAGCGAAGTCCCCTG
The DNA here is from genome assembly GCA_013334975.1 of Chlorobiaceae bacterium. Lineage (GTDB taxonomy): Bacteria > Bacteroidota > Chlorobiia > Chlorobiales > Chlorobiaceae > Chlorobaculum. The sequence goes on from JAAXWL010000053.1 coordinate 15,919, forward strand.
GGCTTCACCATGTCAAACAGGTGCAGGTGACCATGCAAAATGGTCATATCCTGATTCGGAGGAATAACGTAGACATGATCGGGCTCGATCTTCAGCCGATCAGTAACTTCGGTAACCACCATCAAGGTAACCCGCTGGAGCAACTCAACCATCATCCCCTTATGGGTTGGATCGAGATGCTGTACGATCACAATAGCCATACCGCAGGGAAAAGGAACCTGTTTCAGGAACAGTTCAAGCGCCTCCAAACCTCCGGCTGAAGAGCCGATACCAATGACCGGAAAAAAGAGCGCCTTACCTTGCGGGGTAAGATGACTACCGGACTCCTGTTCAGAATGGCGAATGCCCTCCCGTTTCTTCATGATGTACCACTCGTTTTTAAAACAGTTATACTCTACTCATCACAATCAGCAAGCCACTCAACATCCAGAAAGACGAAATGCGGAAATACCACGATCTCATTGAAATCGAACCAATCAGAACAACTATTGTAAGGAACGCGGGGGACTTAATTAAACAAAATATTTCCCGAAATAGTTGTGAATAAGCGCTGAATTCTGAGCCCTGAGTGTTCTATGTTCCCTCACTCTTCACTCCTAATCCCTAACCTCCTGGACGCTTAGGATAGGGAGTCGATCCCGACATTCATTCTTACCCCAATCGCCGATTCCATCCCCAAAGTGTAACCAGTCATCGACGTCCCCCACACTCTTTCCATCAACGAAACTCAGGCGTTTAACCTGTTTTACAACTTACTGGAAACAGAATGATGACAGAAATGGTTCTTTTCGTGGACACCAGTATGAAACGAAACAGGATAACCGGTATTATGGCTGAACAATCAGGATACGCAAAGAGAGTGCTCGTTGCCGGAGCGACGGGCAGAACAGGCAGTTGGGTCGTCAAACGGCTGCTGCATTATGGGATACCGGTCAGGGTCTTTGTTCGTTCGGAGGAGAAGGCGAGAAGCCTGTTCGGAGACGCCGTCGAAGTTGCCCTCGGAAAAATCCAGGACGCCGATGCACTCAGAAAAGCAGTTAGTGGATGTGATGCGGTCATTTCGGCTCTCGGCTCTTCGGCTGTGACCGGCGAGGCATCGCCGCATGAGGTGGATCGTGATGGCGCCATCAGGCTGATGGACGAGGCGGCCAAAGCTGGCGTGAGGCATTTCGCAATGGTGAGTTCCATCGGGGTGACCAAATGGTATCATCCGCTCAATCTCTTCGCAGGCGTGCTGAACATGAAGCTTGCCGCCGAGGAGCATCTCCGCAAGCAGTTTTCAGGCCCTGGAAGCTCGTACACTATTATCAGGCCCGGCGGCCTCAAAGACGAAGAACCTCTTCAGTACCGGCTCCGTGTCGAGCAGGGCGACCATTTATGGAACGGCTCGACCAACCGGTCAGACGTGGCTGAACTGGCTGTGCTCTCGCTCTGGGTACCAACTGCCGCAAATAAGACATTCGAGGTGATCAACGATGCCCCGGAACCTCAGCAATCACTTGCAGGCTACTACGACAAGCTTTCCGTGTGATTCGGGGAAAACGGAACGAGTGAGATGGATAATGCGTCTCACTCAAGCTTATCTATCGGCAAGCCACTGCCCGTCGACAGCGCCGCTTCAATCCCTGAGCAGGAAGCCCGATGCCCGCACTTCTTCACTTCTCCTGCGGCTTTGTCATCTACATCCCCTTGTCGCTTGGGAACACTGAAGCCCTCACGCCTCCCCCCATAGTGTCATATCAAGCTTAAAAGGCGAATTTTATGGTGCCATTTAGTTTATCCAAATCGAAATCGGGATCGGTATAGAAATCGATTTTTTTAT
>JAAXWL010000054.1 GCA_013334975.1 Chlorobiaceae bacterium
GGGAGAGTAGGTCGTCGCCGAGTTTTTAATCAAAAAAGCCCACAGTAGTTCCGTGGGCTTTTTTGTTTTAAAGAAAAACACACGGACTGGCATGGACGAACACGGACGAACACGGACGAACACGGACAAGAAAAATAATCTTGACACCACTGCTGTTTTGCCTTAGCTTTCTCCCAGTCCCCAGAATAATTTGCACGTTTTCCTGAAGAGTGCTTTATTAACAATTGTGTATACAGTCATTAAAATTATAACGGAGACTGAATGAAAAGGTTGTTTATAACGCTGGTGGCTCTGATGGTCATGAGCTCACAGGCGTTTGCCGACAATGGAAAGGCGCCTGCCGGGCAACGTGATGCATTGCCGACCATTTCGCTGATCTGCAACGATTGTCCTGTGCCTGCAGGTGGCAAGCCGCCAGTAGTAGCCCCGGGGCAGCACAATCCGGTGACCGATCTTCTTGACTCGATCGTCGATGTCATGAAGATGCAGCAGAAAGTGATTGCCGGTGAACTGGGTGTCAGGAACAGCAAGGCTCTGCAGGGGATAAGCAGCAAGCTCAAGGAGATTGAAGGGAAGATTGCCTGGCTGAAGAGTATGCCGATGCCCTGTATGCAGTCCATGCCTTGTGATCCCGCTCAGCCCTGCCCGACCACTGGCCAGCCCTGTCCACCTCCGGGCCAGCCGTGCCCTGCCACTGGCCAGCCATGCCCACCTCCGGGCCAGCCCTGCCCGGCTACCGGTCAGCCATGTCCCAGGGTGCTCCCGTCACAGGGGAGGTGAAGCACGTTCACCAACGAGTCTTGAGAGGGCGTTTTCCGGAAACAGAGAAGCGGGTTGAGACCCGCTTCTCTGTTTCTGATCTGAACCCTCATATTTTGCAATGGTAGTTGCAGCGGATGGCTCCGTTCTCTTTTCTGATGTCGGCTCCGATTGCTGCTTTGGGATTGATCAGCTCCCGGAGCAGTGCACTGAAGGTACCGAGGTAAAAGTTGCCTACAACCGGTTGTGACGGGAAGGTCACCTTGACCGTGATGTTGTGAGACGGTTTTGAACCGTAGCCGAACTCGCCGCTTCCTGCGAAGGTCCATGCGTTTTTGCTGATGGCATAAAGGAATACTTTGAAGGCAAGGCCCGTTGGCAGGAGCTTGACGAGTATCTGGAACATTCCGGGGATGCGAACTCTCAGAAGATATTTGGCCGTGCGTTCACCGGACTCCCTGAGTATTCCGGCAGTAGCCTGTTCGCCGATCTCTTTCTGTAAAGCAGTGACCAGCGAATGGAATTTCGATTCCTCCACCATATCGGATGGCAGGTTGTTGATAAGGTAACCCTGGCCTGATTTTTTCAGCAGCTTCTCTGTTTCCTGCTTTCCGTAGGCTGATTCGAGGGCGCCGACGGTTTGTATGATGGAGTTTGGTCCGATGCGTGATGGGGAGCTCATGGTAATGGTTCTGTGGTTGGTTCGTTAAATGGTGATTATGGTTTTTCTGCGTGTGCCGCTCCACCGGTTTTCTCCTGACGAGGCACCGGAGGAATATCGAGTCTGACTTTCTCTGCTCTCCACCCGGAGCGAACGTCGGTTGTCTGGGTAACCCAGGGATCGCAGGGCACAAAAGGGGTTGCGGAACCGCCGTACCAGCGGTTTCGGTGGGATGGCGACGCGGTAGCCGAGGGGATGAATCCGGTTATGGAATACTCTCCTGGAGGAAGATCAGTGAAGGTGAAACTGAAGAGCCCATTGACCGGTCTGGCAATTATCTGGCGGGTCATTGCGGTGCCGGAGAGCCTCGCTTCGATGATGACCAGTGGCGTATTGGCCGCCGTACCGGTACCGGCTATTTCACCGTACGCTTGTCGCCCGGCGGTGCTGAAGCCTGACTCTGCAACTCTTTTTCCGCCTTTTTGGCCGGTCAGGGTTTCAATCATGCCGGGATTTACCCTGAGCATATAGTCGAATGCCTGCCTGAACCCACCGGAGACCAGAACGGAAAATGTGCGGTTGTCAATTCTTGAGATGGTGAACGGGATCGGTTGATGGATCCCTTTTTCAATTGAAAAGAGTGTTACCGCGCTTGTGACTGAAGCTGTGGTAACAGGGAGATTGAACTGCAATTCGACTGATGAGCCCGACTCAGGGCGAATGGATTCGGTGATGATGTTATTGGATCCGTCGGAGGGGATAATGTTGACCGAGAGCGCCGGATAACGCTCCTGGTGAGCGTTGCCGGGAAAGGTCAGATCCGGAAAGGTGTTTCTGGTGGCATCGGGAGAAAAGATGATGCGATACCATGCCTTGCTGTCCATGGGTGCGGTCATCAGCCGGAAAACATTCTCTTCATCACTCCCTGATGGAGTGAAGAGAGCTGAGATCGGCAGCCCTGCTCCGTTGCCGGTCGTTTCGATCCGGAAAGCGGTAATATCGAGGCTCCGTGTCGGGACTGGACGGTCAAAGGTGATTTCGATCTCCCTGTTATTGATCGTTCGGCAGGACTGAAGTACCGGTGGAGCCAGTTGTTCTGTTGAGAGTCGCAAAGAGAGACGGTTCTCTCCTGTTTCGACCAAAGGGCTTGAGGTGACGGCGAAAGCTTCACTGGCAGGGTCAAATTGCAGATTGGCGTTTGTATCGGTGATGGCCAGAAGCCTGTAACTGCCGGGAGCGAGGTTGTCGAAACGGAACTCTCCCGAAAGGCCGGTCTGGGTGATATGGTCGGGTTTGGCTGTCAGGCCGGGTATTGGAGCGATGTTACCGCTGATCGGACCGCAAACCATGAGCGTGACCCCCTGGGCCGGCGCCATTCGGTCGTTCCAGACCTTGCCGGTGATTGTCCCCTTGCTGATGGTTTGCCCTGTTGAAAAAGTCAGTGTCCAGCCTTGATCGAGCCTGTGGTTGCCGTACACGCTTTTCAGTGGGCTCCGCAGTGTGAGGCTCCAGGTACGTTCCTGTTGCAGCGGTTGGTCAAAACGGATAAGGCCCTCTTTTCCATGAACCTCTATATGGTATCCCTTGATGGCGGGAGTAAAGAATATCGATTTTTCCAGATCGTCCCGATTGACCATGTGACTGAAAACCAGCCGGATGAGTTTCGTTGACGTCTTGATGGCGCCGGATTCGGGGAACGATGAGGTTACCTTGAGCGGCGTGTTGTCCGGTGGGCCTCCGGACGGTGGGCGGTCAACAGCGCATGCGCACAGCAGGAGCGGTATCAGAAGGATGCTGAGGATTTTCAGGCCGGAAAATGCTTTCACGGAGCTGCTCGTTTGAGAGTTGGAAGCTACTAAATTGTTTCTCAGCATGAAAATTCTTAAATTAAAAACTGAAGATATTCTATGAAAGCGTTTTGATAAAAATAATAAGATAGAGTGTGAGATAGATGGCCAGAAGAAATTTCAGGGTTCTTTATGTCTCTGGCGAAGTCTCTCCTTTTGTAAGAGTCAGTTCGCTTGCCGATTACATGGCATCGTTTCCCCAGGCACTCGAAGAGGAAGGGTTTGAAGCTCGCATCATGATGCCGAAGTACGGGATTATCAATGACAGGAAATTCCGTCTGCATGATGTGCTCAGGTTATCGGACATCGAGGTGCGTCTCAAGGAGAAGACCGATTTGCTTCATGTGAAGGTGACTGCCCTTCCATCAAGCAAGATTCAGACCTATTTTCTCTACAATGAGAAATATTTCAAGAGGAACGGTCTGTTTTCGGACATCAGGCAGGGAGGGGATCACAAAGGCAGTGCTGAAAAGCTCATTTTTTTCAGCGTTGGGGTAATGGAGACGCTGGTTCGTCTCGGCTGGCAACCGGATATCATCCATTGCCACGACTGGTATGCTGGTCTGGTGGCGCTGCTGGCTCGAACCCGCTATGCAAAGCACGATTTCTTTAAAAAAGTCAAGATCGTACAGACCATCCACAATGTGTACCGGCAGGGAATTTTCCAGACCAAAATATTCCAGAAACATCTCGATGCAGAGGTGTTCAACGGACTCGAACAGGAGGGCGACGAGGTCAACCTGCTTTCTACAGGCATCAGGTATGCCGACCTGGTGACCACGACATCGGATCGCTATGCCACGATGATTGCTCATGATCCGGAGATCTCTTTCGGAATGAACAAGGTTTTGCAGGCGTGTGGCGATAGGTTCCATGGCATTCTTAATGGCATGGATACCCGGCAGTGGAATTCCTCCACCGACAAGCTGATCAAAAAACGATACAGCGTCGAGCAGCTTGAGATCAAGCTCGAAGACAAGAAGGTGCTGCTCGAAGAGGTTGGCTTGCCTTTTTCGGAAGAGACCCCCGCAGCAGGAATCATCATTAATTTCGATGCGTATCAGGGTCTGGAGCTTCTGCAGCAGAGCCTTGCTGCGTTGCTTGAACTCGATATGCAGCTGATCGTGTTTGGATCGGGTGACAAGGCGTTCGAGCAGATACTGCATGATGCCGCCGTAGAACATCCGGAAAAACTGGCGATCAGGGGCGATTTTACCGATGCCTTCTACCATCAGATGATCGCTGGTCTCGATCTGCTTATCATGCCTTCGCGTATTGAGGCTTGCGGTATGATGCAGATGTTCGCCATGAATTACGGTACCGTGCCTCTTGCCTATGCGGGCGGAGGGATCGTTGATACCATCGAGGAGGTTGCCGGTGACCAGGGAACCGGATTCGTTTTTGACGAATACACTCCGGAAGCGCTGACAGCCAGGCTCCGTGAGGCGCTGGTGCTTTTTGCGGATAAGGAGCGCTGGCGAGCCCTCTTGCTCGAAGGTATGGGACGGGATTTTTCATGGAAAGGTTCGGCTGAGCGATACGCCGAGCTTTACCGGAACGTGCTTGGTTGAGGAGGTATGATGCAGTCAGCCAAGGTGCTTTTTCTCGACAGGGACGGGACAATCAACCAGGATACCGGTCGTTACGTCTCCTGTCGGGAGGAGTTCGTCCTGATCGATCGTGCCGACGAGGCTATTTCGATGGCCAGGCAGGCGGGTTTCATGATTGTCATTATCACCAACCAGGCGGGGATTGCCCGCGGTATCGTCACGCCACATCAGGTTGAGGATCTCAACGACTATCTCAACGAACTCCTGGCTCGACGACAGGCCTCCTTCGACCGTTGCTATTACTGCCCGGCTCATCCCGATTATCCTCATCCTGAGTATGACCGCTTTCAGGATTGTCGGAAACCTTCGCCACTGATGGTGGAACAGGCCGTCAGCGATCTTCTGGAGGCGGGTTTTGTGGTTGATCGTGAGGCTTCGTTCTTTATCGGTGACAAGGTTATCGATGTCGAATGCGGTCAGCGTGCCGGCCTGAAGACCATTCTTGTCCGTACCGGTCATAACGAAGAGGCCCTCTGCCATGAGCGCAGGGTGTTTCCCGACCACGTCGCCGACGATCTTTTTCATGCGGTGAAGGGCCATGTTCTGGGGCGTTGAGGTGGAGGGCCCGAGTTCAGGGAGAGCAGGGTGGGGGATGAGGTGATTCCGATACCGATTCCGGTCAGGAGCAGTCGATGTATAACCTGCGATCATTTTTTCTATGTTCAGCCTCTATGTTCACATCCCCTTCTGTCGTGAACGTTGCCCCTATTGCGATTTTTTTCTGGTTACCCGTTCCGGTTTTACCGAACGTTTTTTTGAGGCTCTCGCTGTTGAAACAGCATCGAAGGCTCCGTTGCTGAAAGAGCGCCAGATAGGGGCGATTCATTTCGGCGGCGGGACTCCTTCCCTGGTGCCGGTCACCTGCCTTGCCGGCTGGCTCACGCAGATTGCCGACCTGGCTGAAGTTACCGCCGATACCGAAATCACGCTTGAAGCCAACCCGGAAGACCTCGATTCTGCAAGGCTCGATCTCCTGAAAGATGCCGGGATCAACCGGCTGAGCATTGGTGTTCAGTCCTTTTCGGGACGCAAGTTGAGGGCGCTCGGCAGGGCGCACAGCTCCGATGATGCCGTACGGACGGTTTCGGAGGCGCTGGCAAGGTTTCCCTCGGTCAGTATCGATCTGATCTGCGGAGCTGAAGGGGAGTCTCTTGCCGAGTGGGAGGGGGATTTGCAGGCAGCGCTGAGGCTTCGTCCGCAGCATGTTTCGGTCTACATGCTTGCCGTTGAAGAGAAGACCCGCCTCTGGCGTGATGTGCAGAAGGGTATCCGTAAGCTGCCCGGAGAGGAGCAACAGGCAGGTATGTACCGGCAGGCGATGGTCTTGCTTTCAGCAGCGGGGTACCGTCATTATGAGGTTTCGAATTATGCGCTTGAAGGCCACCATTCGCGCTACAACCTGTCGTGCTGGAGGCGTGAGCCCTATCTCGGGTTTGGCCCGGCGGCTCACAGCTTCCTGGTGCAGGGGGCGTGCGAGACCCGTTTTTCCAATGCGGGCAGTCTTCTGCGCTACCTTGACGATTCGGCGGGGGCAGTCGATTCCAGGGAGGTGCTTACCGGGTCGCAGCGCTTCGATGAGGAAGTTTTTCTTTCCTTGCGTATCCGCAATCCGCTCTCTGTTGGGTTTTTGAGAAAAGGGGATAAATTAGGGCTTCAGCACCTGATGGAAGTGCTTTACGGTTTGAGAGATAAAGGGTGGATCAGGGTCGATGGCGACAAGGTTACCCTGACCGACGAAGGATTTCTGTTTGCTGATCTCGTTGCAGGCGAGCTGCTGTCGGCGTGAGCTGTCCGAGCGTCCGCCGACAGGGAGTTCACGTCTGAAGGGGGTAATCACAGAGCATAACCCAGTTACGAATGAGACACAACAAGCGAAACCGTATCATCGCCGCCAGCATTTTTCTCATTGCCGAAGCGCTCTATCTCTCGACGATGGCCCCGACCCTCTCGTTCTGGGATTGCGGTGAGGTGATCGCGACCTCCTGTACCCTCGGGATACCTCACCCGCCCGGTGCGCCGCTCTACCTGCTTACCGCTCATCTTTTTTCTCTTCTGCCCCTGTTCGGCGACATTGGCGCCCGGATCAATTTTTTCAGTACTCTGGTCAGTTCGGCGACGGTCATGCTGACCTATCTTATTATCGTCAGGCTGGTCATCATCGCAAGGGATAGCGCTCCTGATTGCTGGAGCCTGTCGGAAAAGATTGCCGCTTATGGTGGTGCGGCCATTGGTGCCCTGGCTCTCGCATTTTCCGACAGCTTTTGGTTCAATGCTGTCGAGACCAGTCTTTGGGCAGCCTCATCGCTGCTTACGGCAACCATCTTCTGGATGATGCTCTGCTGGTATGAAGAGGATCCTGCACCAGGCAGCGAGCGATGGCTGCTGGGGGTGATGTACCTGTTCGGGCTCTCGATCGGTGTGCACCTCCTGTGCCTGCTGGCGCTGTTCGCACTGGTGCTGCTCTACTATTTCAGGAAGTTCGATGTCAATCTGCGATCATTCAGCCTGATGGCGCTTGGCAGTCTCGCCCTGTTTTTTCTGATTTACAAACTGGTCATCAAAGGTATTCCTGTATTGCTCCTTCATGCCTCATGGTGGGGTATGGGCACCCTGATCATCATACTGCTTTTCGGCATCTGGTACAGCCACAGGAGTCAGCTACTGCTGCTCAATCTGGCTCTCTTGTCCGTGCTGCTGCTCATTCTTGGCTATACTTCCTACCTGCTGATCTTTGTCCGTGCTCATGCCGGGCCGCCAATAAACGAGAACAATCCTTCGACACTCGAAGCTTTTTTCGCCTATGTCAACCGTGAGCAGTACGGTGAGTGGCCCTTGTGGCCGAGGCGCTGGTCTCCTGAGCCAGTGCACCAGTATTTCTATCAGCAGTATTCTGGTGACCTCGACTATTTTTTCCGCTATCAGCTCAATGCCATGTACCTGCGCTATTTTGGCTGGCAGTTCATCGGTCGTTCCGGCGATGTCGAGGGGGCGGTGATCGACTGGGGGAAACTGTGGGGGGTGCCGTTTATGGTGGGTCTTTTCGGCGCATGGTCACACTTCAGAAAAAACAGGAAGATGGCCCTGGTTGTGGCGGCGCTGTTTCTTCTGACCGGTGTGATTCTAGTTGTCTACCTCAACCAGCCTGAACCCCAGCCGCGAGAGCGCGACTACAGTTATGTCGGCAGCTTTTTCGCTTTCGCCTTGTGGATTGGCCTCGGCATGGAAAGCCTTGTTACCCTGATTTCCGAAAAAATAAAATCGTTGGGGTTGCTGCGCCTTTCCCTTGTTGCTTTCAGTGTGGTGGTTGCCGGGCTGCTGTTGATCGATGGTCGAATGCTGGTCGTCAATTACCGCAACCATGACCGATCCGGCAATTATGTTCCATGGGACTGGGCCTGGAATGTGCTGCAAAGTTGTGAAAAGGATGCCATCCTGTTTACCAACGGCGACAACGACACCTTTCCTCTCTGGTATTTGCAGGAGGTGGAGCATATCAGAACCGACGTGCGAGTGGTCAATCTCAGTCTGGCCAACACTGGCTGGTATCTGCTGCAACTCAAACATGAGCGTCCGCGAGGTGCCCTCCCGGTCTCTATCGGCATGAGCGACAGGGATCTTGAGGCAATTACCTATGTGCCTGTCGATTCAGTCGCTGTCACCGTCCCTTCAGGTAACGAGAAGCAAAAACTTCTCGATGATGCCCGTCGTTCCGGTGTTGCGCTGCCGGCGGCGCCGTCCGATTCGCTTCGCTGGACGATCAGGCCGGGGCTGATCTACCAGGAGCAGCGCTATCTTCGTCCACAGGATATTGCGGTCTATGCCATCGTGGTCGACAATTTCGGCAAGCGCCCGATCTGTTTCGCGCTTACCGTTGATCCGTCCGAGATGATCGGTCTTGACCGGAACCTTCGTCTCGATGGTCTGGTTTACCGGCTGGTGCCGCTCAGGAGTGCTTCGGCACTGAGTTTTGCCGATCCGGGCACGCTGTACGGCAACCTGTTCAATATCTACCGGTACCGCAATACCGGCAACCTGTCGGTGACCATCGAGGAGACCTCCAGGAATCTGCTTGGCAACTACCCCCCGCTGTTTGTCAGGCTGGCGCTGGATCTGTTGACCTCTCCGGATGGAGTGGTGATGGTACAGGATGCTTCCGGTGTTCGTCAACCGAAACGCAGGGGAGCGCTGGCCATCGAAACGCTCGATCGTTACGCGCGCCTGTTCCCTCTCGAACGCTATCCGGTGACACCACGTCTTGCCGGATCGGTTGCCGAGATCCATGCTTCCGGAGGTGCAAACGAGAAAGCTTATCCTTATATTCAGTATCTTGAGTTTCTGGCGGCCAGGAGTGACCTTCGGCAGGAGCCCGAGCTTTATTATACTCTTGCCCAGGTGTACCGGGCAACAGGAAAGGTTCGGGAATCGGATGCCGTCATCAAAGAGCTGATGCAGGCGCTTCCCGATCTGAAGAAACGCCTTGATTCCCTTAAGCAATAGAACGTATTACATTCATGAGCACTATTCACGCGAATGCGATCGTCGGATCTGGCGCGGTCATCGGCCAGGGAGTCGAGATCGGTCCCTATACCGTCATCGAGGATGACGTCGTCATTGGCGACAGGACGATCATCGCTCCCCATGTGTACATAGCCGATGGCGCCCGTATCGGAAGCGAGTGCCGGATAGGTTCCGGAGCGGTGCTTTCAACTGCCCCTCAGGACCTCAAATACGCAGGGGAGAAAACCTGTCTCGAAATCGGCGATCGGACAGTTATTCGTGAGTTTGTGACCCTGAACCGGGGCACGAAGGCCAGCGGCAGAACGGTCGTTGGTTCCGATAATCTGATTATGGCCTATGTTCATGCGGGCCACGATTGTGTTATCGGCAACCATGTGGTTATCGCCAATTCGGTGCAGTTTGGCGGTCACTGCCATGTTGGCGATTATGTCGTGGTTGGCGGCCTGGCAGGAGTGCACCAGTTCGTCAGAATCGGCCGTTATGCGATGGTTGGCGGCATCTCGCGGGCAGCCCTCGATGTTCCACCTTTCGTCATGGCAGGAGGTCACAGCTCGTTCAGGTACGAAGGCCTCAATGTCATTGGTCTGAAGCGACGGGGCTTCACCCAGGAACAGCTCGGCAACATCAGGGAGGCCTATCGGGTGATCTTTCAGTCAGGTCTTCTGCTCTCCAATGCGCTTGAAATCGTTCGACGAGATATGCCTCAGACTGCTGAAGTGCTTGAAATTCTCCGGTTTTTCGAATCGGGGGAGTACAACAGGAAGTTCATCAAGCCATTTAAATCATAACTATCAGCGATTATGGCAGCATGGGCCATCGGTATCGATCTCGGAGGAACGAATATCAAAACAGCGGTGATCGATGAGGCAGAAGGTATCCTTTTCGAGGATGTCCAGCCGACCGATACCGGTTCGGGGCCCGATGGCGTCGTCCGGCAACTGGCGCTTGCCGCTGACAATCTTTGCCAGAGGGCTGCCGAAACCCTTGACACCGGTCTTTTTGCCGGTATCGGGGTAGGGGCTCCAGGTGCTGTCGATACCCGTCGGGGGACCCTTTCCTATCCGCCAAATCTTCCCGGTTGGGAGCGTTACTTCCTGAGGGAGCGTCTGGAGTCCCGTCTTCAGGAGGCGCATGGTATCCGGAGCACCGTGCTGATCGAAAACGATGCCAATGCAGCGGCTTACGGGGAGGCGATTTTTGGCGGTGGCAGCGATTTCAGCGATTTCATGCTGGTGACGCTCGGCACTGGTGTGGGCGGTGGTATCATTCTCGACAGGAAGCTCTATCGCGGGCCATATGGTACGGCTGGCGAGATCGGTTTCATGATCATCGATTTTGAAGGGTCAAGCGTTCATGCAGGGGTTCGGGGTACCATCGAAAGCCTTATCGGCAAGAAGCAGATCGTGAATATGGCATGCAGTTCCGATTCGCTGCGGGAACTCTCTCCCCGGCTCACAGAGCTTTGCAGTTATGACCGTTCGCGTCTCTCTCCCCGCCATCTTGAACAGGCGGCCAGGGAGGGTGATGCGGTTGCCATTCAGCTCTGGCAGCGGGTGGGCGACATTCTCGGCATCGGTCTGGCCAACGTTACCGCATTGATGGATATCAGGAAATTTGTCATTGGTGGCGGGATCGCTGCTGCCGGAGAACTGATTTTCAAACCGGCACTGATGCAGTTGCACCGGTCGACCCTTCCGTCGATGCATGAGGGTCTTGAAATCGTGCCGGCAAGGCTTGGCAACAAAGCGGGTATCTACGGTGCCGCCGCGCTCTGCTTCAGTTTTGCACAGTCGAAGCAAGGCGATGCTTGAAGGGTTTGCCCATCTTCTGTTTCCGGAGGTCTGTATTGTCTGCCGAAAACCGCTTGAATCCCGTCAAGAGCCACTTTGTGCCGTCTGCTTCAGCCAGTTCACCCCTTTTCCGGACTCCCTTGCCGGAGGCCAGGCGCTCATCAGAACGGTCAGGGATCATTTCGGAGAGCGTGCCGTTCCGTCAGAGGCATGGGCTCTCTATCCCTATCATAGCAGGGGGGTGCTGCACGATGCGATGCACGCCATGAAATACGGGGGTCTGTTTCCTCTCGGAGGAGTGTTTGGCCGGAGGCTCGGGGCGCTTGTCCGTTCATTGGGTTCTCAGGTGGGCCTCGATGCGATCGTGCCGGTACCGCTGCATTCACTCAAGCGTATCGAACGAACCTACAATCAGGCCGAAGAGATTGCCGCTGGTATTGCCGGAGTTCTCGGTATGCCGGTCTGGACGCAATGCATCGAACGCTGTGTCAACACCAGTTCACAGACCGGCCTGTCCCTGTCGGATCGCCGACGAAATATGGATGGTGCGTTTCGTCCGGGTCGCAAGGCCTGCCGGGGCAAGGTGCTGCTGGTGGACGATGTGCTGACGACCGGAGCGACCATGGTGGCGGCTGCGGCAGCCCTGAAAGAGTCCGGTGCGGCTGCGGTTGCCTTTGCCACCGTCGCCGTTACTGAAAAGGAGTAGCCTGGTATGGATCTGTTTTATGTTCATCAGGATCAGGTCGATCTGGAAGCGGGGAGCGCTTCGGTCGACGGAGAGGAGTTCCACCATCTGGTACGAGTGCTTCGCTGCCGGGAGGGGGACGTGGTGCCCATTACCGATGGAGCAGGGCTTTCCGCTGAACTGCTGATCAGCTCGATCGACAGGAACTCCCTGAAAGGCGAACTCAGGGAGCGTCGTTATGTGCCTCCTCCGGAAACGAAGGTTTCGGTGGCCATATCGCTGCTGAAATCCCCTCAGCGGTTCGACCTTTTTCTCGAAAAAGCGACTGAACTCGGCATCGATGAGATCATTCCCATGATGACGCAGCGAACGGTTTCGACTCCTGGAGCAGGCAAGATCTACCGGAAGAGCCAGCGATGGCAGGGTGTTGTTCAGTCGGCAGCGCGGCAGAGCCGGCGTTATCATCTTCCCCGTCTTTCCGGGCCACTATCTTTCCGGGCGGTGCTCGAACTTGAAGGCTATGATCTCCGCATGATCGCCCATGAGTCGGAAGAGCGCTTTCCGGTGTTCGATCCGGCAGGTCGTCGCCTGCTGTTCCTGGTTGGCGGGGAAGGGGGATTTACCGATACTGAAGTGGCGGAGGCGATGCGGGCCGGAATGCTTCCTGTATCTTTCGGCGCTTCGGTTCTCAGGGCGGAAACAGCAGGAATGTTTGCGGTCGCTCTGGTCAGGGCCAGGCTTCTCGATGCCACAGGGGGGAACTCCGGAAGCCTCTGAGTGCAGTGCTCATTCCGGCTCCTGGAGTTGGTTTCCGGGTATGCTGAGCCGGAGGCCTTCCGGAATATCCGGGACAAGACGGGCGCGCCCCCAATCGAACGGGTTGACGCGCTTGCATTCAACCGGATTCGATTGCGTTTCCGATTTCAATTGATTAAGAGGTCTCTCAACGATAATTTACTGTTGACTTGGCGCCAATACCAGAAACCTATTGTCTTGTCAACGGTAAATAGTCAGAATTTCTTTTATCATCGAAATCGGTATCCAAATCGGTATCGGTATCGATTTCCACTTGAAGAGACAAAGAAAAACTCACCGAGCATTATTGCTTATTATGATAAACATTTGACAATTAAACAGATACAGCCATAGACCGGTTTTCTGTTTTTTTCATAAATAATCGATTTCGATACCGATTTCGATTTGGATAAATCAATGGCTCAAAAAAATACATCGGTTTACGCTTGACACGACACTATGAATCAGATCACTACACGTTCTATCAACCGGATTGTCGTGCTTGTCGCGGCTCTTCTGATCTCCTCGCTGTTCCTGTCGATGATACGGCAATTTCTTCTTACCATTCTGCTGGCGAGTATCTTCGCGGGGCTTGGTTTTCCGCTGTTCAACAGCTTTCGGCGGTTGTTCGGGCGATACAGGGGATTGAGTGCCGGCCTGACGATTGCGGCGTATCTGGTGATCGTCTTCCTTCCGCTTGCCGGGCTGCTGATGGTTGTTGCGTCACAAGCGTTATCGCTCAGCCGTACAGCTATTCCGTTGATCCGTGAGCGTTTCCGCAATCCGGGTGCTTTTGATTCCCTGCTGGCGCATTTACCCTTTGATCGAGATCTCAGCATGTACAGCGACCAGATACTCCAGAAGGCGGGGGAGCTGCTCGGCAATCTGGGTTCCAGCATGATCGGTCGTCTCTCCACGTTTACCTATTCTGCTTTTTTCGATATTTTTCTGTTTTTCATTTTCTGGTACACCATGTTCTTTTTCCTGAAAGATGGCGAGTTACTGATGGAAAGGATCCGGACCTATCTTCCCCTGAACGAAACCGACCAGCACCGGTTGCTCGACAAATTTCTGTCCGTAAGCAGAGCGACCATCAAAGGGACGCTGGTGATCGGCATCGTGCAGGGAACCCTTGCGGGTATCGCTTTCCGGTTTGCTGGTATCGAGAGCTCGGTGTTCTGGGGAACGCTCATGGCCGTGCTTTCCATTCTGCCGATGATCGGCCCGCCGATCATCTGGATTCCTGCCGTGCTGGTACTCGCCGTGTCAGGTCAATATCTTCAGGCGGCCGGTCTTGCGCTGTTCTGCAGTATCGTGGTTGGTCAGATCGACAACATTCTTCGTCCGATTATGGTCGGACACGATACCCAGATGCACGAACTGTTCATTTTTTTTGGAACGCTCGGCGGTATCGGTATGTTCGGTGTGTTCGGGTTCATCATCGGGCCGGTGGTTGCTGCGCTCTTTGTCACTGTCTGGGATATATATGGGGAGACCTTCAGGGAATTGCTGGCGGATATCCGGAAGGGAACCAGCGGAGGCACTTCAGGTTAGCGCGGTGTCATGCATAAAATGATGTATGATGCAGCGCAATTGATTTTATCCAGATTGAAATCGTTATCGGAATCTTAGTGGTTTGGAAATTACTGAAATACCTATTGTATGTTTTCATATTGCATACAGATTTACAGGAGGCAACGCATATGAAAACATCAATACTGAAACGACACAACGTATCTCAGGAAGTGGTAGAGCTGATTATTCGCCTGATCGCGTTGATCCCGTGGCCAGAAAGACGGCAAGCCATGGGAGATGTCGTGTTGACCATATTGGATGGTAAGCCAAGAGTCGCCGAAAATGAATTTGGATGGAACCGTTCAGCAGTAATGACCGGAATAAAGGAGTTTGAGACCGGCATAACCTGCATCAATGATTTGTCGGAGCGACATAAGCCGAGAGCTGAAGAGAAGAACCCAGCATTACTTGAGTCGATTCGGAAAATCATGGAACCGCAAAGTCATGCAGACCCCCAGCTATGCACCACCTTGCTCTATACGAACATGACGGCACAATCGGTTTATGAGGCGTTACTATCCGAAGGATGGTCTGAATCATCCCTGCCATCGGTACGCACTATTTCAAATATTCTGAATCGTCAGCAGTACCGTCTTCGAAGTGTCCAGAAAACGATGGTGGAAAAAAAACGCCCGAAACAGACGCCATCTTCGAAAACGTCTGGAAAATAAACGCATTGGCTGATGCCGACCCGGAAACGCTGAGAATCATCGTCGATACGAAGGCCACGATACAAGTTGAAACGTACTCTCGTGGGGGCAATTTCCTGATCGTTGAAGCCGACCTTAAATGCTCTGACACGACCTTTTTTCGAGCAGACCAGATTCCGCTCAATTTTGCATTGCGCCGATTGAGTGAACTCCTCTACCCCGTTTTCCACTTGAGCCTTGAGTTCAAGCAACTCTTTGCGGAAGGCAACCTCCTTTTTGGTGTCGTTGTCTCGAGAATAGAAGACATGGACATAAAGACGGCGCTCGAACGCATCTTTATGTCCAGCCGATTGCCGGTACGCAATCGCTGGCGTACTCGACCGAACTCGTGCATTCTCATCGCCGTGGCGCCACAAACCGATGGATTAAACCACGCACGTGCTGGACATGCTCGCCAGTGTCTGTCGAAGCGTAACAGAAGCTTCGTAGTGTTCAGTCTGTCACCCTCTTTATTTGAACCCCTGTCGTGCATCCGACTGGTTCTCGGAGTCGGTCGATATCGTGGTTAAATCGAACGCCAGCACCGGGGCTGGCCCCAAAGCGGTCCGCTCGGGAAAAAAAGTAATGCTGCACGCTATCCTCGTTGCGCCCGACACTCTCCGTATACCTCTTCGGTAAACGCTTCGGTTTAGGGAAGGTAGTGCATTACCTGTCAGCTCTCAATGCGAGGAAAGGTGTCTCCGTCGGAAATGATGCGACGGTAACACGTTATTTTTTAATTATTTAACTGACTTTAAAAAAGAAGCAAATCTGGGGATTGGCAAACAGAGCTATACTAAATAAATACACATCAATGAATAGTACCTCTATTTAATAATAAAATCAATCAAGAATCATAAGAAAAGATAAAGCATTGTAATTATAATCGATAAGACTAATTATTTCAGATAAATCACAGATCACAAATTATTTTTATTTTTATTTTATAAATTATTTTGTAAGATGATTACGAAGCATGAAAAAAAAGAAGAGTGTGAATAAATTGGGTAGAATGTGTATAAGTGATATAAAAGTAAGAAAAAGGCTTAAATAAGATTGCAGAGAGGTAAAGTTGATTTAATCAGGAATTTTTGGTATAATTTATTTAATTACGAATTGAATTTCTATAGGGAGTGTATATTGAGGTAAAAAATATGTAAAAACGAAATTATCACTGTTATTTTATTCAAAAACAAAAAGCCGGGGAGGTAAAAATGAGGAAAAAAATGTCATTGGTTCTGGCATTCCTGTCAATGATGGGGATGAGTCAGACATCATTCGCTGCCATATGGGATCTAAACTTTTCATCAAAGAGTCCGTATTTTACGGGCTATGGTGTCATTGGTAGAACTTCGTCTGACACGTGGGGACAGGTCAATTTTGCTGGAACAACTTATACTTTCAATCAATATGATCTTATTGGTAATGATGTACTTGAGGTTGGAGTAAAAGTAAAGAAATCTAATACTCAAGGTTCTTATCTTGGAGGAGGCAACGCACTAAATGCGACCAAGGGTTCTGTTGAGGTAAATAATACTTCACAAATTACACTTAATCGTGTAGTTTGGGATTCTCTCAACGAAGTGTACGAGCCATTGGTTGTAAACAGTTATGAATATTTTGTATATGTTTATACACCTACTGGAACGTCAGTAACACTCGGTAGTGGCAGCGCCAATACTAACGTATCTTACGTTTCGACACAGGAATATTCTTATACGGGACTGTTGCCAGAACCAACTAATTATAAGAATAATGTGATGAAGTATTATGTTACAACTAATACTAATTCTGACATCGTCTTAAATGTAACGGGTGCAGGTGGAAACATCAATGCCATTCAGATAGAAGGTTTTCCTGTCCCGGAACCTGCTTCTGTCGTAATGCTCGGAGTCGGAGGATTAGTTGGTCTTATGGGTTCTAAAAGAAAAATGTCGTTAGCATGACCGTTTGTAAGTCATTTTATTTTTTTATCCTGTTTGCTGTTATCCTTGTCGGTTGTTCAAAAAACACCGGCAAGGATAAAAAATCCCAAGTAGCGGCTACAGTGAATGGAGTAGAGATTACCGAGAGTCAAATTGACTATTTATTTAAAAGGTCATCTCAATCTCGAATGAGTTCATCAGAGATTTTAAATCTTCGCAGAAGTATATTAGCTGACATAGTCAGAACAGAGTTACTGGCACAGAAAGCTACTAAAATGAATTTGGATAAAAGTTCAGATTATAAGAACGGAATGTTTAATGCAAGTAAAGAGGTGCTTGCAGACTTGGCTATACAAAAAACTATCAATAAAATACCTAATTTTAATAATGAACAATTAAATTCCATTGTTCTTAATAATCCAATGGTCTTTGAGAAAAGAAAGCTTTATGTGTATGAGGAGATAATTATACCAACAATAGATATTAAGACAATTGAGTCAATAGATAAAAAAATT
>JAAXWL010000055.1 GCA_013334975.1 Chlorobiaceae bacterium
CGCGCTGAATCGATTCGTTGAAGGAAACGATGATGTTGTTGCCTAAGGCAACTCCGGTCGCTCCATCGGAAGGATTGAAGGAGGTGACCGTCGGAGGTGTGGAATCTGTTAGAGTCGTGAAGTCATAAGTAGAGGTACCCGCATAGTTGTTGCCGGCAAGATCCTTGATGGTCCCACTGGCGAAGGTCAGAAAGTAGTGTGTATTATTGGCCAGGTTGCTGGTAGGATCGATCGTCAGTGCAGCGCCGGAGATGGTCAGGCGGTTGCTGGAAGCGGCATTGAAGCTCTCGACAACAGTTCCCGTAGCGGAACCGGAACGGAGTTCGATTGTGCCTGTTCCGAGTTGAATCGATTCGTTGAAGGAAACGATGATGTTGTTGCCTAAGGCAACCCCGGTAGCTCCATCGGAAGGATTGAAGGAGGCGACCGCCGGAGGTGTGGAATCTGTTAGAGTCGTGAAGTCATAGGTAGAGGTACCAGCATAGTTGTTACCGGCAAGATCCTTGATGGTACCACTGGCGAAGGTCAGAAAGTAGTGTGTATTACTGGCAAGATAGCTGGCAGGATCGATTGTCAGCGCGGC
The DNA here is from genome assembly GCA_013334975.1 of Chlorobiaceae bacterium. Classification (GTDB taxonomy): domain Bacteria; phylum Bacteroidota; class Chlorobiia; order Chlorobiales; family Chlorobiaceae; genus Chlorobaculum. The sequence goes on from JAAXWL010000055.1 coordinate 584, forward strand.
GCCGGAGATGGTCAGGCGGTTGCTGGAAGCGGCATTGAAGCTCTCGATAACAGTTCCCGTAGCTGAACCGGAACGGAGTTCGATCGTGCCTGTTCCGCGCTGAATCGATTCGTTGAAGGTAACGGTGATGTTGTTGCTCAAGGCAACCCCGGTAGCTCCATCGGATGGATTGTATGAGGTGACCGACGGAAGTATGGTATCAGGTGTTGTGAAGTCATAGGAAGAGGTGCCAGCATAGTTGTTGCCGGCAAGATCCTTGACGGTACCACTGGGCAAGATCAGAAAGTATTGTGTGTTATTGGCCAGGTTGCTGGCAGGATCGATCGTCAGTGCAGCGCCGGAGATGGTCAGGCGGTTGCTGGTAGCAGCATTGATGAACTCGATAACAGTTCCTGTAGCTGAACCGGAACGGAGTTCGATCATGCCTGTTCCGCGTTGAATCGATTCGTTGAAGGTAACGGTGATGTTGTTGCTCAAGGCAACCCCGGTAGCTCCATCGGAAGGATTGAAGGAGGTGACCGCAGGAGGTATATTGTCGACGTCAAGAGTATCATTCCAATAAAGCGTACTCTCTTGTCCGTCGAACAGGTTCGACGCCTCAATGGTACCCGTATTGATTTCCAATGTCCAATCAGCGTTCAATTGGACATGACCGGTAGTGTCTGAAGATGCCGAAACATCTGCGCGGGTAATGTTTGCAAGTTCATTCAGGAATGCGGCACCTTCATCGCCTTGGGCCACATTGCACCCGTAAATCAGGATATCTCCAGTCTGGATCAAGCTCGAACCAATGGATTGAAGCTGGTTCGTATGGTTTCTGAGGTTATTGATGTTCAGTTCTGATCCACCAAGAGATAACGTGCCGACAGAACCGTGACTGACAATCTGTATTGATTTTAGTTCAGAATAACCTGAAAGGATTTCCTGCATCTGATCGATGCCGTTACCGTTTTCTGTCAGAAGGTAATAAGCCGTTTCCGGAGCAGGATTCTCAATCAGAGATTCGTATCCGGCAACCCGGTAGTCGATGAATACAATATTTTCACTCATAATTGCGGTGCTGTAATAAAAAGTTATCTTGAACGATGGTAAGGTAAGCGGGCGTCAAAATACTGTAACTGATAATGATGAGCCTGAGTATTTTTTGAATTCACAGAAAGTCATCTGTAAATTCTTGCTCTCAATAATAAATTTTATCTGCCTGAGATAATAGTTCACAACAATATTTTCCTGGATTAATCGTTGACGTGATCAGCATGTGATGGTAACGTCAATGTAATTTACAGAATGAGACTCTGTTCATGATGCGGTCTCATCATTTGAAAGTCAAAGCTTCTTTAACAAATTCACTCTTGAGAGGTTGATTTTCTTTTGCATAAAAAAGTCTCAACTTTTTTTGTGGGAATCATTGGGGTTTTTTCAGGAAAGAGTGAGTTGTAGCAAGGTGATTACAGAAAACAGGAGTGGTGCGATCTGAAAAAAGTGGAGTCGCTTGATTGTCGGGTCGTTGAACTCGATGTAATAACAGGATTGGGTAAGGGTACCCGTTAGTAAAAAAACACATCACATGCCATCATTGCAAGAGCTGCGAGCCCAGGTGGAGGTCTTATGATGTTATCAGTGGGAAATTCGCAGAAGCTGCGGAGGTAAACTGTTGTCAGAGGTAAATTTCCGGTGTCAGCTTGCGGGTGAAACGGTTCATGAGGAAATTGACGAACCAGACCCAGTTCAGGGGTTTGCCCTGCATACGCTGCATGATGGCGCGTCCTTTGTAGACTTCTCGCTGGAGCTTGATGAAGTTTTCGAGCAGTTTTTCGCCTGACATCTTTTTTGGCTCGAACATGAAATGGTAGGTGTCGTACTTGTCCCAATCCAGATGTCGGACCCGGTTCTTCATCTCTTCGAAATAGGGAGTGCCAGGGAATGGGGTGACCAGTGAGAAGACCGGGAATTCGATGCGGTTCTGCATGATGAAGTCGTAGGTTGCCTGGAAGCTCTTTTCAGTGTCGTCGTCGAAGCCGAACATGAAGTAGCCCTGGATGGCGATCTTGTTTTTGTGCAGGTTGCTCACCGCCGTCGAGTAGTTCTGCAAACGGTTGGAGCCCTTGTTCATGCTTTTGAGAATATCGGGATTGAGCGACTCAAAGCCGATGCTCATGAGGTCGCACCCCGATCGTCCGGCGATTTCAGCAACTTCCGGTTTGTGCAGGAAGTTCATGGAGATGTTGGCATTCCAGCGTATACCGAGCTTCGACATGCCTTCGAGCAGGTCGGTGAAGTACTGCGGCCTGAAGCTGATGTTGTCGTCCATGAAGGAGAAACGCACCAGTTTTTTGCCGAGGCGCTCCTGGTGGGCGCGCATTTCATCGAGCACCAGCTCCATCTCCCGGTAGCGAAAACTCTTGCCGTACACAGTCGGTGTGGTGCAGAAATTGCAGCCGACCGGGCAACCCTTGGTTGCGAGGATTGGAATGAGCTGGCTGTATTTTTTTGCGTGGGGCGAATTGATGGCGAAACTGAAGTCCGGCCTGCTCATTGAGGTCATGGGGCGCAGCTCGTCGGCCTTGTAGAAACTTTTCATTCTGCCCCGGAAAATATCGGTCGCAAGCGCTTCCCAGACCGATTCGATCTCTCCGTAAATGACGCTGGTGCAGTGTGATGAGGCTTCGTCATGCAGCATGGTGGGGTGGACACCGCCGAGCAACACGATTTTGCCTTGTGATTTGGCCCGGTCACCGATTTTGTAGGCATTTTTGGCGTTGAGCGTCCGTGAGGTGATGGCCACGATGTCATATCCCGAAAAGTCTTCCGGAATCGTGTCGCCGGTTCTTTCGTCGAGGAAGGTAACGTCAAAGAACTTGCTGGCAAGTGTGGCAACCATGATCAGGTTCAGGGGCATACTTACCGTACCTGAATCGACCATCATGCTGGTCAGGCTTTTCGGTTGGACGAGCAGCCATTTTTTTCTTGTCTTTTGTTCCGCAGCAAGCTTTTCAAGGGATGGAGCCGCACCGCCATTGACGCCATTGAGGGAAACGGTTGTTTTGGCTGTCTGAAGATCTTCTGCCAGCATGCCTTTCGAGGATAAATGGAAATGATTACAGAATGAAACCACAAAGTATGAAAAATTCCCGGAAAACACCGGGTAACGCTCCTGATTTATTCGTGTTGAACAGGGTCAGGTTTTGTCTTAGGCTGTTTTCATGCAAAATGCTATAACAGAAGCTCGTCCCCTGCGGTTTCTGGCGAGGTTCAGGGGCGCTTTTCGAGGACGGCAACGGTGAAGCGGCTGACGCAGACCAGACATCCGGCCTGGTCGCGGATTCTGATGTCCCAGACCTGTGAAGAGCGCCCCAGATGGAGTGGAGTGGCTGTTGCGTAGACCAATCCTTCACCGTCGCGTACCGTCCTGATGTGGTTGGCGTTGATCTCCTGACCGACGATGAAGTATTTATTGCGATCGACACAGCAGGATGCGGCAATGCTGCCGATCGTTTCCGCCAGGGCAAGTGAGGCCCCGCCATGCAGAATGCCGATGCGCTGGATGGTGCGGTGATCGACGGGCATGCTTGCCGTCATGGAGTCAGCTCCGACCTCGGTGATCTCGATACCGAGATGGCGCGCCATCTGTCCTTCGATGATCTGCTCTGCATTGAGCTCAACGGGGGTGACCGGAACGGTGAAGATTGAATCGTGCGTCATGGAACGGAAGGGTTGGTCTGTAAGAGGGATCCCGGCAAAGTTGTTGCCGGTGAGCGGGTGACGAGATTCGAACTCGCGACATTTTGCTTGGGAAGCAAACACTCTACCAACTGAGTTACACCCGCTTGGGAGTCTCCTGAACGGAGGGCGGTTTTCAAAACCCGCCATTGAAACTTTGCACCTCCATTTTTCCTGGCGTTGCTTCGGAAAAAAGAGTATCAAGGTTGAATGACGGTCAGGTATGTTCACCCCCGGTTACTTTAGGAGTGGTGAGAGAGGGAGTTGAACCCTCGACCTCAGGGTTATGAATCCTGTGCTCTAACCAACTGAGCTACCTCACCATAAAGGGCCCTAATATACGACGCAGCCCTTCAGAAAGCAAGGGCAGGAACCATTTTAATTTTCAGTATTTCGCACTTTCAGGCCAGCAAGGATCGCCTCACCGATGAAGATATCTTCGGGTGTGGTGATTTTGATATTGTGGTAACCCGTTTCATAGATACGGATATGCTGCTCAGGAAAGAATCGCTCGACCAGGGCGGCGTCGTCCGTAGCGTACCACTGCTCCTCTGCGGCTCGTCGATGTGCTTCGATGAGCTTTTCCGGAGCGAATCCCTGCGGGGTCTGCACCTGGAGCAGGCGGCTTCGGTCGAGTGTTTCGCCGAAAATCTCCGGGTTGCAGCCGACATATTTTATGGTGTCTTTCGGTTTTGTGGCTGGGACGCACGCGCCGTACATCGACGAAAGGCGAGCGATGTCATCAATCTCCTCCGGCTGGATGAACGGTCGAGCTCCATCGTGCACCAGGATGGCATCAGGCATGACCCCTGAAGCGAGGATCTCCTTTTCGATCAGCGCCATGCAGTTGTAAATGGAGTCCTGTCGCTCCTTACCCCCTTCGATGATCGCCCGAATCTTTGTGAAGCCGCTTTCGAGGGCAATCTGCCGGAATGTGGCAAGACTGTCGGCCTTGGTGGCAATGTAGACCGATTCAACCGTCGTGGCTTCCTGGAACGCCTTCATGGTGTGCCAGATGACCGGATGACCACCAAGTTCGAGCATCTGCTTGCTCAGGGCTCCATCGAGTTTCATTCGTTTGCCGACGCCGCTTGCGGCGATAATGACGACCGTTTTCATGAGTATCAGACGATGATCATGGCGTCCCCGTAAGCGAGGAACCGATAGTTGTTCTTGAGAGCAGTCTTGTAGGACTCCATGAGCAGCCGGTGTTCGGCGAAGGCGCTGACGACCATCATGAGTGTCGTTTCAGGCTGCTGGAAATTGGTGATGAGCGCATCGGTGACCTTGAAGGTATACGGGGGATAGATGAACTTGTCGGTCCAGCCCTGGCCGAACTTGATCTTGCCATCGACCGTGGCGTTGGCTTCCAGAGCCCTGCATGTCGTCGTGCCGACCACAAAAACCCTTCCTGATTTATTGACTTTGGTTTCGTTGATCTCCATGGCCGTCTGGTACGGGATGTTGAAGTATTCGGAGTCCATTTTGTGCTTGGAGACATCCTCGACCTCGATGGCGTTGAAGGTGCTCAGGCTCGGGTGCAGGGTGATCGGCAGGATTTTCACGCCGATCTTCTGAATCTGCTGGAGGAGAGGCATGGTAAAGTGCAGGCCGGCCATGGGGGCGACCACAGCACCGGTCTGGTTTGCGTAGACGGTCTGATAGTCGTTACGGTCGATCTCCTTCGTTTTTCGGGTGAAGTAGGGTGGCAGAGGCACATGGCCGATTTTTTCCACCATTTTGAAGACATCGATATCGGGATTAAGGAACCTTATCGTTCGACCTCTCGAGGTCGTATTGTCAACCACTTCGGCAACAACGTCATCTTCGAAATAGATTTTGTTGCCGACCCTGACCTTGCGTGCCGGATCGACCAGTACGTCCCAGAGTCCGGCCTCCTTGTTCAACTCCCTGAGCAGGAACACCTCGATTTTGGCATCCGTTTTCTCTTTCTGTCCGAAGATCTTGGCAGGAAAGACGCGGGTGTTGTTGACGATCAGAAGGTCCCCTTTTTTGAAAAAGGAGACAATATCGGTGAAGACTTTGTGTTCTATATCCTTTTTACGACGGTTCAACACCATCAGCTTGCAGGCATCGCGCGGCGATTCGGGATGATCGGCGATTCTTGTTTTTGGAAGAGTATATCTGAAGTTCGAGAGCCGCATAAGCTGTTGTGGGTCAATGGGTGAAGAGCCCTGAAATTCCTGATTTTCAATATATGGTGTTTCAGGGTGAAATAAAAAAAACCGGGAGGGATTAGTACCTCCCGGTGCTCTTCGCTCAGTTGAGAGGAACAGTGGTTTCCTCACCATTCCTGAGGGTTATGGCATGTCCGCCGATGATCGACTGCGCCTCGCCGGTAACGGACTCTGTCAGGGTTACCGAAGCACTCGATGGTGTCAGGACGATATGGTACCAGTTTTTCCTGAAACAAAGGTTCGTCTCTATCTTTTTCCAGTGGAGCGGGAAGTTGGGATTGATGGTCAGCAAGCCATTATGGAAAGAGATCCCCGAGAAATAGCGGGTAACCGTATCAAGGGTGCCGGCCATCACGCCGCAATGGAGGCCTTCCGGGGTGGTTCCCCCCTGCGTGTCGTGAATATCGCTTCGGAGTGCTTCGATGAACCAGCTCCACGCAGTCTCCTGGCCGCCCTGCAGATAGCTTGAAATGATTGAATGCACCACCTTGCTCAGGGTCGAACCGTGGCTGGTTCTGGGTTCGTAGTAGGCGTAGTTGTCACGGACGAATCTGAGCGGATCGGAGACGGGGTAGCCCAGTTTTTCAAGAATGGAGCATACCTCTGCCGGGGAGAGCGTGTAGAAGGTCATCAGCACATCGGCCTGTTTGGCGACCTTGTAGTGGTCGGGGGAGTCGTTTTCGGCCTTGAGTATCCGGTCCATCCGGTGGATGTTGCCGTATTTCAGCCGGTAGTGCTCCCAGTCGAGTTCCTTGAGCTTCATGTAGCCGTCGAACTGTTCGAGAAGACCGCTCTGGTCGATGAGCACATTCATTTTTCCTGAAATATCGCGCCACTGCATGAACTCATCATGGCTGATGCCGATGCGCTCCATCAGACGATCCATGATTTCGGGATCGAGTTGCTGGCTGACTTCAAGAGCTTTTTCAAGCAGCCAGGTGGTCATGATATTGGTATAGGTGTTGTCCCTCAATCCGTGTTTGCCAGAACCGGGGAACTCTTCGTGGAACTCGTCCGGTCCCATGACGCCTTCAATATGGTATCGTCCTGTCTCGGGGGAGCAGGTGGCGATGTTTGCCCAGAACCGGGCAATTTCGAACATCATTTCAGCGCCGTAGTTGTTCAGGAACTCCGTGTCTCCTGAATCATGAACATAGCGCCAGGTGTTATAAAACACGGCGATCGAGACATGGCGCTGACGGCAGCTCAGGTCAGGATCCCAGGCGCCACTTTTTGGGTTGTAGTGGATGGTCGGTGTCTCTTCGCGACCGTCATCGGCGGTCTGCCAGGGAAACATGGCGCCACGGTAGCCGTTTTCGCGAGCATACTCGCGCGCCGCATCGAGTCGGCGGTAACGGTACATCATGAGGGCGCGGGCAACCTCGGGCAGGTGCTGGATGAAAAATGGCATGATGTAGATTTCATCCCAGAAGTAATGGCCACGGTAGCCTTCGCCGCTCAGTCCGCGGGCGGCAATACTGGCGTCGATCGAGGTGTTGTGCGGTGAAACGGTCGAGACGAGATGATAGATATGAAGACGGAGCACCTTCTGGGTGAAACGGTCGCCCTCGATTTTCATGTCGGCTTTTTTCCAGATCGCCTCCCATGCTGAGCTGTGACGCTGGAGCAGTTCATCGAAGCTGCCCGCACCAGCGAGGCTCTCCCTTCCAGCTGCGACAGGGTCAGGGTGTGCGGTGTCGCGAGAGGTATGAATGGAGACCACCTTTTCGACAGAGCAACCTCTTTCAGGCGAAACCGTCTGAAGGAAATGTTCACTGATCCATCTGGGGCTGCTGGTGATGGTGCCTTCGGTCACCGCTTCGCCGTGATAGCCGCAGCGAACGGTCGTTCGGACATGGGTCACGATGTCGGTTTTTGAGTGGCTGGTGCGCACATGCAGGTAAATGCCACGCTCCTCATGGGAACGACCGTGTCCGGCGTGTTCCAGGTGGTCGGTCGAAAGGCTGTTGTAACGGATGACGCCACGGTTCTGCACTCTGCCGTCGATGGTTGAACGGAGTTCGATAACCGCAGTGTAGTTGACCGGTTCGATAATGTACTTAATAGCAGCAAGATGGGGGTTGTCCATGCTGCAGAAACGACGGCTCCGGATTCGGGTGATGTTGCCGAGGGTGTCAAGAATCACCATATCACGCTCCATGACGGCATGTTGCATGTCGAGATTCTGCCGGTAGCTGAGAATCTTCTGCTCCAGGGGGTTGATGAGCTCACCGTTGCCGATTCTGAACTCGATGGGCAGCCAGTTCGGGGCGTTGACCATATCGTTGTTCCAGACGGTCTGGCCGTGTACTTCCGAAGGGAGTTTGTTGAACACTCCGGCAAGATAGGTTCCGGGATAGTGGTACTGGGAGGCCATGCCGCCCTCGAAAGCGCCCCTGACGCCCATGTAGCCGTTGCCTGTGGTGAGCAGAGACTCCCTGAGCCGCTCTTCCTTTGGAGCCCATGATTCGTACCGGAGATTCCACCCATCTTTTTCGAGCCCTTTGTCGAACCACTCACAGATATCATCCAGAGTGATTTCGGCAAGATCCCTCACGACGATATCGGCCCCCTGTTCCCTGAGTTTATGGCCCTCGATTTCGCGAGCGATGCCCAGAACCAGGCCGAAATTGCCTCGGGCGCCTGCCTGGACGCCAGAAATGGCATCTTCAACTACCACGCACTCGTGTGGTTCGAGTCCCAGATTGGCGGCTGCAGTGATGAAAATGTCGGGGTTCGGTTTGCCTTTCAGCTTCAATTCTATTGATACTTCTCCATCCACTCTGGTTTCAAAAAGCTCTTCGAGTTTTGAAAGCTGGAGAATGAGCAGGCAGTTGCGACTTGATGAAGCGATGCCGATACGGATGCCGCGAGCCTTGAGGGCCTTGATGAAATCAACCGAGCTCTGGAACACCTCAGGGCCTTCCTTGATCAGGATTTCGGTAAAGAGGCTGTTCTTGCGGTTGCCGAGTCCGCAGACGGTCTCCTGTTCAGGGATGTCATCGAGTTCACCATAAGGAATCTCGATATCCCTCGATGCCAGAAAGCTCTTGACACCCTCCATGCGAGGCTTGCCGTCAACATATTTCAGGTAGTCGTATGCCGGATTGAAGGGGACGAAGGGCTCATTGTTGATCTCGGCATAGTTCTTCAGGAAAGAGTTGAACATCGCCTCCCAGGCAAGGCTGTGTATCCTGGCTGTGCCGGTGATGACTCCGTCGAGATCGAAAATGACTCCTTTGAAATTCATGCTCATGCTGTGGATTGGCGTTTAATGGATTATCGATAAAAAGTAACAATAGCTCAGAGTGAGAGTAAACCAAGGATCGTCAGAAGAATGTCCGGATAGGGAACCATGTAGCTTTTCGGACAGATATCGCGAACCTTCTGCATCAGTTTTTCATCCCTGGTCACAAAAATGCTCCAGACATCGTTGTACATCTCCATGGCTTTTTTCAGCATCGGAATGTCTGAAGAGGTGTCGCCGCAGACCAGAACCGGCCCGCCGGCATGTTCGATATTCATCTGGCGGCAGATGAATTCGAGCCCGTCTCCCTTGTCGAAATCCCTGATCAGGCCAGTTTCGGGATCAACGTCGATGGTGAGAATGATCTCGATATCCAGACCGGTATCCTCAATTCTGAAGTTCTTGCCTTCGGGGTCGATATCCCTGACGATGCTTTTGATCTTTTCGAGGAATGCCGCCGATTCGGCCTCGTTGACCGAGCGGGTGATGTCCTGGCGAGCGATGGTGGTCTGGCCGAACTTGATCTGTAGCGCCGAACCGATGAAGTTGAACTTTTCGAACGACGGGTCGAGCAGGATCAACTGCATTCTTTCATTGAGCAGCCGGATCAGCTCCTGCTTTGCCGATTCTATGGGAAAGGTGTGGAAGCGCCCATCGATATCGATGAACTCGCGTCCTTTTGAGCCGGCATAGACGAAGATATGCTCGGGATTGATCGAAACGTTCAGGATGCCGAAATCCTTGAGTGGCGCTGACGTAATGATCAGGGGATAGCGGCAGCAGTTGATGGCGAAGCGCGAAAGGAAGACCGAATTGTAGATCGGCTGTATCGAAGAGCGGTATCGTCCGCAGTAGTTGTTGGTCGTACCATCACGGTCGGTGATGAAGGCGCTGAACGTTTTGCCCCTGAGCATCTCCACCCCTTCGGTCACATAGTCGGTGAACCCGGGGATGAACTTGGCCAGATATTCGATGAAACGATCCTCTCCGTACTCAAGATAGTAGATGTCCTTCTGCAACTCCCGGATTTCATACGTCAGGTCAACCTCGATCTGCTTCATGCCATCCAGACGAAGGAGACGTTGGCCGGTATAGTCGTCAATGTAGATGGTTTCCAGAGAGTACAGGGCGTTCTTCAGGGATTCAAGACACCCCTTGCCGACAACTCTCTGTTTCATGATGTTCCGGACGATCGGCGCTCTCAGATCACGGGTTTCGGACTTGAGCCGGTAAAGTTCCTTGAGTGTTCTGATATCCTGCAACGTGATGGGGAAGTTGCAGGTGCGGAGACTTCTCTCATTGACAATGGTAGTATGCATGCGAAGCCGACTGAAGAAAAATGGAAATAAATCAGAACGAAAATTTACGAAAAAAAAGAACGGCTGTCCATCAAATAAAGATATTATATCAAGCAAAAAACAAGATATCTGCCGTTGTCATGGCCTGTATCCGGTGACAGGGTCGATTGAGTCCAGACAGGAGATGATTATCTGGTGAATTACCGAAGGCGACAGGCGTGCATCGATCTGCACGATACGCTTCCGGCTTGCAGCGACAAGGGCGTGATAGCCATCTCTGACCCGCCGGTAGAAGTCGAGCCCCGAGCTTTCCATGCGGTCGAGGTTTTCAGCATCGAAGTCCAGAGACAGAGATTTTTCTGAAAATTTTCTCAACAGAGCCTCTTCAGGGGAGAGATCGAGATAGAAGGTGACATCTGGACAGAGGCCTCCCGTGGCGATTCTGTTGACTTCAGTCAGCATGTCGAGATCAAGTCCTCGGCCATAGCCCTGATAGGCGGTGGTCGAATCGAAAAAACGGTCCAGAATGACATCAGTGCCGTTTTCTAGAGCCGGAAGGATCACTTTTCGGAGCAGTTCGGCTCTGCTTGCTGCAAAGAGCAGCAGCTCCCCGACCGGGGTGAAATCATGACGGCTTTCAAGCAGCAACTCCCTGATCCGTTCTGCTTCGGGGGTGCCACCAGGTTCACGCAGGGTGAGCACTACTCGCCCCTGATTCTGCAGGTGCTCCTGGAGCCTGGAGACCTGGGTCGATTTTCCGGCACCGTCGATCCCTTCGAACGTTATGAGCATAGACCCTGAATGGATGTTGGTTTCTGAAAAATGAACTCCGTCATGGCTGACCCTTGACGGCGGAATCGGGAGAGCGGTGCCGGTAACAGCCACTGGCAAGGTATCTGTTCGGGATTGTTCATGTTCGGAAGGCCTGATCTCATGGTATCTGCGTCGTTACGGTATTGTAAGTCAGGGTGTTGTGCCACAGCAGAACTCCCGGAAGACTCTGCCTGTCAGATGACAGAGGGAAGAGTAGATGAGCTTGTTGATTCCTAAGAAAATTATGTACTGTTGACGTACTATCATCTCCTTTTTTCGATTTGGATACCGATACCGATTTTTCAACTTTCCATGAACATGCACGATCTATCAAGTAATTAGCCTTATTTGGCCTGTCATGCTGAATGAAATGAAGCATCCAGTCGAAACGCCTCGGTGCTACTCGAAAGAACTGGATTCTTCGTCGGCAAGGCAGCTTAGAATGACACACAAAAACAAGTCTCACATTATCCTGTCATCTCGATGGAGCACATTGTTCAAGGTCTGTGTGCGGTAGCCGACCGGATACCGGAGGCTATCAACTATCCATTGTCCATTCTCGTCACTCGTCACTCGTCACTCATTGAGTTTCTGGTTCACTGAGTAGAACACCGTTCTTTGATTGTTATTAAATAATGTCATGTCCGAATCCGAATCTCAATCTCGTGCTCAATCGAAATCGATCGGGCCGTCAGCTTGGAGTTGACCCGTGACAGAAACCCACAGGTTCAAAACTGCCGGGTTCAATGCCCGGATCGGAAGCTACAGCTCTCCGGGGAGTTCAATTGCGTCAACGATTGCAGTCCGGATTTCGATGGTGCAAAAGAGCAAAGCCCGTTACCAGAGATCGCTTATGAAGCGGGGGAACGGAAAAATAAGCAAAGATCGGTTAAAAAACCATCAGGATATCTCATTCGGGAATGTTTATTCAATGGAAGAGTGTTTTGAATTTATCGAAAAAAAGGTATGTTCCCGCCTCAGGAACTTATGAAAAAGGTAACGGTAGTGAACAGGTTGGAAAAAGTATCTCTCGGGAGCACAAGGACGATGGTGATGAACAGAGTGGTTACGATGCTGGTTGTGGTCGCCGTAAGCTCCAGCCTTGTCGGCTGTGTTGCGCAGCCGGGGCAGAGGCTTCTGACCTCCTTGTATGAATATCTGGGCATTGCTGACTCATCATCAGACGGTATCGGGGTGGCTTCGTACCGCCAGATGCCGTCATGGCTCGATTTTTATCGTCAAAAAAAACTGGTCAGTGTTGCGACGGTCGATCATGTTGTCATTGTCACCTTCGAGACCCTTGGGGAGAGGGATGAGGTCTTTCGTCATTATACCGGAAAGTTCGGTAATGAGGAAAATTTCATCTCTTACCGGGATACTCGCGATATCATCAGTTTTATCAGGGAGGGCTTCGGTGTGAAAATCACCATGCTCGATCAGTCTCGCAACCTCTGGTCACTCGAATACCACCGACAGGCGATCTGAACCCCTCATCGTATAGCCTCATCAGGTCAATATCGGTTGAATCCCTCAGCCGGGCATGGCTCCAGAAGGTCATGACAACCAGACTCCGGAGCTGATTCAGCATACGGTCACCGTTTATAGATTTTTATCGGTATCGGTATCGATTTATCATGAAACTCTGTCACCATACCCGGTGGGTTTTTGTCCTGTTGCAGTGTGGAACCCGATACCGATACCGATTTCGATGATGAAGGGAGTGAGGACTTTTTACTATTGACGTGACGATGGTTTTATGTTTTTAGCGCAGGTTTGTCGATTGTGCGGCGTCCCATGGGGAGAAAAGGATCCCGATTGAAACAAACAAAGCGCCAGAAACCATTAACCATGAGTATCACGATGAAGAAAAAGATGATCATGACCGTCCTTGTCGCAGGTTTTATCAGTACAGCAGGTACGGTTTTTGCTAAAGGAACTGCTCTGGATGTGCAGCAAGTACCGCCTGACGCAGCAGGGGCAATGAACGTCCCGGATTATGGTATGCGTCCCGAATTCAGGCATCCACAGCGGGATATGAAGAAGATTCTCGCTTTGAACGATGCCCAGGTGACAAAAATAACCGGGTTGCGGCGAGACTTTTTCAGTCAGAGCAAGCCAGTCAGGCAGACAATAGGAAATCTGAGGCATGAGCTGGCTCTCGAATCGGTAAAACCGCAACCCGACAAACAGAAAATCGCCGGACTCACCCGGCGAATCGGTGAGGAACATATCCGTCTTGCCGACCTGGAAAGTCGCCATCTTCAGCAGCTTGCCACGGTGCTCGATTCGAAACAGATCGAAAGGTTTCTGCAGATCAAAGAGCGTTCACACAGCAGACACGGGAAAAGAGGCTGATCGTCAGCAGGCGACCCGATTGCATGTAACAGAAAAGCCAGGTTCCCCAGGTACCCGGCTTTTTCTGTTTTGGGCGCCTTCAGATGGCTTTATCTCAAAAGTAACCTTTCTTCGAGCAGCGCTGATTCGTCTCAATAAAAAAATCGATTTCGATACCGATACCGACGAATGCCAAGGCAAATCAGGACCATCCATTTAATCTTTAGGCAACAGCACGATTGCTCATCTGACACCTCGCCTCACCAACCCTGGTCACTGTAAGCGCACATTCATCTGCCGGAATTCGTCGAACGAATAACCAAGTGCTTCAATGGCGGCGGTATTGACATGCACGATCGTTTTGTCGGCAGAGATGACAAACAGCATATCGTCGATCGAGTTGAAGAGGGTCTCGAGATTCCGGTTGACGATGCTGACCCGCTCTTCGTGCCGTGACTGCATGATAGCCGCATCGATATGCGAGACGACGGTCTCGTGGTAGCAAACAAACAGGGGACGCTCACAACAAACTCTACTTGCTTCCCGGTAACGCTCACCAGTTTCGCGCCAAAGACAAAATCTTGCGATTCCTGTCATACGCCGGACTTGGTGTGGTATAGTAGTACTCTTTCGAGAATATGAGAGAATGGCATCATCCCGGACTGAACCATTGGAGTGCTGCTTTTGGGGGGGGTGGGCAATCGGGTTGGTGAATTATGATTCAGCGCTGCGCTCAGTGCGTCTGCCCTGTCGGACGAATGAGGATTTCATTCACATCGACGTGGGGTGGTTGGCTGACGGCAAACAGTACGGCACGGGCGATATCTTCCGGAAGCAGCTCTGGCGCCGCCGGTTTTTCGAGGTGTTCCCAGAACGGGGTATCGACAATGCCGGGTTCGACGAGGGTGACCCGGACGCCCGTTCCTGCCATCTCGTTACGAATCGCCTGGGCCATGCCGGTTACCCCCCACTTGGTTGCAGAGTAGAGGTTGCGGATCGAAGTGATGCGGCCGACGACCGAACCGGTGACGAGGAAGTGCCCTTTGCTTTTCACCAGTTCGGGCAGGACGAGCCTTGCCGTGACAGCCGCTCCGTACAGATTGGTCAGCACCATGGTTTTCCACTCTTCCGGTTTGTTCTCACCTCCATAGAAAGTCGAACCCTTCGAAAATCCTGCATTGGCAAAAACGGCGTCGAGTTTACCGAAGCGTTCGAGGCTCATTTGCACCATCCGCTCCTGGCTGTTCCATTCCGCAACGTCACACACAAGAGCCAACGCCCGATCACTACCCAACCCGGCTTCGAGCGTCGCCAGTCTCTCCTGAGAGCGTGCGGCCAGCACCACCCGCCATCCTGCCTCGACAGCCATGATTGCGGTTGCCCGTCCGATACCGGTCGATGCGCCGGTAATGAGCATGACCCTGTTTTGTTGTTCGTTTGCCATGTGCTCCGCGTTGTCTTGTCCTGAAATTGACTGTTCCATGAGTGAATATACGATCAACGAATCAATGATAACAGGGGATAGCTCCTGAACTGGCTGAAATTCTGAACGATTTTTTGTCAGAATCAGAATTCTGTATAACTTTAATGTTTAACGAAAAAGTTACCATTCGGGATGTTGACATCATGCCGCAATTAACCAAAGCATACAGGCACGAACGGGCGGCTATACTCTCAAAAGCAGTGCTCAGGGCGGCCGGAATTCTGGGTATTTCCAATACAAGGCTTGCAAGGATTCTGGGCCTGAGTCCATCGACTATTACCCGCCTTGTAACCGGCGCCTATGTGCTGGTCGAGGGGAAAAAGGAGTGGGAATTTGCCGTGCTTCTGGTGAGGATGTATCGCTCACTTGATGCCATCGCCGGAGGCAGTGAAGAGATTGCCGCACAATGGATGAGAAACGAAAACAAAGCGCTTGCCGGTATGAAGCCGGCAGAACTGGTTGAAACTGCGGAGGGACTGGTTCGTGTCGTTACCTATCTGGACGCCATCAGAGGTCTTGTCTGAGTCCCGTTTCGAGCGTCATGAGTTATGGCGAATCGTCGAGGTCAGGCATGTTATCTCCACGATGAGGCTCGTTGATTCTCTTTACGAACATGAGTTGCTTGAAGAGATCATCGAAGAGAGCAAGCCCCCGGTTCCGGCCGAGGCTCAGGGTTTGCATTATCTTCTTTCAACCCCTTTCCGGTATCTTCCGTTGCCAGGTGGATCGCGTTTTCGCGGAGATGTTGATTTCGGAGTATGGTATGGAGCTGAAACCATGGCCACCGCTGCTGCCGAAATGAGCTACCTGCGATGGAGATTCATACATGATGCCAGCGGTCTCAACCAGTTGCCCTCTGCGCACTACACCGTTTTTTCCGATCAGGTAGCCGGAAAGATGGTGGATCTGCGATGCCCGCCTTTCAACAGGGACGAAGG
>JAAXWL010000056.1 GCA_013334975.1 Chlorobiaceae bacterium
ATCCGGTAACCGGGGAGTTCGTTCCTTCAAAACGGCTCGATTCAACACAGGCTGCTCTGCGTGATCCGGCGGTGACCGCTTCGGCTCAGGTGATTGGGCCATCTTTCGTACTTGATGCAACTGCTGAACGTGTTGGGCTGAAACCTGTTCTGAAATCAGCATTTCCGGATTCGCATCAGGAACTTCTGACTATGGCCTTTTATCTGGCCGCCGAGGGCGGAGACCTGTGCCATTGCTCTTCCTGGGCAAAATGTCATGCTCCGGAGCTTGCTACAACACTCACCAGTCAGCGCATCAGCGAGTTGCTTCCATCGATCAGCATCGACAAGAAGCAGACTTTTTTTGCCAAATGGATGAAGAAGCGTCTGGAGAACGATTACCTCTGCTATGACATTTCCTCGGTGTCGTCTTATTCGGAGCTGAACGAATACCTCAAGTATGGCTATAATCGGGATGATGAGGATCTGCCTCAACTGAATCTCTTCATGCTGTTTGAAGAGAAATCCGCTCTGCCAGTCTCTTATCACCGGGTTTCAGGCAATATCAACGATGTTTCGACCTTGCATAACCTTGTCGGTACCTTCAAGGCCCTTGAGGTCGGCAAGATGCATTTTGTGATGGATAAAGGCTTCTACAGCAAAAAGAACATTGATGATCTGGTCGGTCATCGTGATCATTTCACGATCTCCGTACCGTTAAACAGCAAATGGGTACAGCGAACAATCGATGATGTTCACGAGACTATTCACGGATCTGAAGGGTATCGGAAGCTTGATGATGAAATCCTCTCTGTGCATTCACGTCAGTATCCCTGGGGCGAGTCACGGCGTCGCTGTTACCTGCATCTGTATTACAATGCAACCAACCGGGCGCGTGCCGTTGATGCTTTCAATGAAAGACTGTTTGAGTGTCGGCAAGAGGTTGAATCCGGCAAGCCTGTAGCACAGCATCAGAAGCTCTATGATGAGTTTCTTGTCATTAAAACCACACCCAAACGAGGTGTGAGCGTCTCTTTCAATTCTGAGGCTATTGCCCGTCATATCAGTCGTTATGCCGGTTTTCAGGCTATACTCTCCAGCGGTATCAAAGACCCGGTTGAAGCCATGCGGGTCTATCGTGACAAGGATGCTGTCGAGAAGAGCTTTGATGACCTGAAGAACAGCCTCGACATGAAGCGCATGAGAATGCAAAGTGCAGCGGCTGTTGATGGACGGCTCTTTGTGCAGTTCATCGCCCTGATCCTTATCAGTGCATTGCGCAAGCAGATGCGCGACACCAGACTGATCGAAAAGTTGACCGTACCAGAGCTTCTCAGGGAAATGGAGACATTGACCAAGATAAACTACTCTGGAAAGTATGGGCACATCCTCACCGAACTCACCAAGCCCCAGAAGGATATTCTCAAAGCACTCGATATGCCCCTTCTGGACACGGCCTCGTTATAACAGGCCGGGAAATTAGGCTGTAAGTGTCCCAGAGAGAGTGCGGAACACCGCCCTTACCGGATTTGAATTCCAGGTCATCATCCTCCGTCCAGTCTAAACGAAGAAGAATATCTTCAGGGTCAATCGGTTGCCGTTTCATTTCACGGATCCTCTCAGGAATGGCTGTTTTTGAATGGTGTTTCCTGTTTGCACTACGAATACGGTAAATGCGCTCTGTAAATCCAGCGTTGTTTTCAAAATCTGAGGCAAGGCGGTCAACTTGCCGGTCGATGAACCAGCAAGCGAGATTCAGCAGGGAAAGCACCGCATTGGCAACCAGGCAGGAAGAACACAGACTATCACTGACCTTCACGGACTGACACAGACACCGGGAATACGCTCCCTGTTCTCTTTCCCGTCCTTGTTCTTTCCCCCGTCCGTGCCTGTCCGTGAGTCCGTGCTCCTCCCGCCGCACCTCCTCGCCCACCCAGGAAGCCACATCATCGACCGTTCGAGGTTTACGTTACTTGAAGCGAAGCAGCACCGCCTGACGGGTCGGCTGGAGCAGGCACTCGAAACGACGCAGAACCGTCAGCGGCAGGATAACCTTGCGATACTCGTTCCTCTTGTACGGAGCACGGAGAAGATTGCAGATTGACCAGATAAAATCAGCTAACTGTTTATGTGTCTGCCCGTTAATGTCAGGAATCCCGTTGATGTTGTTTCAGGAGTGCCCTCCGTTGCTCTCTGCCGCATGGCCCCGATGACCCGCGATGCTACCCTCTAAGTTATCCAAATCGATTGCCCTTCTTCCCCACAACAGAGAATTTCCATCAACGGAGCAACGTCACGGAGTACGGATCAATCCGGGTTTGCGCCCTCAAACAGGCGCAGTAACATATCCAGTTTGTCACTGACTTCATTCGGGATGCTTCCGGGTTCTGCATAGGCAACCAAACGATGCAGATCACCCTTTTTCAGCAGCATCGCGTGGCCCAGCCTGCCTGCAAGGCGGCGGAAAAACTCTTCGGCAAAGTCGCTGAGCTTGATACGCTCCGTCCTGGAGGTCCAGAGCAATCGTGAGGCATCCGGAGCCGCATCCCGCCAGGTCTGATAGTCGCTCACCTCTCCGGCAAACACACGTTCAAGAATCAATGCAGCAAGAACATCACCGGCTTCATCGGCAAATCCGCCAAAAAGTGACATATCCGAGTAGGCATCCCTCACATAGTTTTTCAGCACCGTCGGTGTAATGAAATAGTTCTCCGCCTCATAACGTCGCCAGTAGACTATTTTCAGCCCGGTGTTCTCCGAATCCTGACGATTGCGACCGTCATTGTCAAGGATCGCCAGCCCCTTCAGTTCACCCACCATTCGGCGAAGAGCGTGAAAATGTTTTTCAGGCGTAATACCGAAGCCACCCTCGACCTGTTCGAGCTCCGCCTCAAGACTCTGATCCGGATAGTTGTTCTGAACATAAAATGTGTTGATACGCTCATCCCATACACCCAGAACCGGATGACCGATTTTTACGGAAAGCGCGTACAGCATATCGATATCGGTGCCACCCTCAACATAGAGCACATAGCCGCGTTCACGCGCCTTGATGTAATGCTCGGCTCCAAAATGCCTCAGAGTATTGGTAATCTCAGACTTTGCTGCAAGGTCATCTGCCCTGCCATCGAGAAGAAGCGTCAGATTGTGATCCAGAGCCTCATCGAGGATCACCTCGGAGTGCGTCACCAGAATGACCTGCGACTGGTTTTCAGCGGCGATCTCCCGAAGGAGAATATAGACTTGCTTCTGGCGAAGAATTTCCAGATGGGCGTCGGGTTCATCGACAAGCAACACACTGCGTTTATGGGAATAGAGATAGGCAAAAATCAGCAGCATCTGTTGATAACCCCGACCAGACATCGCTATGTCGAGAGGCTCCTTCACCCCCCGCTGATTGTAGTACAACTCGATACTGCCACGAGAGGTCTCTTTGGGCTCTCCAAGTTCAACTGAAAACAGACGCATCATCAATTGCCTGATTCTCTTCCAGTCCTCTGGCGAATCTTTGTGTACCAGCAGACAGAGATTGCGCAACACCTGCGCCGTCTGCCCCTGCCCGAGCAACACATCGATCCTGCCTGGTTGAAGAATCGGCTCTTCGGTCTCCAGTCCCGACATGGGATAGAGCAGCTCCACATTGATTCTTGCCGCCGCTTCCAGCAATACCATCTGATCGATCACCGTTTCATCCGGAGAACAATAGACCAGCTCATCACCCTGGTTGCGAAAGCGCATCGAAACGGGTTCAACCCTGTTCTCATACATCACCCCGAGAGTGATAAGCAGCGGAATATCCTTGTTCCCGGTACGAACCTGTGTGTTATGCCAGAAATAGCGGGTACGCTGCACCGGAACCGCAACGATATTCAGGCGGTTAAGCGCTGTAGCGGTACGCTCTTTGGCGCTGGAGTTCCGTTTGGCATCCAGCCAGGTTCTCAGCGCTTGTGACCAGAGCGCGATTGCCTGGATCGCGGTTGTTTTGCCACAGTTATTCGGTCCGATCAGCACCGCCGGATGATCCAGCTCGATACGCTGCCGGTCGCCAAACCGCTTGAAGTTCTGTAGTTCGAGGTAGTGTAAAAGTCGCATCGGATTACTCCCGGGTTCATCGATCCGTTCGATCTCAGAAAACAGCCATCACCAGGTTCACCGGTTATCTTGTCAGGCTTGTTTCAGAAATCAATAGATACCCAAAATTTCAGCCAAAGCGAAGAGGCCGGAAAAGGGAGGCTGCTCCGGAAGAACGCCACGAAAACCGCTGGTGGTGGTTCAGGGCTTTTTCTGAACTTCTTTCAGATGATCAGATATCAGAACTTCAGATTCTCAAAAACGGGACTGGGGCAGACAACACGAAAACCGACGTAGCTGACGCCGTAGCCCGGATTGAAGTCGCCGCGGGCCCGACAACGCAGATACTCAGATTCGCTGCCCCACGAGCCGCCGCGCAAAGAAACGGCGGATTTGTCCTCATCATCTCGGGTTCCCATCCACTCCCAAACGTTACCGGCCATATCGTAAAGGCCCTCTGGGGTCGCGCCGTCAGGATAGCGACCTGCCGGGGTTGTTGACCCCTCATTGTTTCCATAATTGGCATGGCGTATTGTCGGTGAATCGTTACCCCAGGGATACTCACGCCCCTCGATGCCAGCAGCAGCAAACTCCCACTCAATATCCCTCGGCAACCTGTATAAAGCAGTCTCTTTCCCGCCGCTCCCGAGCATCGAGAGCCAGAGGCAGTAGGCTGTTGCCGCATAGCAGCTCACCCCGACCACCGGTTGTTCATCATGATTGAAGCGTGCTTCATCGTCATACGCTGAACGCATTAAATCTGCCCAATCCCCGGTTTTGTTAAGATATTCGGTAAACTCGTTGTTGTCATAACGCGCAGCAAGATCGCGCAGAGATTGCCTGAACCTGTCAAGAGAGAAAGAAATTCCGGAGGTATCCCCAGCCAGCCATACAATGAACCGGCGATAGAGCCTGTTGGTCACCGGATATCTGGCCATATAAAACGGTGGAACGGTTTCCGTCGAGTTCGTTACCGAATAGATGAAGGAGCCCCCTTTGATCAGCAAATACTGCGCACCGGCCTCATGCGGATTCTGAAACACCGTATCGAGCGCTTGTTTACCAGTCATCGCTCCGGCCCGGAGCAACACATCTCGCTCTCTGGCAAGCCCTTTGTCGATAAACTCCTGAACTGCGGCAATCGCCTCATCCGATGCAATCATCGCGACGCAGTCGAGCAGGTAACGCTGCCGGTTGAGCGTCGTCTCCGGTTCGAGAAGTGTCGCTTTCAGCGCATCGATCTTTTTGCGGGGCGCTTCCGCCACCAGCAGGGAAAGAAGATCCTGCTCTTTCTGCGTCAGATCAGCGCTTTTCGGTGACTCGAACAACGCTTTCATAAAGCTGTCGAACACCCGGGCATCGACCTGCCACAGAAAAAAGCGCAGCGGTTCGTTCCACCAGTCCTCACCGAAATGGAGAACCAGCCTGGAAAGGTGTTCGTAGGGACGATCCGCGCTCATCTGAAATCCTGCCAGATATTCGCGGAACGTTTTGTGGCTGAAGCGGTAGCGGGTGCTATTGCCATCCCTGACTAACAGCCCGGCTCTATTGACCAGGTACTCAAAAAAGATCTCAGCAGATGGTGGAGCATTCAGCACCCCAAGCTCCTCCTGAAGCCTCTCCACCATCAGAGCCTTTTCCGCTTCGTCCTCCTTCACCTCCTGCTGCATCCAGAGGGCAAGCGGCGCCAGCACCTTGCGTGCTTCGAGTGGCGAGAGTAAAGGCCTGAGCCCCTTTGACTCATCACGGTAACCAAGCAGGTAGTGGAGCGCTCCGTCGTAGAGTTCAGCCCTGCTTTCGGGCAACCGGTCGCGCTCCTTCCAGAGCAGCGCCATAATCTGCAAGAGCAGCGGCGTTGCAGCCAGCTTGCGCAGGGTAGCGTTTTTCGTATCGTTCAGAAAACCGATAATCGCCGCTGTTTTTTCAGTGGTTTTTACCTCCTGCTTCCTCAACCACTCGCTCGCCTCGCATCCTTCAGACCGGAGCTCCCGCTTTACGTAAAACTCCCTGAACCACTTGCCGAGATATTCGTCCTGCTGTTCCGGTGAAAATCCCATGATGTCGGCCCGAACCAGCGGCGTTCGCAACTCGATTCCGTCCCCCTTGCGGTACCCTGTCGGGCGCGATGTCACCACAAAACAGGCATTCGGCCAGTAGCCTGCCTGCCGGTCTATCCACGAGCAAGCGGCAATCCGCTCCTGTTCGTTCCCGATCTCGTCAAGCCCGTCGAAAAGCACCAGAGTGCGCCCCTGTTGAAGCCATCTGGTTATGGTCTCATCGCTTCTGCGCCCATCCTCCTGCGAGTGAAGCTGTTGCGGCAATTTTTTGTAGAAGGTGGCCGACTCATGCGAAGCGCCTTTGTTTTTTTTCAGCTCTCTCAGGGCGAGGAAAAAGATTCTGGTTGATGGCTCAAAACCAAAATCACCATACTTGCGATCCTTGAGCATGGAGAGCAGGTAGTGCCTCATCAGCGTGGTCTTTCCGGAACCGGGAGCGCCGATTACAAGCAGCATCCGCCGCCCCGCCTCAAACGCAAGACGCAACACCTCCTGAGGAGAACGATAGCGATCCCCTTGGGCTTCACGCAGCCTGCCGGAGTGCTCCATCATCTCTTCGGTGCGCAACGTATCGGAAAGCCGGAGCGAGACGTAGGTGCCACTCAGCGACACCGTAAAGCTCTCGATCACCGTTGTGGAGGGCAGCGCCGACTGATCGTGCGCAGCAATCAGACGTTGCTTGTACTCCTCATACTCCCGGAGAGACTCCTCATCACTGTTCTGCTGCTGAAACTCCTGCTTGGCCTCCAGCACATCGATCTCCTCGTCTCTCTTTTTTCTTGGTTTGAACACGGCAATGGCTACTGCCGCCACCGCAGCTATCGCACCAACCGCCGTCCAGATCACCGTCCAGTCCCACGCCCCACGGCTCTCCGGAGCGACTTGCCCCTCCACCGCCCAAACGGGCGATGCTACCATCCAGACCGCAAACGCCCCGCAGTACAACAACAGCCGGAACCATTGCCCTGAAAAACGATGGAAAACACGATGAAACATGAAGTTATATCGCTGAAATGTCGGAAAGTACGAAACAGGCTCAAATCAAGTCTCAATCTCAACAGGAACACCCACCTGAACAGCTACCGGTGTGTAAATATCAATTGTTTCGTCCGGCGTATGAAGAGAGACGATCAGTGAATACCGAGCTTTTCGATCCCACCGCTGAAGCCACGAACGCTCCCTCCACCAGCCGATTAATGGATAAACGCCAACCAGATTGCATGTTGCAATATCCGCTGCTGTGCCATTCATCCATATATCAGACTGAACAGAACCGGTATCCCGACGCTTTGAACCGATCAGCCACCGGTCACTGTCGCTATTTGTATCGGGCTTGTCTTCTTCATCATCTCTGACGGCTTTGTTCAATCGTTTCATAAAATCATCTTTATTCTCACCACGACTGTTAAGTTCGAAGCGCAATCCATAGGACGCATAGCGGTATTTGTCTTTCCAGCCAACCTCACCTGGCCCCGGTTCAATGAAACAGGAAAGCGTGATACGCAACTTCACCGGCGCCGCCCCCATCGACAACAGAACATCACCAGGCCAGGGAAGCTCGTACATATGCATTTCATTTGTCGCATATCCGGAATTGTTATCCTTTTTCTTATATGGCTGAATCTCGGCCTCGGCGATGAGCGTCAGAGAGTTCGATGCACATGCCAATGCTTTTGAAAGGCTTGGAACACCATACCCGCAAATGCGCAAAAGCTTACCGTACTCGTTTTTTGAATATTCACCATTGTTTTTCTTTTCAAGAAACTGTCTTTTCAGAGCATCCGGCCAGTCGGTTGAATGGATCATCAATGCCCTGATAGTTTCCTGCCAGGCGTTGGGGTACCACCGTACCTGTATCTGCGCTGCCATTCTGGCTGCCTGAGCAGCCGCAGCACTTGTCGCATTGATTTTATCGAACTGTCTCCGCGTTGGCTGATAACTCGTCGAAAGGAGCGATAAATCATCGGATTCACTGATGAAATCGTCTGGCCCTTTCGCGAGATTGCCCCCTTCCATCACAATATCCGGTTTGACAGGCCATTTGCTTTCCCAATCACGTGATGTAGTGCTGAACGGAGAGAGTTGATCCGGTTGCGCCAATGGAACATATCCTTCAAAATCCGGATCTGAGAGTACAGCTTTCTGGGTATATGCCCCAACGGTCAGAGCATTCCATGACTGGCCAGGATCATGAATGAAACTGGTAAGGTTGCTTTCCGGATATCTTGACCAGTCAACCTGATTTGAAATGTTTCGCGCAGAAACGATCATGAGATAGCGATTGCCATCGTCATATCCTGAAGCAAATTGGTCAATTGCCGAAGACCACGAAGAAGGACGCCCGCGATCACGATTATCTTCACTCGTCACTGCCATACAGCCAATACGAATCCGGTCAGGAGCTTGAATAACGGCGTAACTCATGCCTTGAATGGTCACATAACCGTACAGGTCTGGCTTATTTTCAGCATTTGGGGGAAGGATTTTTACCGATTCCAGACAATGATCGATCTGAATTTGATCGTTTTGTTGCAACGCTTCGGTCAGGTCACCAAAGGCAACGACTCCTGACATCAAGGTGCCGTGGCCATTATGATCGTTTACACCCCATTCTGGATTGAGAGTTTGTCGATCTGTTTCTGCAAGAACAGGGGCAAGCAGATCATGGCCATTGTTGACGCCGGTATCGAGCACACACACGGCCACATTGGGTTCCTGATTTATTCTCAGGCGTGCGCGAAGGTCAGTAACCCATTCCGTCTGATCTCTGTTCTCCAGTTCAAGAAAAAAACGAGCAGTTTCTTCAGCTCGCCTGAATTCCGCAATATCCGGGCTGGCAGCAATCAGATTGCTTAGCTGTTCTCGTGTCGCTCTTCCAAGCAGCACTGATCTTTCAGGAAAGCGAAGCGTCTGCTCTTGCACTTCGATTCCAAGAATCAGGGCAATTTCCCGGAAACGTTGCTCTGTTTCTTTGTTCTCAATTTCATCAGCATCTCCCTGAAGCCAGATTTCGCACCAAACGGCCACATTCCCCTGAGGGAGCCGTTGTGGTTCATCGATCCAGAAAGATTCAAGAACAGCAATCCGAAAATCCTCTACGCTTCGCATGAGCTTATCGTGCTTTGGATGCCCTTTCAGAGTCTGCTCATTAGCGTATGCGATGATTTTATTCAGAAAACAGTCCTGTTTCCCAAAAGGGATGAAAACAGTCGCCTGCGTAATCTTCAGTTCATTGTTGTCACGAATATTGAGAAGGCGTATTCCTGATGAGCGATCTTCAAGACTCTTGGTAACAAGCTCATACCCGGCAGCTCCTTCAAACTGGATATAAACGCCATCTTTATTCGGCATTGAGACAGCTAAACGAGATCCTTGCTCTTCTCTAACCCGTTCCCAAATAGCCTCCCATTGCTTCTGCAATCTGATACTGTGCGCCTGACGTTCCCTTGCCGGCAATGTATCATGATTACTCCCGCCACTTCTCGGAGTCGTGTAATCTTCTGATTGCTGAACATCGTACAGAAAAATGTGAGGGTATTCTTTTGCCATAGAGGATTATTTTTCTTGCGATCCCTTATATGCTGATCGGCGCTCCTGAAGCATTTGCTTGAGCTGTGTCGCGGTTACGGCTTTCCTGTCGGCAAGAATTGCCTCTTTGATCGCGTTGTCACACGCCTGCGTGATCTCGGCATGACTGAGTGATTCGGCGAGTTTGACGGCAGCATCGGTCGCCATGCTCCCAAGTCGAAAAGAACCAAGTCGATTATCGATCAGCCTTTCGATTTCAGCCTTTTCCGGCAGATGGTAATGCAGGACATCATCAAATCGTCGAAAAAGAGCCTGATCGAGAATTCGGGGATTGTTGGTTGCCGCCACAATCAGACTGTCAGATTCGTCCCGATCGATGAACTGAAGAAAGGCATTGAGCACCCTGCGCATTTCGCCCACATCATTTTCGCGGCTGCGTTCACCACCAATAGCATCAAACTCGTCGAAAAAGTAAACTCCACGATTGAGCGGCATAACATCGAATATCTGCCGAAGCTTTGCGCTCGTTTCACCCATGAATTTTGTGACAATCTTGTCCATCATGATCGTACACAACGGAAGTCCCAGTTCTCCGGCAAGTACCGATGCTGTCAGTGTTTTACCGGTACCCGGAGGGCCAGCGAGAAGAATTTTTCTCCGGTGGGTTAACCCGTACTTTTCCAGCTTCTCTTTCTGTCGATATTCACGCAGAATTCTCTCGATTCGCCCGCGCATATCATCAGACTGCACCAGAGAGCCAAGCCGCTCCTTTGGCTCCGTCGTCAGAACAAGATGATCAAGGTCGGGCGTAAAAGGGATAACACGGCCAGGCTTGAGCTTGGCCTTATCGACAAGTGTACGTATTTCGTGTGCAAAGCTCTGGTGCCCCTGCTTCGCTTCGTGTGCCGCAACCTGCAAGGCAATCGTAAAAAACTGCTCAGGTTGCTCGTTGCAATGTGAACGAATGAGTGACTTGATCTGTTCAGCGGTTGCCATAATCTATCCTCTGTGTTATAATGGTGAAGCTCTGTCATGCACACAGCGAACAGGCCGATTTCTGATTTATTGAATTTATAAATAATACTCCAGTCCCTGCTCTTCTTTGTGTTAAAAACAGGAAGCACTGTTCATTGCAACCAGTGACATATCAAGATTATACTGGCGTTTTCTAAAGTACCATTGACTTATCGAAATCGGTATCGGTATCGGTATCGAAATCGATTATTTTAGTGAAAAAAGAAAACCCTATTCTGGATTTATCTGTTTAATTATTAGATGGTTATGGTAATTAACCACAATTCAGAGTGAGTTTTGCTTTAGCCTCTTCAAGTGGAACTCGATACCGATTTCGATGATAAAAGAAATTCCGATTAGTTACCGTTGACCGCAACTACTGTAACGTAAAAATGTTCGAGAGGATTACGAGGTTCTTCACCAGGCTTCGGCATCAGGGTCTCCCTTCGATCGTTTCGTGCGTGGGGCTCTTTTACGGTGTGGAAGGGATTCGTCCTGAATGCGTCGGCCAATCCTGTCCTCTTTTACAATGCAGGCAAGGTCTTCAACCATACCAAGAACCCTCAGCACCTTTACGTAATGACCGATAGAGACCGACGGATCGCCATGCTCGATTTTGTAGAGTGTCGGTCGGGATATATCGGCTCTGATGCACACCGTTTCCATCGAAAACCGCCTCCGTAACCGGGCATCCCTGAGGCGCTCACCAGGAGCACTCATCTCCCGCGACGACGACGGATACAATGTCAATGGTTTTTTTGGCATTACAGCAAATCAGACACTCTCCGGCGATGAGTTTGCAGAGTTTGTTGTGAGCGTCCCCTAACTGATTCAATCCTGTTACCGGCTGGCCCGTTGCTCGCTTTGCGTTCGCCGACTTCCGGTACCAGGAAACCTCAATGTGCACCCCGCGTCAAGTACCGGACGTCCGGTACGCCTCGATCCTGTCGATCTCAAGGCGAAAAGAGCCAGCCTGTTTGTTCGAGATGAGGAAGCCAATCTGAACGATATTGGCGCTGTCGAGCGGGGAGAGATCTTCGAGCGCTCTTCCCCGGAAAGATGGAATGAAGCCTGAAAAGGGCAAACAGATATCCGTCCACCTGTCGGCAACAGTATCGAAATCGGATCTGTAAACGATGCCGTCAAACCGGTCGTCGTTTCTGATCCTGAAACTGTAGCGCTTGCCATCGCCTTTCACCCTCAGCCTGAATCCATCGAAGGCCTCATGGTTCCGGTTTTCAAGTACCGTCCGCACCGAAGCAAAGCCACCGGCATTTTCAAGCGACAGATTGCCGGAAAACGTTGCGCCCCCATCCGGATCAAGCAGCATTGTGCTGTCCGATATACCGCCCATGACAAAATCATCGACGTTACTCCAGCTCACGCAGGTTGCCCTGAAATCACAAACCAGCATATCAGCCATTTCTTCAGGTTTGAATAATTCAGAAAAAAGAACCGTACCAGGCAAGTCAGCGCGGAACGGTTTCGTATTATTGATGCATTGCTTAACTTATACACGGAACCCTTTTTACGACAAATTTATCTTTCATCTTGCCCATGATACAGCGACTGCTCTCTTCAAGCAGATACCTCGTGCTCATCGCCGTTAGCGGAACCTTCTTTGCCTCTCTGACGCTGCTGGTGTATGGTGGCATTTCGGTCTTCCAGCTCATCACGGATACCCTTCTCTACGCACAGGTCACCAGCAAAGGCGGCAAAATTCTCGCTCTCGGATTCATCGAAAACATCGACCTCTTCCTGCTTGGAACGGTCTTTTTTATCATTTCGGCAGGACTGTACGAGCTGTTCATCGACGATACCATCGCTTTGCCGGACTGGCTGGTCATCCACACCCTTGACGACCTGAAAAACAAACTTGTCGGGGTCATTATTGTGGTCATGGCTGTGGTGTTTCTCGGCCATGTGGTCAAGTGGCATGGTGAGCAGGAGCTGATCTGGCTTGGCGGAGCCATTGCCCTGGTTACTGCAAGCCTGACCTATTTCCTCGGCAACAAAAAGAAGTAGCGCCAAGTGAGGAGTTACAAGGAGAGCTGAATTCCAGGAAGAATCGTCTTGAACTCCTGTGTCCTTTATGTCCTTTGAGTTCTTTCAGTACCATCTCCTTGAGCGGTAATACCCCAGGAAACCGACAACAATCAGCACCATCAGGCCGAGGACGGCATAGTAGCCCCAAGAGAGGTTCAGTTCGGGCATGTTCCGGAAATTCATGCCGTAAAGCCCGGCGATAAAGGACAGGGGCATGAAAATCGTGGCAATCATGGTGAGGAACTTCATGACTTCGTTCATCCGGTTGTTGACCCCGGCAAGCCAGGTTTCGTGCATGCTGGTGACGATCTCACGAAATACTTCGACCGTATCGATCACAAGAATGATGTGGTCGTACACATCCCTGAAATAGTGCTCCACCATATCGCCCACAACAGCAAAGTCGTCTCGCGCCACGCTGCCGATGACCTCCCTGAGCGGCCATACCGCCTTGCGGAACATGATCAGTTCGCGCTTCAGGAAGTTGAGCGCGCTGAAAGTCTCCTGGCTGAAGGACGCCATCAACTCGGCGTCGAGTGTGTCGATCCGGGTCTCGATCTCTTCAAGTATCGAGAAGTAGTGATCGACAACGGCATCGACTAATGAGCAGGCAAGAAAATCGGCCTTGTGCTTCCTGAGTTTCGAGCCAATGCTGCCGATCCGCTGCCGGACAGGATCGAACATGTCACCCGGGATCTCCTGAAAGGTGATCACCCAGCCAGGTCCCAGCACGATACTCAGTTGCTCCTGGCTGAGCTCACCGCTCTCGCTGTTGAATTCGAGCATCTGAAACGTCATGAACAGATAGCGTTCAAAATCCTCCACTTTCGGACGCTGGCCGGTATGCAGGATATCCTCCTGAGTCAGTGGATCGATACCGAAAATCTCTCCTATTTTTTCGATCACACCGGTTTCATGCAACCCGGCAACGTCGATCCAGAGAACCCCGAACCTCTCTTTCAAGGCAATGCATTCGGCAGCATCCTTTACCACAAGAGTAATCGCCTGCCCTTCATCATACCCGATAGCCTTGATTTCCGCTTTTTCGACCCTCTTTTCGCCAATATGAATCAGCGTGCCCGACTGCTGGCCGATGGATTGAAGGCGACTTCTGAGCACCTTTTTTTCACGCTTCCTCTGGAAGTAATGTTCACGAGCGGGAAGGGGAAGCTGCCTCTTTTTTTTCATCGGTTGAATTGAGTCTGGATTGACGGTAAGAATACCCGCAAGAGAGGCCTGCTGTCATTACCGGATTCGGGATGCTCCTGAAAGCCCTGCTATTAATCCGGCAAGCATATACATGACAGGTGTCAGAGCTTATGCAGTATACATTCATGGGGCTTGAAATCAGAGATAATAGTCACCTTTTTGAATGCCGGATTGGTACCCGGAACAGCTTCTCTTGAAAAGAAAAACAATTCCGGGTATCACCCCCGCCCGTCCATCCTGCAAACCTCAGTTGGCTTTGGCTTTAACCATTTCGATTTCCATGGTGATCTCCACCTCTTCGCCGATCATCAGACCGCCGTTATCCATCGTCTTGCTCCAGTCGAGACCGAAATCCTTACGGTTTATGGTCGTCTTTGCCGTCGTTCCCCGGCGGAAGTTCCCCCAGGGATCAGCAGTTTCAGGCGAAAACGGGGCGACATCGAGCACCACCGTGCGGGTCACGCCATGCATCGTCAGGTCAGCCGTGACCTTCAGCTTCCCTTTGGCATCCCTGCGCCATTGTTTCGAAACGAATGACATGGAGGGATACTTCGTCACATCGAAAAATTCCGGGCCACGCAGATGCTCGTCACGCTTTGGCAGCCTGGTATTGATCGATGCGGGATCGATGGTAACCGTCACCTTCGAGGCGATGATGTTCCGGTCATCGAGATCAACCGTTCCGCTGAACCTGTCGAAGTTACCCCTTACATTCGACACCATCAGATGCCGGATGCTGAACCCGATGCTCGAATGATCGGCATCGATGTTCCAGGCAGCAGCCGAAGCGCTCAGGGGCATGAGCAGTAACAGCCCGAAGATGAAAATTCTTGCGTGGTATTTCATGAAGTGAAGATAATGGGTTGGCAAATCAGGGCAGAACCATGAGTCGTGGTTCAATCCATAGTACAATGGTAAATCATGATAAAAGATTGCGGGGCGCCGAATGGTTCCGAAAAAAGGATGGTAAATGCGGGTATCAGATCACCGGCTGGGTGGCGATTGCTCCTCTCAGCGCCTGCATGACGGCGTGTATCGAATGCCTCTCTTTCAGGTCGTCGGGAGCTGAAAGCAGGGAGCCGAACGACCAGGCTGATGTCATTGCCCGGAACAGCTCCATAATCGCGCCCGCGTCTCCGGGTTTGGCGCACTGCCCGCCAGCCTCAAGCACCAGCCGCGAGGCCACCCCTTCGGGAGCGATGATACTGAGGGGAAGCCCCATGCCGAGTGCATCGACCAGGCGATCCGGCACGATGCTCGTATTGATGGTCGCACTGCCCATAACGGCGCAAAAAAATCCAGCTTTCCGGCACAGCTCCAGCTCGCGCTCAAGACCGCCGGGTTCATCGATCGTCATGAATTTCGCCAGCGGTTTTTTTGCAACTCGTCGAAGTAACGCCGAAGCCCCGCCGCCCAGGAGTAGCAGCTCAACACCTCCGGCCATGATGCCGTCTGCCCTGAGCCAGCCATCGAGCCCCCCAATCAGTGCCTTGAGTTCGGCTCTGGAGAGCTCCTCCACCAGTAGTGCAAGAGGCAGCACCATTCCTGAGTGTTTCAGTTGCGCTCTTCTGAAGACGGGATGCGAAGCATCATACGCAGGAGGAACGATGGTTACACGGTTGTGATCGAGTCTGCCGGGATACTTTTTCAGGAAGTACTCCTTGAGCATGCGGTTCGGTGTCAGCAGGGAGAGTCCCGAAAGCACGATCTGCTCCTCGGCTTTGGCAGCAACAGACGAAGCTGATGCTCCGGGCTGCGGCATCGCCGGATCGAGCGGGGCGGTCACGTCGAGCATGACTGCAAGGGAGTGGTTCCGTGCGATGTCGATGGCCAGCTTCAGCGGCTCGATCGGCGGCCCCTGGGCATAGAGCAGCTCGATCTCCGGCTCTTCGGCGAGTCGCTGTTCAACCAGCTCGGCTGCACTTTTCGTCCATGTCGCACCGTCGGAAGAGGCCCTGAAGAGTCGGGAGATGCGCGCCCTCAATGATCGGGCAACCAGCGGCGCCTCACGGCCATGCAAAAGGTCATTCCGTACAGACGCATCGATCTGTCCCGGATCGATCTCCGGGCCAGTGCGGTAAATGCCGTGGAGCGGATAAGAGCCCGATGGCTCAACACCCGGTATCCCGCTGATGGCAGGTGGTGCAATAACGACCGGCTCCCAGCCGATAGAAGCAAGGTTGGAGGCGAACTTCCAGGCCCTCGATGAACCGCCTGTCGCGTAGGGAGGAAAATGGCGGGTCAGGAACAGCGCTTTTCTCACGGTTTGCCTGAAGGTCTGGATTTTGCCGAAGAGGAGCGCCCGGTGACGAAGCCCGAAACCATGAGTGCCAGCGACAGGAGCGTCGCCGCCAACGACACCCTCCGGCCCGTCTCGAAGCGGCTCCGGTCATAGACGAAACTGACGACATGCTCTCCGGACGGCACCACCACGCCCCGGATGAGAGCATCGACCTTCAGCGTCGGCTGCGATCGGCCATCGACCGAAAGCCTCCATCGCTCCGGATAGAAGAGCTCGCTAAGCACCAGCAGCGCCTCGCCGTCAGCACGCACATCCATGGTAACCGATTCGGCGCTGCGCTGCATATCGAGCATCACGGCGCT
>JAAXWL010000057.1:0-9089 GCA_013334975.1 Chlorobiaceae bacterium
CGTCGATTTTCGCCACCAGTGGGTGCTGAGCGTTCCGAAAGCCGAGGTATTTGGCGTACTCGACATCGTAGCGCTCGCCTCGAACGAGAGGCAGGTGCTGCACTTTCGGGGCAGAGGCTATCACGATCACAATCTCGGCATCATCCCGATGTACGAATCGATCGACCGTTGGTACTGGGGGCGTGCTTTTTCGGATCGTTATGACCTGATCTATTACGTGGTGTTTCTTCGTGGCCGCGCTTCCAGACCACAGGCAGTCATGATGCTCCGCGATCACGCAACCGGCAGTCAGTCAGTGTTCGAGACCGTGAACGTCAGCGAGAGCCATTTTAAACGAGGGCTTTTTGCACCGGTTCATGCCAGAACGTTACGGCTTGATGCGGGGAGAGTCTGCGTGGAGATACGGCACCAGACAGCGCTCGATACCGGTCCGTTCTACCTGCGCTACACCTCGACACTTTCCATGACGATCGGGGAGGAGCGTCTGGAGGAGGTCAAAGGTATCTCCGAATTTCTGAATCCCGCAGCGCTGAATTCGAGGGTAATGCAATTTTTTACGGCAAGTCGTGTCTGGCGGGTTGGCCAGCATTCGGCAATGTATTTCCTGTACAATTTTTTCAAACACCGATTTGACATGTTTTATAGGATAAACAGGAAAATATTTTAACTTCGGTGTCATTCTGTTCGAGCCATCAGTGTTTACGGCGCTCTTCCGACCGGAAAGCAGGTCAGGAGTCCGCGAGTCATTCAGGAAATACCGTCAGGCTTCGGAAGCCATCTGGATTCATACAACTCAAGTCATTAAAAGGAGATAGATAGTAATGGCGCAAACTGGTAATTTTAAAAGCCCGGCAAGGATGAGTTCGCTGGGTCAGGGAGCTGCTCCCGCTTCTGCAGGTGCGGTTACCGGCGGCAAACCTCGAGAGGGTGGGCTCAAGGGAGTCGATTTCGAGCGCAGGGGTTTCCTGCACAAGATTGTCGGTGGAGTGGGTGCAGTCGTGGCTGCCACGACCCTCTATCCTGTCGTGAAGTATATCATTCCCCCGGCAAGGAAAATCAAAATTGTCAATGAACTTGTCGTTGGCAAGATTTCAGAGATTGCGGACGGGAAGGGCAAGATCTATCAGTTCAATGAAGACAAGGTCATCGTGGTCAACAAAGGGGGTACCCTGACGGCGGTAAGCGCTGTGTGTACCCATCTTGGATGCCTGGTCAACTGGATCGATGCCGATAACCAGTATTTCTGTCCTTGTCACGGCGCAAAGTACAAGCTGACCGGTGAGATCATCTCCGGTCCTCAGCCCTTGCCGCTGAAGCCGTTCAAGGCAAGGATCGAAGGGGACAACATCATCATTTCAAAAGCTTAAGCATCAATACCTGAAAATCAAGGGAGTCAAGACATATGGCTGAAAATACCCAGAAGCCGGCCGCAGGCAGTGCTCCTGCCAAGCCGAAACCGGCGGCGCCAGGAGCGGCCAAGCCCGCTGTGCCCGCTGCCGCCAAACCTGCTGCTCCGGGCGCTGCCAAGCCCGCAGCTCCTGTCGCTGCCAAAGCCCCTGCCAAGCCTGCCGCCACCACGGCAGCTGCCACACCTTCCGGCGTCTACAAACCTCCGGTTGACCGCCCGGAATCCAATCCCTACAAGGATTCAAAAGTTGGTGTTCTCGGTGCATGGTTTCAGGAGCGTTTTTACGTGCTTAACCCGATCATCGATTACCTGAAGCACAAAGAGGTGCCGAAGCACCGTCTCTCCTTCTGGTACTATTTCGGCGGTCTCGGTCTCTTTTTCTTTATTATCCAGATTCTGACCGGCCTTCTGCTGCTCCAGTACTACAAGCCAACCGAAGCAGCTGCATTCTCCTCATTCCTGTTTATTCAGAGAGAAGTACCCTTTGGCTGGCTGCTTCGCCAGATCCATGCATGGAGTGCCAACCTGATGATCATGATGCTGTTCATCCACATGTTCAGCACCTTCTTCATGAAGTCATATCGCAAGCCTCGTGAGTTGATGTGGGTCAGTGGCTTCATTCTGCTGGTGCTCAGCCTCGGTTTCGGCTTCACCGGCTATCTGCTTCCCTGGAACGAACTGGCCTTCTTCGCTACCCAGGTGGGTACCGAGGTGCCGAAGGTCGCTCCCGGCGGCGCATTCCTGGTCGAGATTCTTCGTGGTGGCCCCGAGGTCAGCGGCGAAACCCTTACCCGCATGTTTTCGCTGCATGTCGTGCTGCTTCCCGGTCTGGTGATGCTGGTGCTTACCGCCCACCTTACTCTGGTGCAGGTTCTTGGCACCTCTTCGCCAATCGGCTACAAAGAGGCTGGTCTGATCAAGGGTTATGAGAAGTTCTTCCCGACCTTTCTCGCCAAAGATGGCATCGGCTGGCTGATCGGTTTCGCATTGCTCGTTTATCTGTCGGTCATTTTCCCCTGGGAGATTGGCGTGAAGGCTGATGCGCTCGCTTCAGCTCCTGTCGGTATCAAGCCGGAGTGGTATTTCTGGGCGCAGTTCCAGTTGCTCAAAGACTTCAAGTTTGAAGGCGGCGAGCTTCTTGCGATCATTCTCTTCACCATTGGTGGCGTCGTGTGGCTTCTGGTGCCATTTATCGACCGTCAGGCTTCAGAGGAGAAGAAAAGTCCAATCTTCACCGTATTTGGTATTCTGGTGCTGGCTTTCCTGCTCATCAATACCTACAGGGTCTATGCAGAGTATTCGATGCTTCCTAAATAAGCATCCGCTTCGTTTTGACAAAGAAAAAGCCCGGTTTTCCGGGCTTTTTCTTTGGGTGCACATCGCTTCTGGTGGACGCAGCGGGCCATGCTCTTTTTTTTATTACGCGGTACTGGTTGCAGCGTGAAGCAGGGTGTTGATTTCATAGCCACCAACAAAGGCAGCGGTCTCAAGGTTTTCAATGGCATCGAGCCAGGAGCACAGGAGGAAAATGAAGTGCTCATCATCCTCAGCTTCGTTTTCTGTGTTGTCACTCAGGTCAGTTTCCAGGAGCGCCTGCACCATGAGCCATGCAGCGATCATGGTCAGTTGTCGTTCACGGAACCACTCCCTGTCGTGCAGCAGTTGTAACTGCATGAAGTTTCTGAAATGGCTGTCGCCCGATTCGAAAAGGGTTCTGATCGAGCACATGATCCGCTCGTCCGGGGTTTCATCGCTTTCGGTGAGTGACCACAGGGAGAGCAGGCAGGAGAAGAGATCGACTGCGGGTGTCCCGTGTGCGGGCCAGGTGCTCTTTTTTACGAGCAGCGTTTTAAGGGTTTCGCCCAGCATCCACTGATCGATGACCTGCTCTTCCAGAAGCCCGTTGTACTCCAGCATTTTCTGAATGCCTGCAAGGGTGATGAGGGTTCTTGCCATCGGAAGAAATGTTTCGCTGCCGATCCCGAGAGCGGCTTTGATCCGGTTCGTTCCGGCGATCTTGTCAAGCACTGTTGCCAGACGCACCAGAATCAGGTAGTTGCTGGATGCTGTTTCCGCTATACCGGGTGGCAGCAGCAGCGTTTTTTCCATGATTTCGGCGAAACGCTCCGAAAGGCTTTCGAGAAGCGCTCTGCACTCCGACCCGAAAAGCGAGCCTTCCTCATTGGAACCCTCCGGAGGTTCGCTCATGATCCGATCAAGCCCTGAGGCCACCAGCAGATGAACGGGGCGGAGGCTCATCGAGAGCGTTGCCAGTTCGATAGAGCTGACGCCTCTGCCGTCGAGATCCTGGCATACCCGGTCATAGGGCCTGAGTTTTGTGGGTCTGACGACGCTGAAATCGAGGAAAAGATTGTACTCATATCCATTCAGGGCGATGTGGAGGCCGTTTTCCCGGATGACGGTACCCTGGCGAATAAATTCGAGTCCACTCCTTTGCTCCCTGAAGAGGAGGTAAGCGTCATGGTCACCGGGAAGGCGAAGCGCATCGGCAAGTCCTGAATGCGTGAGCGAACCGTTTTCGAGTCTTGCCGAGGAGATCCTGATCCACCCATCCGACGCTTCGTAGCGGTTGTTGAAAATAAAGAGCGCGGATTGAGAGTCGAAATGGTTGCAGTATGCGAACACGTTTTCTTCGACAGAACCCGAAGCGGTATAGAGATCAAAAAGATGGAAGTTGCTTACTTCGGCGAAGAGTGCCCGTTTTTTGATGACCGGGAAAATTTCCCGTTCATGACGGTGAACCAGTACCTCATCAGCCATTTCGTCGTAATATGCGCGAGCGTATTCCATGCCATATTTTTCCGTAAGCCCCTCAACCTGGCCATGGCCGAACATCGGCAGTCCCGGCAAGGTGATCATCATCATGCACACCCCGAAATACTTGTCTCCTTTACCGAACTGGGCTATGGCCGTATCCTCGTCCGGGTTGTTCATGAAATTGACGTAGCGCTTCAGAATTTCAGCATCGAACTCGAGGGTTTTTTTGATGAGCTGGCGATACCCGGCATTGTCCTCTTTTTTAAGCATGTGCATGAACGCGCTGTTGTAGACGCGATGCATGCCGAGTGTTCTGACGAAATAGCCTTCGAGCATCCAGAAGGCTTCGGCAAGAAGCAGCGTCTCCGGCACCTCATGAGCAACACGATCGACCACCTCCCGCCAGAACTCTTCAGGTATGGCTGCTTCGAAATCTGCCATGCTCATCGACCAGGCGCCTCGTGAAGGGACTCCTGCGGTATGGCCCGTCAGAGGGTACCAGAGTCTCTGGATATGCATTTTGGCAAGAACCATCGCTGCGTCAAACCGGATGATCGGGAACATTTTTGCTACATTCAGAATCTGCCGGATAACGCCTTCTCTCACTTCAGGATCGAGGAAATTGAGCTGGGCCGTATCGTTCCACGGCATGATGGTTCCGTCATTGCCATGATAAAGATACCGGGTGTCGCCGGTCAGGTAGTCAATTCTTCTGAAGGTTACCGCAGCATCCGAACGGTTCCAGTATCCATCCTCGATATGGATGGCGTACCGGTTATCGGCACTCAGATTGGGGCCATTGTAGGTGTAGTTCGGATAGGGCGGCTCGTTGGTCGACAGGAACCACTCTGGCCTTTGGCGCACCAGTTCGGAATCGATGCCGGTGTGGTTTGGCACCATGTCGCTGGCCAGGCGGATGCCACGCGCCATAGCCCGGTTCCTGAGGTCAGTGTAGCCGTCGTACCCGCCTATTTCGTCGGCAATCTCATATTTTTCCAGAGCATAAGCCGATGCCTTCGCTTCAGCATTGCCCAGGAGCTGCTTGATTTTCTGCGAAGCATGGCTTCGCTGCCAAAGACCGATAAGCCACAATGCAGTGAATCCGCTTGAGGCAAGCTGGTCGAGCTCTTCATCGGGAATGTCCTGAAGGCGGCTGATATGGTGCTGGTATTTTCTGCTGAGCTGCCAGAGCCATACATAGGTGCTTTTGGCGATCATGACCACTTCCGGCATCCACGAAGAGTCGTGGGAGTATCGTGCCGGAGCGTCACCAAGATCGGCATATTCCGGTAGACCGATCGGGTGCTCACTACTCAGCTTACCACCACCGGTATGCCCGCGTTCGTGGGCTAGATTTTCAAAAAAGAGATACCGGTTCTCATCTTCAACCAGCACGATGGCCTCATCGAGCAGGGGCCACCAGGGTGAATCCCCGAGAATATCTTTCCAGTTCATGGAGATAAAGCGCAACTGGGCAAGCAAAGAGTTTGGTGCATGCCTGAACGGAAGCGTGAGCAATTCATCGAGATCATCCGTTCGGTCACCGACAGGGCCAGCGGCTTGCATGGCCAGTGTCATGGCCCGCACCAGATGCGGGTAAGCCGCATTGCTGCGCAGTTCGCTGTCCGAAAGTAAAACAGAAAAGGGCTCAAGCGCCGGATTCTGGTTGTTGAGCCAGACAAGGAATGCCTCTTCGAGAGCGTTTTTCAGATGCTTGCCATCATGCAGATACGCTTCTGGTGATTTTCCTGAAAGGTAGACCTCGTCGGGCGGAAACAGCTCAAGGAATTGTCCGAGGTACTCCATGGTATGCCAGCGGGAAGTGTCGCGGTTGAGCAATCCGAGCGCTTTTTCGGGCAAACCAGTCACCTTTTCGATAAGATGATGCAGCAGTTCATGAAGCAGTTTCATGGCATGAAACTGTGCAGGCAAAATCTTTTTTGCCTGGTCACCATCGACCAGAGAAATCCTGCGATTGATCGATTCGGTTTGTTGCTCGGCCAGAGTTAACGCTTCCCGTCGATTTTTCGGCAACTGAAGCAGTGCCGGATCGTCAAGGTGATAACGAGACCGGGCTGCACGGTTGATGTAGTAGTGCTCTTTGACGGAATGAAGGGTATCGGTGTTCATAGGGCCGGTATGGCAAACTCAGAATGTTTCGAACGTTCGTGACAAGGTACGTAATAATATTTATTTTGACAGAATCCGCTTTTTCCGGAGAGACGGTTTTTTTTTGAGAAAACGGCAGTCGGTTGCTCATGACGCACGACAATGGATAGCAGTGGCCTCCGAAGCAGGGTGCTCGGTGATCATGCTGATTGATTCATACAAAAAAAGAGACGATAAAATTTCTCTATATTGCAAGATGCGACCATAGGTTATGGTGGCATCTCCGAGAGGCAAAAACTGACCTGACACTACAAGCCATCATGAAAGGGATTATTCTTGCAGGAGGCTCCGGCACTCGTCTCTATCCGGTTACCAGAGCCGTATCCAAACAACTCTTGCCGGTCTACGACAAGCCGATGATCTACTACCCGCTGACCACGCTGATGCTCGCGGGTATCAGGGATATTCTCGTCATTACCACTCCCGAAGATCAGGCCTCATTCATGAGACTGCTTGGCGACGGCAGTGAGTGGGGAATTCGCCTCTCCTGGACGGTTCAGCCAACTCCTGATGGGCTGGCCCAGGCGTTCATTCTCGGCAGCGACTTTATCGGTGGTGATGATGTCTGCCTGGTACTTGGTGACAACATTTTTTTCGGATATGGTTTCAGCGGTATGCTCGAAGATGCTGTCCGCACCGTAGAGCAGCAGAGCAAAGCGGTTGTTTTCGGATATTATGTCAGTGATCCTGAACGTTACGGCGTTGTGGAGTTCGATGCATCGGGAACGGTGTTGTCGGTCGTTGAGAAGCCGGAACAA
Organism: Chlorobiaceae bacterium; assembly: GCA_013334975.1. Lineage (GTDB taxonomy): Bacteria > Bacteroidota > Chlorobiia > Chlorobiales > Chlorobiaceae > Chlorobaculum. The sequence goes on from JAAXWL010000057.1 coordinate 7,114, forward strand.
CCCAGGTCAAACTATGCCGTTACCGGGCTTTATTTCTACCCGAACGATGTTGTTGGTATTGCTCATGAGGTGAAGCCTTCGGCAAGGGGCGAACTTGAAATCACCACGGTCAATCAGGTCTATCTCGAAAGAGGCGACCTGGTCTGCTCCATCATGGGGCGCGGTTTTGCCTGGCTCGATACCGGAACGCATGACTCATTCCAGCAGGCCGGCAATTTTATCGAAACGGTTGAAAAGCGGCAGGGACTCAAAATAGCCTGTCCAGAGGAGATTGCCTGGCGCAATGGCTGGATCGACGATGCCGGACTTGAACGCCTTATTTCGCCCCTGATCAAAAACCAGTACGGGAAGTATCTTCTCAAGCTTCTCGAAAAGAGTATCTGAAGCATGGTTGTGGTAATGTATTGAATGAATCAACTCTTGAGCACTCAATCTTGTATGCGTATTCTCGAAACCTCATTACCTGACGTTCTGTTGTTTGAACCAAAAGTGTTCGGAGACGATCGCGGCTGGTTCTTCGAGTCATTTCGGCAGGATCTGTTTGACCTTCATATCGGCGCTCATCGTTTTGTGCAGGATAATGAATCATTTTCGCGTTATGGTGTGATCCGGGGTCTGCATTACCAGAAATCGCCTCATTATCAGGGCAAGCTTGTCCGTGTCATTCAGGGAAGTGTGCTCGATGTGGCTCTTGATATTCGAAAGGGATCACCGACTTTTGGTCAGCATACAGCCCAACTGCTCAGTGACCGGAACCATCGGATGATGTGGGTTCCTCCTGGTTTCGCCCACGGTTTTGCCGTGCTGAGTCAAACAGTGCAGTTCAGTTACAAGTGTGATGCCTATTATGCGCCATCACATGAGGCCGGAGTTCGATGGAATGATCCGGCAATCGGCATTGACTGGAGCATTCCGGATGACGCAGTAAACCTTTCAGAAAAAGATCGTCTTCAGCCCTTTCTCAACGAGATCGAGGGTATTGACCTGGGATTGTAGAGGCGAGGTGTTGATTGGTGCATGATTAAACTGATCGGAGTGGAATGAATATTCTTGTTACCGGAAGCCGCGGTCAACTTGGCTCTGAGCTGCTGAACCTTTGGCGCGACGATGAGCGTCACAACCTCATTTTCAGGGATCTGCCTGAACTCGATATCACCGATGAAGCTCAGGTCAATGCCGTTTGCCGGGAGCTCTCTGTTAGCGTGATCGTTAATTGCGCTGCATGGACGGCAGTGGACAAAGCGGAAAACGAGGTTGCGGCTGCTTTTCGGGTGAATCGTGATGGCGCTGCGGTGCTTGCCGCAGCAGCAAAGGCTGCCGGAGCGCTGCTGCTTAATGTTTCAACTGATTATGTTTTTGACGGCAATGGTTGTAGGCCGTATCTGGAGGACGACCAGGTATCCCCATGCGGCGTGTACGGACAATCAAAATGGGAAGGAGAGGAAGCCATCAGATCGATCGGCTGCTCCCATATCATTATCCGTACCTCCTGGCTCTACTCGGTTTATGGTCTGAATTTCGTGAAAACCATGCTCAGGCTTGGTCGAGAAAGGGAGCAGATCGGAGTTGTTTTCGATCAGGTGGGCTCTCCGACCTGGGCTGCCGATCTGGCAAGGGCCATTGTGTCGATGCTGGAGCGCCTCGATCCGGAGCGTCACTATGCCGATACCTTCCATTACTCCAACGAAGGGGTGTGTTCATGGTATGATTTTGCCAAAGCGATCATGGACGCAGCGGCCTTGAGCTGCAAGGTCATGCCCATAGAAAGCAGCGATTATCCCACACCAGCAAAAAGGCCACAATACAGCGTTCTGAACAAAAGAAAAATAAAAGAGCTGTGGGGTCTGGAAATACCACACTGGCACGACAGCCTGTTGAAGATGCTCGAACAGCTCGAGGAAAGCTCTGGCAAAGGGTGATTTTTTTTTACTTGAAATATGGGAATAGGTCTTATAGGTCGTATAGGATGAATAGTT
>JAAXWL010000057.1:9189-16309 GCA_013334975.1 Chlorobiaceae bacterium
ACTCAGCACTCAGCACTCAGCACTCAGCACTTAACATAGACTACTGATTATGCATATTCTTATCACGGGGGGGGCGGGGTTTATCGGATCACATGTCATCAGGCACTTCCTGAACTCATGGCCGGACTATACGATAACCAACCTTGACAAGCTCACTTATGCCGGTAATCTGGCCAATCTGAGCGATGTCGAGTCATTGCCGAACTACCGGTTTGTCAAGGGCGATATCGCCGACGGTCGATTTCTCCTCGATCTCTTCGGCAAGTACCGCTTCGATGCGGTCATTCATCTCGCTGCCGAATCTCACGTGGATCGCTCCATTGAAAATCCCTCTGAATTTGTGGTATCGAATGTCCTTGGCACCGTCAATCTGCTTGTTGCCGCCAGATCGATATGGGAAGGGAGCTGTGAAGGCAAGCGTTTCTATCACGTCTCGACCGATGAGGTCTACGGATCGCTCGGAAGTGACGGCATGTTTTCGGAATCGACCCCGTATGATCCTCACAGTCCCTATTCGGCATCAAAAGCCTCATCAGACCATTTTGTGCGGGCTTTCCACGATACCTACGGCCTTCCGGTGATTATCAGCAATTGTTCGAACAATTATGGATCACACCAGTTTCCTGAAAAGCTCATTCCTCTGTTCATCAACAACATTCGCCTCCGCAAACCCCTCCCGGTCTATGGCAAGGGGTTGAACGTCAGGGACTGGCTTTGGGTGGTTGATCATGGCCGGGCTATCGACTGTATCTTTCATCATGGAGCCGAAGGAGAGACTTATAACATCGGTGGACATAATGAATGGGCCAATATCGATCTCATCAGGCTGCTTTGCCGCATCATGGACAGCAAACTCGGACGGGAAGCCGGAACATCAGAGGCGCTGATCACCTGGGTGACCGATCGGGCAGGACACGATCTTCGTTACGCCATCGATGCTTCGAAACTGCAACGTGATCTTGGCTGGGTACCCTCCGTGACTTTTGAGGAAGGTCTTGAGCAGACGGTTGACTGGTATCTCGAGAATCAGGCATGGCTCGATCAGGTCACTTCAGGCCAGTATCAGGATTACTATGAAAAAATGTATGCCGGTCGCTGAGATCGCTCCTCTGGGCTTTTTTTTAACTGTTGTATTGTCTCATGATCATACCTGTCATTCTCAGTGGCGGTTCGGGTACCCGGCTTTGGCCACTGTCGAGAGCCATGTATCCAAAACAACTCCTTCCTCTTTTCGGAGAGAAGACCATGTTGCAGGATACGGCGCTTCGTGTTTCCAGGATTGCCGGAATCGCTCCGGTCATCTGTGTCTGTAACGAAGAACACCGTTTTCTTGTCGCAGAACAGCTTCGCCAGATCGATGCCGGTAACGCGACCATAATCCTTGAGCCTTTTGGTCGCAATACGGCGCCAGCCGTTGCTGTCGCTGCATTGATGCTTGCCGGACGCCATCCCGATGCACTGATGCTGGTCATGCCCGCCGACCATGTCATTCTTGATCTGGAGGCATTCGCCGAATCGATCGAAGCCGGATGCAGTGCCGCTCAATCCGGCAGGCTAGTGACGTTTGGTGTCGTGCCTGATGCTCCGGAAACAGGGTATGGTTATATCAGGGCACAGTCAGGTTCCACGGGAAGGGTTCGCCCTGTGGCGGAATTCGTCGAAAAACCCTCGCTTGAGTGTGCCAGGAACTACGTGGCTTCAGGGGATTATTTCTGGAACAGTGGCATGTTTCTTTTCAGGCCGGAAACCTACCTTGCTGAACTCGGGGTCTCATCACCAGCCATTCTCGAGGCATGCACCGCGGCATTGCAGCACGGTCGGCACGATTTCGATTTTCTCCGTCTTGATCGCGATGCCTTCGAAGCCTGTCCTTCAGATTCGATCGACTACGCTGTCATGGAAAAAACCTCCAATACCGTCGTGGTGCCCATGCAGGCCAAATGGAGCGATGTTGGCGCCTGGTCGGCGCTCTGGGAGGTACAGGAGCGGGATCAGGAGGGCAATGTCACGCGGGGTGATGTGCTTGCCCACGAAGTTCAGAACTGTTACCTGCACTCAACCAGCCGCCTGATCGCAGCCGTCGGTCTTGATGGTCATATTGTTGTTGAAACAGCCGATGCGGTGCTTGTGGCATCGAAAGACCGGGTGCAGGAGGTGAAGGCTATTGTCGAGCGTCTGCGTTTGCAAAAGCGTGAAGAGCCGATGATCCATCGGCGGGTTTATCGACCCTGGGGTTTCTATGAAACGCTCGATGAAGGCGAACGCTTCAAGGTCAAGCGCATCATGGTCAAAGCTGGCGCCGCCCTCTCCCTCCAGTTGCACCACAAGCGTGCCGAACACTGGATAGTCGTTACGGGAAGTGCTCTGGTCACGGTCCAGGAGCAACAGGTGCTTCTTGAAGAGAACCAGTCGATCTATATTCCGGTTGAAGCCAGGCATCGTCTTGAAAACCCTGGTCATGCTCCACTCGAACTCATCGAAGTGCAGTCCGGAATCTATCTTGGAGAGGACGATATCGTGCGTTTCGAAGACAACTATGGACGGCTGTAATATCCGCATTCAAAATGAAATTGAAACTCTTGGTTTTGCGCTCTGTTTTGACGGCATCGATTATTGTCATACATTGCTTTGTTGCGGTATTGCGGCAATGAAATTTACGATTCAATCAAAATCCCGGTAGCATATGGCTGAACAAATGAAATCTCCCAACCAGGGGCAGCAGGTTGGCGATGTCGTCAAAGGTGATTTCGCGACCATTCTTGTCGGTCTGGGCACCATGCTCGACGGCGCCTTGACTCCGCTGAGCAAAGTCGTTGCCTCGGCGCTCGATTCGATGACGGTCGTGGCCCGGCAGATTCTCGACGGCATCAGCTCTTCGCTTGGCGAAAACAACGGTAAGTGACCCTTGCCAGAGCAGGCACCGGGACTTTCCATCTCAAAGCATCTCTGAAGGCAGGCCTCTTCGACTGAAGTGGCCTGCCCTTCTCTTTTCCTGTCGATTCTTGTATATTCTCACTTTTTCGCGGAAGCCGACAACGCTCTTCCGTTCTTGATTATCCAGTTTGATCTTCTCTACGCCATGTCTGAAAACTATCCCGAGTACCCGTCCACTCTTTCATATAGCGCCATGGAGTCCCGTATCAGGGAGTTCTGGGCTGAACGCAGCATTTTCAGGAAAAGCCTTGAAAAAGATTCTCCGAAAGGAATCTATTCGTTTTATGAAGGGCCGCCGACGGTTAACGGCAAACCGGGTGTACACCACCTTTTCAGCCGAACCATCAAGGATGTGGTCTGCCGGTACCGCTCCATGCAGGGATTTCTGGTTCCCCGCAAGGCAGGATGGGATACTCACGGCCTTCCGGTCGAGATATCGGTCGAAAAAAAACTTGGCCTGAAAAACAAGTCACATGTAGAGGAGTACGGCGTCGGAGAGTTCAACCGGGAAGCCCGCTCGCTGGTCTACCACCACATCGACGACAACCGCGAAGGATGGGGCAAGCTCACCGAGCGCATGGGCTACTGGGTCGATATGGACAGTCCCTACATCACCTGCGACAACAACTACATCGAATCGGTCTGGTGGGCCCTGAAGACCATTTTTGACAAAGGGCTGATCTACAAGGATTACAAGATTGTGCCGCAGGATCCCAAATCGGAAACCGTCCTCAGCTCTCACGAGCTCGCTCTCGGTTACAAAGAGGTTCAGGACCCGAGCGTCTACGTCCGTTTCCGTCTCAGGGATTCACAAGAGAGTATCCTGGTCTGGACCACCACGCCCTGGACGCTGATCTCCAACGTTGCTCTAGCCGTTGGTCGCGACATCGATTACGTTCGAACCAGGAACCGTGAGACAGGAGAAGTGCTTATTCTTGCTGAATCGCGCTTGCAGGTGCTCACCGAAAAAATTGGTGACCAGTCGGCATGGGAGGTTATCGGGACACTCAAAGGCCGTGATCTCGAAGGGCGCGAGTATGAACCGCTGTTTGCGTATTTCACTCCCGAACGTCGCTGCTGGTACGTGGCTTGTGGTGACTTTGTTTCGACAGGTGACGGTACGGGCATCGTGCACATTGCCCCCGCCTTTGGTGCGGACGATTACGAACTGGCAAAGCAGTACCAGTTGCCCATGCTTCAGCCGGTTGGCCGGAACGGCTGCTTCACCGCAGAGGTGCCTGATTACGAAGGGATGTTCTTCAAGGATGTTGACAAACCGGTTATGCAGCGTCTCAAGGAGGAGGGCAAGCTCTATCGCCGCGAAACCGTCAATCACACCTATCCCTTCTCATGGCGCTACGACGTACCCGTGATCTACTATGCCCGTGAATCGTGGTATATCCGTACCACCGACATCGCCCCCCGCATGGTGGAGCTGAATGGTGCCATCAACTGGAATCCGCCGGAGATCGGCACAGGCCGTTTCGGCAACTGGCTCGAAGAGAACAAGGACTGGGCGCTTTCGCGTGAACGGTTCTGGGGCACCCCGCTGCCGGTCTGGGTGGCCGAAGATTTCCAGATCGGCGATGACGCAACCTCCGGAAAACTTATCGCTGTCGGCTCCGTGGCGGAACTGCGGGAAGGGTTCATCGACATCGAGGGCACGCCCATGCTGCTCGGCGATGCGCTTGATCAGGGGCTGGTTGAACTCGATCTGCACAAACCCTTCGTGGATCGCATCTGGTTCATCAGGGATGGCAAACGCTTCACCCGCACTCCCGAACTCATTGACGTCTGGTTCGACAGCGGCTCGATGCCCTTCGCTCAGTTGCACTACCCCTTCGAGAACAAAGAGCTGTTCGAAGAGACCTTTCCGGCGGACTTCATTGCCGAAGGGGTCGATCAGACCCGTGGCTGGTTCTATACCCTGCACGCCATTGCGACGCTCATTTTCGACCAGCCAGCCTACCGGAACCTGATCGTTAACGGCCACATTCTCGACAAGAACGGCCAGAAGATGTCCAAATCGAAAGGCAACGTGGTCGATCCTTTTGAGACGATGGAGAAATATGGCGCGGATGCCATTCGCTGGTACCTCATGGTCACCAGCCCACCCTGGCGTCCCAAACTCTTCAATACCGACGAAATCGAAGAGGAGCAGCGCAAATTCTTCAGAGCCTTCATCAACAGTTACAACTTCCTGGTGCTCTATGCCAACGTGGATGGCTTCAGGTATGCCGAGCCCGAAATTCCGGCAGCAGAGCGCTCTGAACTCGACCGCTGGATACTCTCCAGCCTCAACACCCTCGTCGAAGAGGTAACCCGGCGGATGGAGCAGTACGATCTGACCGGCGCCTGTCGGCTTATCGGAGATTTCACGGTGGACAATCTGTCGAACTGGTACATCCGCCGCTCCCGAAAACGCTTCTGGAAAGGCAGCATGGGTCCCGACAAACTTTCGGCCTACCAGACCCTCTGGAGCGTGCTTGAAACCCTGTCGAGGTTGCTTGCCCCCTTTACCCCATTTCTTGCCGAAAAGATATGGCTCGATCTGACCGGCATCACCGGAAAAGGGGTCTCCGAATCGGTGCATCTGTCAGATTGGCCGCTTTCCGACACCAGGCTTGTTGACCGGGCCCTCGAAGAGCGAATGGAAAAGGCGCAGATCATCACTTCGCTGGTGCGTACCATGCGCGAAAAGGTCTCCATTCCGGTGCGGCAACCCTTAGGCAGGATACTTCTCTCGGTCAGCGACCAGCACTCCCGGAGGTCATACGACCAGGTGGCCGATATCATCAGGGAGGAGATCAATATTCTTCAGATAGAGTATATCGAGGATGAGGAGGGGTCGGTTATCAGCAAGAAGGCCAAACCCAACTTCAAGACGCTTGGCCCTCGTTACGGCAAAGAGATGAAAGTGCTTGCCGAGCGTATCAGGATCATGAGCCACAAGCAGATTTCCCGGCTCGAAAAAGAGGGGTCTATCGAAATCGATCTCAACGGACGTCTTTTTCTCGTCACCAGAGAGGATGTCGATATCGTGCACGAGGATATCGAGGGATGGCTCGTCGCGGCAGACGATGCGCACCGTATCATGGTTGCACTCGATACGGCAATCGATGACGAGCTGTTGCAACTTGGTTATGCGAGGGAGATCATCAGCCTTATTCAGAATACCCGTAAAAAAGAGGGTCTTGAAATTACTGATCGCATCACCCTGAAAATTATGCAGGCTGACAGCATTGACGTTGATCCTGAACAAAAAATCAACGAGGCGATCAAGAGACACATGGCATTGATTCAGGAGGAGACGCTGGCCACAAACCTGCTTGTGGAGTGTGATCTTGCCAGGGGGATTATCCGTGAAATTCCCTCGTATACATCAAATGGCAAGCGCGATAACAGTTTGTCGGTGTGCTTGTCGCTTGATAAATCCGGTTCATGATGTTATAATACACATCCCCTTTTTTTACGGTTCACCGTTAGAATCTCTAACCCATGACCAGTATGTCGAAGAAAACCAGCAGCGATCAGAACAGCTCTGTGGAGCCGTCGGATGACACGAGACTGACCAGAACCTACCTGACTGACGAGGAGCTCGAACACTTCAGGCAGATTCTGCTGAAACGGCGTGAAGAGGTTCTGCGTGACCTCGACATCCTGAAATCCTCATTGTCGGAAGAGAGTGTCGAGGACTCCATCAACTCGAACTACTCCATGCACATGGCCGATCACGGCACCGAAACCATGGATCGCGAGCAGCGCTTCATGTTTATCGCCCGTGACGAGAAATATCTTCACTACATCGACCAGGCGCTCGAGCGTATCCGCAACAAGACCTACGGAATCTGCACCAAATCCGGCAAGCCGATACCCAAGAAGCGCCTTGAAGCAGTGCCGCACACCTCGGTCAGGATCGAATTCAAGCAGACCAAGAAATAGGTGATCGTCATCGATCATCTGTCATGTCAAGCTTAAACAGGCGCATTTTAAGGTGCCATTGGCTTATCCAAATCGATGATAAAGGAAATTCTGAATCTTTGCCGTTGACATAGCACTAAGATGAAATCGAAAACCAGGCTCAAGGCTGAATCAGGCAGGGTATTCAGATGTAATCCCACTCAGGAGACTAGACCCATCAATGCTTTCGGGGGATATCGATAACGAGCAGGAAAGAGTGCTCAAT
>JAAXWL010000058.1 GCA_013334975.1 Chlorobiaceae bacterium
CGGCGGTGGTCGAGCAGCCGAAGTTGCTCGATGAGCTGGGCAGGCAGATGGTGACGCTCTGCCTCGCCATACCGGGCCTCTTCGCCACCGTGCTGAAACTCACCGGCGGCGACGAAGCCGTGTTGCCCGCGAGCCGCCTCGTCTTTTTGGCCTTCGGCTGCTGGCTCGTGGCGCTCATCCTCAGCCTCGCGAGCCTCGTGCCGGTCACGCGCAAAGTTGACCGCCAAGTGCCGCGCCGCGCCCAACCCGCCGCCAAAGGTCAGGCGCTGAGCATCGAGGAGTTCTTCACGAACAGCGCCAAATACAAGCGCCGCCTGCTGGTCGCAGCCGCGCTTTTCAGTTTCGCCGGAATAGCTCTGACCGCGGCAAGTGTTTTTTAATCCCGGCGAAGATGAGGACTCCGATAATCAATAACCAATGAACCCTCATGGCAACCGAAACCCAGGTACGAAGGAACATCCGCTGCTGCCTGTGCGGGCAAATATTCACCTTACTCATCGACACGGCAGGGGAGCCGGAAATTTCCCTGACCTGCCTCTACTGCGGCAAGCCGCTGCATATCAACCTCGCCAAATATCCCACAACCGAGACCGAAGTCATGCGCATCGCCGGTGACCATAGCCCCAGCAGGATGACCGTCTACCTTCTGCCGGAGGTTCTGGAGACCGAAACGCCGGAAACACGTTAACACTTGATAGCCACCGCTATCCGGTCGGCTACCGCACACAGACCTTGAACAATGTGCTCCATCGCGATGACAGGATAATGTGAGACTTGTTTTTGTGTGTCATTCTGAGGAGGCTTGCCGACGAAGAATCCAGTTCTTTCGAGTAGCACCGAGGCGTTTCGACTGGGTGCTTCATTTCATTCAGCATGACAGGCCAAATAAGGCTAATGACTTGATAGATCGTGCATGTTCATGGAAAGCGCTGTGGCCTCTGGCGAAGCATGGAAAAAGTCGTATCGTATCGGTTCAGCCCGCTGGCGGTGCGCCTTCGGTTCCATGGAAGCAGAATTGTCAGACGGAACTCTTTTTTTATGAATGTTTTCAGGCCGGGAGCCGTATCTTCCTGAATGCTTTTTGACCGTATTCAAAACATGGCTGGAGAGTTCGAGGGCCTGACCTGTGGGGGCATCATTTTCACAGTGAAAAGTCGCTCGTCCGCGTTACTGTATCAATCAATTCTTTACCATGTCCAGCAAACATGAAGCGTTATTTCAAAAACAGTATCAACGGTTTCGAACCTGTCGATGAGTGGCAGGAAAAGTGCTGGATCAATATCGAGTGTCCGGACAAGAATGACCAGTACCTGCTGCTGAACAAGCTGAACATCCCGTTGAGGTTCTATGGAGATATCGAGGATATCGACGAAAGACCACGCATTGAGACCGAGGATGACTGGACGCTTGTTCTCTTGAGGATTCCCTACAAGACCAACGATGAAAAGCTGCCCTTCTCGACAATCCCGTTCGGTGTCATCTTCAACGATGAGATTATCGTGTCGGTCTGCTTTTTTGAGACCGACCTGATCGGTGACTTCATCAGCCATACGAGGCGAAAAAACATCTTTATCGAAAACAACTACGATTTTGTCCTTAAACTTCTGCTCTCATCCAGTGTCTGGTTCCTGAAGTATCTCAAGCAGATCAACCTGCAGATAAGGAACGCTGAAGACAAGCTCGAAAAATCGATCAAGAACGAGGATCTCCAGACGCTCTTGCAGATAGAGAAATGCCTGGTCTATTTCATGACCACCCTGAAAAGCAATGACATTCTGCTGCATAAAATCAAAAACATTTTGTCAAAGCAGGTGGGATACGATCTGGAGATGGTCGAAGATGTCGAAGTCGAGATCAAACAGGCTCTGGAGCTGACCAACATCTACAGCGACATTCTCAGCGGTATGATGGATGCCTACGCTTCGGTTATATCCAACAACCTGAACGTTGTCATGAAGCGATTGACCTCTATTTCAATCATACTGATGATCCCGACGCTCATTGCCAGCATGTACGGTATGAACGTACCCAATTCATTTGAAAACACGTCTCTCGGTTTCTGGTTTATCGTACTCTTCTCTTTTGTTCTTTCAACCTCGGGAGTTCTGTTCTTCAAAAGCAGGAACTGGCTTTAGGGTATCGCATACTGGCCTGATGAAAACGATGCGCGTTCCAGGTAAACAAAACCGAAAAAGCAGGCACGAATTTCCGTACCTGCTTTTTCGGTTTTCGAGGGTTATAGCGGCTCCTGATGGTCGGGAGCATCCCTACTGAACAACTGTCAATCCCTAAGAAAATCATGTACTATTGACGTACTATGGTCTCCTTTTTTCGATACCGATACCGATTTGGACAATTCACCGGCCAGCACCTTTTTTTTATCGGTATCGGATTTCAATTGGAATCTCTATTCAATGCTATACCGACCTCCATTTCTGTCGCCGCTGACTACCTCACTCATCATTGAGTTTCTGGTTCACTGAGAAGAACGGCGTTCTTTGTTTGTTATCCATTACCCCTTGTTCACCTCGTGGAAGGTTTTCAGTCCTAATCCGTAGATTTTGATGAATCCTTCGGCGGAGGTGTGGTCGAAGGTGTCGGCTTCGGTGTAGGTGGCCAGCGCTTCGTTGTAGAGCGAGTTGGGTGAGTTCCTGCCAAGCAGGGTGACGTTGCCTTTGTAGAGCTTGAGTCTCACCATACCGGTGACCGGTTTCTGCGTTTCGTCCATGAAGGCGTCGAGGGCGTGGCGCATCGGGGAGAACCAGGTGCCGTTGTAGATGATGTTGGCGTAGTCCTGACTGAGGTTCTTCTTGTACTGGAAGACCGATTTTTCAAGCGTGAGCCTTTCGAGTTCACGGTGGGCGAAGTGCAGGATGGTGGCTGCCGGGGCTTCGTAGATTTCGCGTGACTTGATGCCAACCACACGGTTCTCGATCATGTCGAGCCTGCCGACGCCGTTTTTCGCACCGAGCTCGTTCAATTTCACGATGAGGTCGAGGCCGGCCATCTTCTGGCCGTCGAGTGCAACAGGAATACCTTCGACAAAGTCGATATCAACGACGGTTGGGGTGTCGGGCGCCAGTTCGGGTGCCGTGGTGATCTGGTAGGCGTCTGCCGGGGGAGCGACCATCGGGTCTTCGAGCACGCCGCACTCAATGCTGATGCCCCAGATGTTCTCATCGATCGAGTAGGGGTTCTTTTTGGTGGCTGAAACCGGAATGTTGTGCTCCAGGGCGTAGGCGATCTCCTGCTCGCGGGAGGTGAACTCCCAGATGCGCAGGGGAGCGAGTACCTTGAGGTGCGGGGCAAGGGCGGCGAAGGTCACCTCAAAGCGTACCTGGTCGTTGCCTTTGCCGGTGCAGCCGTGGGTAAGCATGGTGCAACCCTCATCAAGGGCTACATCGACCAGCGCCTTGGCCAGCAGCGGGCGACCAAGGGCGGTGGCAAGCGGGTAGACATCTTCGTAGAGTGCCCCGGCTTTGAGTGCCCTGAAAATATACTCCTCGACGAACTGCTTACGCAGATCGACGAAGTGGAATGACTTTGCGCCGGTGGCGATGGCTTTTGGTTCGAGGTTATCGATCTCCATTTTCTGGCCGAGGTTGCCGGTTACAGCGACGATTTCGGCGCCTTCATATTTGTCTTTCAGCCATTTGATCATGACTGACGTGTCAAGACCGCCGGAGTAGGCGACCGCAATTTTTTCCTTGCTCATGCTTCGATTCGGGTTTTCATGGTTGTGAGAGTGTTCTCTGAATAGATGACTTGACGGATGATATTCTTTTTATGGAGGCCGGTATGACCAGCACGGTGTCGTCACCGGCGATGGTGCCCAGAATCTCCTCGTTTCTGAGACGGTCGAGAAAGGATCCGACGCCATGCGCACGTCCCGGAAGGGTGCGGATGATGATGGCGGTTTCATTGGCCGCGACCGAAAGCACCTCCATGCCGACCAGCTCCCTGAACATATCCTCTTGTGGCTTTTCGGGAGCGACAAGGCGGTAATTTCCCTCGGCAGTGCGCGTCCGGAGGATGCCGAGATCAGCAAAATCTCTCGACAGAGTTGCCTGGGCGACCTTGTAGCCTGCCTCATCGAGCAGAACAAGAAGCTCCTGCTGGCCGGAGACTTCGTGGTTGTCGACCAGTTCCCTGATCTTTTTCTGCCGGAGATTCTTGTTCATGGTTCAGGCTTTCAGGCTGTTTGCCGCTCGGTTCAGCCGATGCGTCAGGTGGAATTTCCGGTAGACGTCGTGGTTCATAAGCTTGACCATAAGCGCTTTCTGCACGTGCAGACGGTTTTCGGCCTCGTCGATAATAATCGACTGTGGGCCGTCCATCACCTCTGCGCTGATCTCCTGGCCTCGATGGGCCGGCATACAGTGCATGACGACTGCCGAAGGTTTGGCTTCGGCAAGCATGGCGGAGTTGATCTGGAAGGGTGCAAAGACCTGGAGCCGCTCGGCGGTCTCCTCCTCCTGGCCCATGCTGGTCCAGACGTCGGTGTAGAGCGCGTCGGCATTCCGGGCCGCCTCCATGGGGTCGTGAATAATCTCGATCACCCCTTTGGCGTTGCTGCGAGCCTGTCTGAGCAGCTTCTCATCGGGCAGATAACCGGAAGGGCAGGCGAGCACGAAGTGGAAGGGCAGGATTCCAGCCAGTTCGATCCAGGAGTTTGCAACGTTGTTACCGTCGCCGACGAAAACCACCTTGACCTGGTCGTGCCAGAGCCCTTTTTCATAGAGGGTGAAGGCGTCTGCCAGCACCTGGCAGGGATGCGACAGGTCGGTCAGGGCGTTGATGACCGGAATATCGGCATTGGCAGCGAGGGTTTCAATGATCTCGTGCTCGTGCAGGCGGGCCACGATGGCATCGTTGTAACGGGAGAGGAGACGGGCGATATCCTCGACAGATTCGCGTTTGCCGACTCCGATCGCTTTGCCTTCGAGGCTGATGGCGTGGCCGCCAAGCTCGTAGACCCCCAGTTCAAAGGATACTCTGGTACGAAGCGAGGGCTTGTTGAAGATCATGGCCACGGTTTTGTGACGTATCGGCCTGAATTCGTCTCCCTTCCTGTTTTGCTGGCGTTGCCGTTTGATATGGAGCGAGTAGTCGAAAAGTTCGAGGATTTTTCCGGCATCGAGTCCGGTGAATCCGAGAAAGTCGCGTTTCTGTGTGCCGTCGCCTTTTTTATCCTGACTCATAATGCTGTTCCTTCAGCGGATGGTTCATTTTCAATGACAAACTGCGTTCCGACGCCTTCGTTCGTGAAGATTTCGAGCAGCAGCGAATGGGTGAGCTGGCCGTCGACGAGGTGTACCTTGCCGACGCCACCATCGAGGGTCTGGTAGGCTGAGACCACTTTGGGGATCATGCCGCCAGTGATAATCCCTTTTTCGATGAATTCAGCGGCATCCGCCTTGCAGACGGTTTTCATAATACGGTTGCCAACCCGGACCCCCTCCACGTCGCTGATGTAGATCAGTTTTTCAGCCTTGAGGGCTACGGCGATGCAGGCTGCTGCGTCGTCGGCGTTGATGTTGTAAATGTTACTCTCCATATCGAAGCCGATAGGGGCAATCACCGGAATCAGACCTGCGTCGCAGAGCAGGTCGATGTAGCGGGTGTTGATCTCGGCAACTTCGCCGACCAGGCCAAGCGTCCCGGCGTCAGGGGACGGCACGGCACGGATGGTGTCGGCATCCAGGCCGCTGACGCCGACAGCGTTGCCCCCGTCTTCGTTGATGAGCTGCACGATGTCCTGGTTCACCTTGCCGGCCAGGGTCATCTGGATGACATCGATCGTCGCTCGGTCGGTCACGCGCCGACCATGGACAAAGGTGGTCTCAAGGCCGAGGCGAGCTGAGGTTCTGGTGATGGCATCACCCCCCCCATGCACAATAACCACCTTGATGCCCACCTTTCGCAGAAGGGTAACGTTTTCAGCGAAGATGTTTTTCAGCACCTCGTCCTTCATGGCTGCGCCGCCATACTTGATCACGAAGGTTTTTCCCTCAAATTTCCTGATATAGGGCAGCGCCTCAACGAGCATGTGACCAATAGCAGGCTGGGGTCTTTTGCCCTCGGGGCGGAATTCGCTGCACATTTTTTCCATGGCAAAACGTGGTGAATGGTGAAGGTGACCGGTCAGCTTCGATAGCTTCCGTTGATTTCAATATAGCCTTTGCTCAGGTCACAGCTCCAGACAACAGCCCGCCCCGTCCCCTTGCCGAGCGAAAGGGTGATGGTGAACGACTCTTTCGATATGACCGCTTTGGCACGCTCTTCGGAAAAGTTCGCATCGAAACCCGGTTTCAGGATCGGTTCGTCGTCGAAGCGTACCGAAAGCTCATCCTGCACGAAGCTTGCGCCTGAACGACCGGCAGCAGCAATGATGCGCCCCCAGTTTGCATCTTCGCCGTGAATGGCCGTTTTGACCAGCGGAGAGTTGGCGATGGTCATGGCCGCCATGCGGGCCTCATCGTCGTTTACGGCCCCCTCAACCCTGATTTCAACGAATTTGGTGGCCCCTTCGCCATCGACGATGATGAGCTGGGCGAGCATGGTCATGACTGAACGAAGCGCCTCGCCGAAAAGTATAGCATCTTTTGTGCCACGAAGCACTTGCGCCCCTTTGCCGCTTGCCATGATTGCCGCCATGTCGTTGGTACTGGTATCGCCATCGACCGTGATAGCATTGAAACTGACCGCATTGGCCGAAATGAGCAGCTCCTGCAGGAGTGCCGGCTCGATCGAAACGTCCGTACCGAGAAAGGCGAGCATGGTCGCCATGTTCGGGCAGATCATGCCCGAGCCCTTGGCGATGCCGGCGACTCTTGCCGTGCAGCACGACAGTTCCACATCGACCGCGAAGGCTTTTGGAAAGGTGTCGGTGGTCATGATCGCTTCAGCAGCCGCTCTCCAGTGTGTCGCTCCGGCAGCAGCCCTGAGTGCGGGCATGGCTGCGGTGATCTTGCCAACCGGCAGCGTCTGGCCGATCACTCCGGTGGAGGCGACCAGCACCTCTCTGGCATCGATACCGAACGTCTCGGCCATCTTTTCGGCCATGAGCAGAGCGTTTTTCAAGCCTTCCGGGCCCGTGGCGGCATTGGCGTTGCCGCTGTTGCAGATGATGGCCCTCATGCTGCCTGCCGATGCGGCAAGAGCCTTTTTTGAGAGTTCAACCGGAGCGGCAGCGCAACGGTTGGTCGTAAAGACCGAGGCGGTGCTTGCCGGCTCCTGGCAGAAAAGGAGCATAAGATCCTTGCGTTCGGGCTTGATGCCGGCGTTGATGCCAGCAAGGAGGAAGCCTTCAGGCCAGAAAGCGCTCTCGGTTGATGGATCGCCCATGACCGGCGTCACACCTTGCGGCCAGATGGTTCTTGCAGCAAGCCGCTTGATGGCTGCGTTTGCTTTATCGAATGGTTCCACTCTGTACGATGAATGAAATTAGAGAATTACAGCAAGGCTGTTGTTTCGTCGAAGCCGAGCATCAGGTTCATGTTCTGAATCGCCTGGCCGGCAGCACCCTTCACCAGATTGTCGATAGCCGTGACGATGACCAGCGAGCCGTCGCGCTCCCAGGCGAGACTGATGTCACAGTAGTTGGTATAAGCAACGTGACTCACTTCGGTCACACTTGTGCGCAGCCTGACAAAGGGTGCCGAGGCGTAAAAGTCACCGTAGAGGTTGCGGATCGTTTCCATCGGAGCCGGTGAGGTGAGTTGCACGTTCAGCACCGCATAAATGCCTCTCACATAAGGGGCGATCATCGGGGTGAAAACGAAACGGAACGAGGGGTCGGTGACCGAAGTGCCGAGCGCCTGCATGATTTCGGGGGTATGCTGGTGCATGCCCACCTTGTATGCCCTGATGTTGCCGCTCATCTCCGAAAAGGAGAGTTCGGTTTTCGCACTTCTGCCAGCGCCCGAGATGCCTGAAACGGCCGTAACCTGTACCGATTCGACTGCGATACCTGCCGCCAGGCCACCCCTGAACAATGGAGCGAGGCCGAGGATGATGCTGGTGGCGTAGCATCCGGGATTACTGATGGCCGTTGACGCGGCGATCTCGTCGCGCCAGAGTTCCGGCATACCGTACTGGAGGATGTCCTCAGGGGACTTTTCACCGCCATAAAAGGTTTTGTGCTCCTGAGTGTTTTTCAGTCTGAAATCGCCCGAAAGGTCGATGACTTTTTTCCCTGATGCAAGAAGCTCCGGTACAAGCTGAAGAGCTTCACCATGCGGCAGGGCCAGAAAGCAGAGATCGCTGGCGGTCTGGCCTGACCAGGTCTGGAAAACCCGGTCACAGGAGATGGCTGGATAAAGATCGGAAAAGTGTTTGCCGGCCTGGGTATGCGCATACAGCTCTCCGATTCTGATGGTTGGATGGCGCATGAGCAGTCTGACGAGTTCGGCTCCGGAATAACCCGACGCTCCTATGACTGAAGCCGTCACTCTTTGTTCCGGCGAAAGAGTATGGTGCATTCAACAAATTCAGCGAAGTGAATAAATATTCATTATGGCGGATATTAGTGAATTCAGAAGTTATATTCAATAAAAAAGGGGGATGTTTTACGTCGTGCTGACAATTCACTCATTTTTCATGAATGATTGCAGCTCTTTGGCTGTTTGCCTATCTTTGGAGTAACCTTTGTATCAATATCATGAATCACCGGTTCCGTAACGTCGTGATTGTCGTCATCCTTGCAGCAGGCATCATGGTGCCTCTTTTGCTATGGGTGCGCCCGATGCTTCCTGAAAGAGCGAAGTCTCTGACAATGCCACGATCGACCCCTGTCAGCGGAACCCTGACGATTGCCGTGGAGCGCTCTTTGCTTGAGGCAGCGGGAGAGCAGTCACGCCACTTTTGCGATGCCTATCCCTCGGCTTCGTTATCCTTTTCCTCGAGTACCTCAACACCACTGATCCAGTTACTGCGCCGACAGGCAGGCGGTGTGCTTGTCGAAGGCAGGCTCACGAACCGTGAGGATTCGGTCATGACCGCACTGCAGCGCCCCGTTAAACGTCAGCCAGTCGCCCGGAGTGCTCTGGTGCTTGTGGTCAACCAGGCCAATGCAATTCCGTCGCTTTCAGTGCAGCAGTTGCAAGCGATTTTTTCAGGAAAGGCGACCGACTGGAAATCCGTGGGTGGTCAGCCGGGAAGTATCGTCGCTTGTGTGGATGGCAGCGACCAGCGGCTGCATTCGCTCCTGTCGGAGATGCTTTTCGGTAAAGCTGATGCGCTCTCCGCCTCTGCCGAACCCGATCTGCCACGCCTGCTCAAACGTGTCCGCGAAGACCGCAATGCCCTGGTGGTGATGACGCTTCCCGCATGGGCCGAAGCAAGTCGTTCCGGTGACTCAGCAGGTTTGGTCCGGGCTCTTCCCGTCAGCGCCGACAAAGGCAGTTCGCCGGTGGAGGCCTCACCCGAAACACTCTACAGCAGAGCATATCCGCTCTCTGTTATCGTGTATTACCTGTACGATCCCTACGATCCTCTTGCGACTGGTTTCGGCGCATGGCTTGCAAAAGAGGGACAAAAGCTGTTCGAGCGTGCCGATATGGCCCCTTATGAACAGCTCGTACGGACCATAATTCTCAAATGATCAGATGAAATACGAGAACGATACAAATTCCAAAGGCTTTATAAGGCTTGCGATAGTCTCCGGAGTGGCAGCCTTGCTGCTTGCCATAGCCGGAACGGCCTGGTTTGGCGCTTTTCAGTCCTCAAGACTTCGTGAAATTGCCCAGACCCAGGCGTTCTGCATCAAACTGGTCGAATGCCGCTCAGCGATCTCTCTGATTGAACGACAAATTGCCGAGGAGCAACTGCCGGCAACCAAAGTCGCCAGGCTTCAGTCGAGCCTGAGAATCGAATGTGCCCGGTTTATCGATATCGGACGCAGTTCGGGAATCGCACCGGAGAGCATGCTTGGACGCTGGCTGAAAAACCGGAAGCCCATTACCGGAAGCATCAGCCATGAATCGCTTCAGTTCATGATTGTCGATCTTGATCAGATGATCGAGGCTACAACCATACAGATTGCCAGGGAACACGACCTGATTGCCGCCAGCCTAAATTACTATCTCGTTTTCATCACCCTGTTACTGATCGTAGTGATGCTCACCGGCGGCAGGCTCATCATTTCAACCTATCGCCATTCGATCATTCCGCTCAACCAGCTCGCGTACCGGCTGACCCTGATGAACCGCAATCTTCCCGAGAGCCTGCATGACACGGCCACGGCAGCAGAGAACCTCCTCTGCGATTCGGAACCCTCCGCCGAAATCCGTTCGGTCAGCGAATCGGTAGCCGATCTTTGCCACGTCATTGAGGAAAAGAACAAAAAACTCGATGAAATCTACATCCGTGACGAAAAGACCAATCTGTACAATTACCGTCACTTCAAGGAGCATCTCATCATCGATGTCGAACGGGCAAAGCGCTTCGGTTCCGATATCGCCCTCGCCATGATCGATATCGACTATTTCAAGCATTACAATGATCGTAACGGACACATCGCCGGTGACCGGGTGCTGGTAAGAATTGCCGAGATGATCCGGCAGGAGTGCCGGGCAACCGATATTCCTTCGAGGTTCGGAGGTGATGAATTCGCCCTGCTGTTTCCGAACACCGACCGGTACACCGCTCTTGAGATTGCCGAACGGCTTCGAAGCATCATCAATGACGAGCCATTTGAACACAAGCATAACCAGCCTGATGGCCAACTGACTGTGAGCATCGGCATCGCCTCGTGGCCGGATGATGCCGGAGACTGGCATGCGCTGATCAACAACGCCGACCATGCGCTCTATGAAGCCAAATCTGCCGGTCGAAACATTGTGATGGCCTATTCGAGCCCACTGGCCATCTGTGAATCGGAATGACAAGGAACAGTGACAAGTGACGAGGGGAGGACGAGAGAAATCGGGAAGAATCGTTCTGAAGTTCTTTCGTCCTTGCTGTCCCATACCTATCCTGTTCATGCCCACAACGATTTTGTTGTTGTTGGAGAAGAAGAATCGATTGTGAACACGATTATCAATATCGAAATCGATAAATTACAGGAGATGTTCTCTCAAGAATCATCATACGTCAGCCTGATAGTGAATCAGCGTTTTTTTTCGCAAGTCTCTCTTTTTCAGGATCAAAAAACAGGAGTGATAATGAAACACAGGTTACTCTCCCTGATTGCGGCTCTTCTGCTGTTCATCCCTTTTAAGGCGCAAGGAGCCGCACCGGTGAAAATCGGCTTTATCAATTCGATAACCGGCAAGGAGGCGCAGATTGGTGAAAACCTTACCAATGGCGCCAGTATGGCTGTCGATGAGATGATTGCCAAGGGGTATCAGGTTACCGTTGTACGGGAAGATGATGGCGGGGAACCCCGCAATGCACTGGCAGCATACGAAAAACTGGTGACCAGAGACGGGGTTGTCGGAGTTGTCGGGCCATATACTTCAGGATGCGCCAATGTGGTTGCTTCGAGAGCCGATCAGTATGGGGTACCTCTGCTGGTACCAGCAGCAGCCAAAGAGGAGATCACCATGAAGGGCTATCGCAATGTCTTTCGCCTGAATGCACCGGCCAATGTTTACTCCCAGGTACTCATGCAGGCCGTGGCGCCTTTCAGGCCGAAGACCATCGCCTATGTCTACGCAGCAACCGATTTCGGAGTCTCGACTGTACAGACCGCCCAGCAGAATGCAGTTGCAATGGGCCTGAAGGAAGTAGCCAATGAAAAGTACCAGCAGGGACAACCCGATTACCGGGCAACGCTTGCCAAGGTCAAGGCAGCCAATCCGGATCTGGTGTTCCTTGTCTCTTACGACGCGGATGCGATTCTTCTGATGCGCCAGGCCAAAGAGATCGGGCTGAACCCCAAGGCTTTTCTCGGAGCCGGTGCGGGTTATACCACCGCACAGTTCGCCCAGCAGCGCGATATTTCAAATCTTGTGATTTCGGCAACCCAGTGGACGCCGGATGTGAACTGGCCTGGCGCCGCAGATTTTGCCCGACGTTATCAGGCGAGGTTTGGCAAGGAGCCCTCATATCATGCCGCCTGTGCTTATGAAGCCATGAGGATCATGATCGATACCGCAGTCAAAGCAGGATCCTCCGAGGCTATCCGGAACGCTCTGAAAAGCGGCTCCTGGAACGGTATCATGGGTGCGGTGAAATTTGCCGATTATGGCGGATTCACCAACCAGAACAACCATCAGATGCTGGTACAACAGATCCAGAATGGCGCTTATGAAACCGTCTGGCCAGCCAATTTCAGCACCAGAAAACCGGTCTACCCCTACAAGAGGTAGTGAGAGAAATTGATAATGCATAATTGAGAATGCGGAATTCTAAGGGCAGTTTCGTCCACCGGGACTGCCCGCTGTTTACATCGCTTTCCTTGCTTTTATTTCTCAGTGTTGCCTTTTTACCATCAATTCCAGCCTCATGCTAATCATTCAATCGCTTGTTTCGGGATTGCTGACCGGGGGAGTCTACGCTCTTGCCGGTATCGGCATGTCTTTGGTATTCGGAGTCATGAATGTCAGCAACTTCGCCCATGGAGACCTGATGATGCTGGGGATGTATCTGGCATATTTTGCCTTCACCCTGCTTCATATCGACCCCTATCTTTCATTGGTGCTGATTTTACCGGTCTCGTTTCTGTTTGGCTTCCTGCTTGAAAAGCTCTTTGTCAGCAGGGTAATCCATCATCCTCACCAGAACCAGATTCTTCTGACGGTTGGGCTCGGGCTGATCATGAGCAATTCGGCGCTTCTTGCTTTCACCAGCGATCCGAGAATACTGACAACAACCTATTCGAGCAGCTCCGTCATGATTTTCAGTGATGTTTCTGTTTCGGTGCCGCTCTTGCTCTCCTTTCTGGTTACCTGTGCCATCACGGCCCTGCTCTATCTTTTTCTTGCCCGCACCCGAACCGGTATGGCCCTCAGGGCAACCAGCCAGAACCGTGAAGCAGCCCAGCTCATGGGCATCGATGTCTCGAAGATGAGCGCCATCACCTTTGGTATCGGAACGGGGCTGGCCGCCGCTGCAGGCGCCCTGATTGCGCCGGTTTACTATATCCATCCAATGGCAGGTCACAACTTTTTACTCAAGGCGTTTACGGTCTGTGTTCTCGGTGGTCTCGGCTCTGTGCCGGGGGCTACTCTTGGCGGGCTGATCATTGGTGTCGTCGAGGCTTTTTCGGCAACCTGGATCTCGACAGACTGGAAAGATGTTGTCGTGTTCATGCTGTTTCTGGCAGTGCTTCTTTTCAGACCCCAGGGGTTGTTTGGCAAGCGGGGAGGTGAGTGATGAAAAAGATTCTCATTCCGATCTCTCTCCTTTTGCTGGCACTTTTTCTGCCGGAACTGGTCGGCAGAAATCCGTATTTTACCGGCATCATGATCAATGTGCTGATGATGGCGTCACTTGCTTCGGCATGGAACATTCCGGGCGGCTATGCCGGACAGTTCAGTTTTGGTCATGCCGCATATTTTGGTGCCGGAGCCTATACGACCCTCATTCTGCTTTCCGGAAACCCGATCGATCCTCTTCTGGCTTTGTTGGCGGGAGTCGTAACGGCAAGCCTGATTGCTCTCATAACGGGCAGTATCGTCTTCAGATTGCGAGGTCACTATTTCGCACTTGCGTCGATCGCTGTTGCTGAAATCGTCAGGCTGAGCGTTCTTAATCTCCAATTCACAGGAGGCGCACAGGGTATACTCCTCTCCGATCTTACGTTCCATGGCATCGATCTGAACAGCAAAATTCCGTTTTATTACGGTATGCTGATGATTCTGGTGCTCTCAATGGGGACTACGGCATATATTCAAAGCTCCAGAATGGGCTATTATCTCCAGGCCATTCGTGAAGACCAGGATGCAGCAGCATCTCTCGGCATCAATGTTGCCTTGTACAAGAACCGGGCACTGCTGGTTTCGGCTGCCCTGAGTTCGGTTACCGGAAGTCTCTACGGACTCTACATCCGTTTTATCGATCCGGGGGCGGTACTCGATCTCCGGTTATCAATAGAGATCATCCTGACGGCCATCATCGGGGGAGTGGGAACCATCTGGGGCCCTGTTCTCGGGGCGATACTGCTTGTGCCTCTGGCAGAACTGCTACGATCAAACGTCATCGGCGATACCCTTATTTCAATGGGCATCGTTTCGGATGTATCGCCAGTCGGTCATTTTTTCAAAGAAGGACTTGCACATGCGCATGTTCTGGTTTATGGAGTGATTACCGTAGTGTGTATTCTTTTCATGCCACAGGGAGTCCTCGGCATAACACGGAGGAGGAAATGATGGAACCTTTGTTAACGATCGATCAGGTAACCAGGCGTTTCGGGGGCAATGTCGCCGTCTCCGGGGTCAGTTTCAGTGTCATGAAAGGGGATATCACCGGACTTATCGGTCCTAACGGGGCCGGAAAGACTACCCTGTTCAACTGTATGACCGGCTATATTTCGCTGGATGCCGGTACTATCATTTTTGAAGGCCGCAGGATCAACGGAAAAAGACCTGACCAGATGTGCCGACTCGGCATGGTGCGTACCTGGCAGCGGGTCAAGCCTCTCGGCAAGCTGAGTGTGCTCGAAAATGTGATGATCGGAGCTTTCGTGACGACCGCTTCGCCAAAAGTTGCCGGCAAGGCATCTCTTGAGCAACTGCAAGCAGTCGGTCTTGACCGGTATGCCGATCAACCGGCGGGAACCCTTCCGATCGGTCTGAAGAAAAAGCTTGAACTTGCCAGGGTGATGGCAACCCGTCCGAAAATGGTGCTGCTCGATGAAATCTGCGGAGGTCTCAACCACGCCGAAACCGAGTCCGTACTCGATATTGTCCGTATGCTCAGAAAGAGGGGCGTAACCATCCTGTTTATCGAGCACGACATGAAAGCGGTAACATCAATCTGCGACCGTATTGTTGTTCTCAGTTCCGGAGAAAAGCTCGCAGAGGGCACACCGGAAGAGATCACCAGCCATCCGGCAGTCATCGAGGCATATCTCGGAGGAGGGTATCATGCTCAAGGTTGATCATCTGAATGCATCCTACGGAGAGATGCAGGTACTCAAATCGATCTCCATAACGGTTGAACAAGGCAGTATCGTCTCCGTTGTCGGCAGCAATGGTGTCGGAAAAACAACCCTCCTGAAGGCGATTTCCGGAATTATTCCCTCGAAGGGCATAATCAGCTTTGACGGAGAGGTGCTCAACGGCTTGCCACCGCACCGCATCGTAGGGCGAGGCATCATTCATGTGCCTGAAGGCAGAAAGATTTTTCCGGATATGAGTGTGATTGAAAACCTGATGATGGGCGCATTTCTCCATCGAAACACCTGCAAACAGAATCTTGACAGGGTGTTTGAACTTTTTCCCCGTCTTGCCGAAAGACGAAAGCAGTCCGGGGGAACCCTGTCTGGTGGAGAGCAGCAGATGCTGGCCATCGGAAGGGGACTGATGGCCAATCCCCGACTGCTTCTGCTCGATGAGCCAAGCCTCGGGCTCTCTCCGATATTCACCGACACGGTGTTCCGCACCATCGAACAGATACGCAAAAGCGGTGTCACGGTACTTCTGGTCGAACAGAACGTCTTCCGCTCACTCTCCATCAGCGACCAAGCGTATGTCATCACAAACGGAAGTGTCGTGCTGAACGGCAGCGGCCGTGAACTGCTCGAGAACCCGGAAGTGAAGCGGGCGTTTTTGGGGAGATGAGTGCAACATACCATGCAGCTCAAACTGATGAATTTGTACGTTATTCCCGTGAGGTTTGGTATAATGCTGACTGGTTCGACGGGATCGCAGGAGTTTCCAGCCATTTCCTGAAATGGTTGCTGCAAATGAGGTTCTGATTTGCTCCAGGAAACGCGACATGAGCCGGGTCACATATCTACAATTCAATCATAGTGATACGAGGTAAGCGATGATCAAGGTTCATCCACTGTATGTAATCGATGAAAACCAGCAACGGAAGGCGGTGATTCTGCCCCTTTCGGAGTGGGAAACTATTCTCGACTCTCTTGAAGAGATCGATGATATTCATGCCTATGACGAGGCAAAGGCCGGATCTCAGGAAGCCATTGTTTTTGAGCAGGCGGTACGGGAGATCAATGAAGATTCTTATCAATGATATACCGGGTTGAAATATTGCGTTCAGCCCAGAAATGCCTTACGAAAATTGACGTCCTGACCGTAAACGCATTATCGATGCCATTTGGTTGCTTGCTGACGATCCATGACCTACC
>JAAXWL010000059.1 GCA_013334975.1 Chlorobiaceae bacterium
CCGGTGCGGGGATCCTTGCGTACATCGATCAGCTTCACCTTGACCCGGTCGCCGGGTTTGAGTACGTCGCTTACCTTGGCGATGCGCTGTTTTGAAATCTCCGAGATGTGCACCAGGCCATCTGTTTTTGGCAGGAACTCGACGAATGCGCCCAGCTCTTCGCGGATGTCGCGCACCTTGCCCATGTAAACAGTGCCGACCTCCGGCTTCGAAATCAGGGTCTTGATGGTCTCGACCGCGGCGGCAGTGCCTTCAGGGCTGGAGCAGGCGATGGTCACCGTACCGTCGTCCTCGATATTGATCTCTGCCCCGGTCTCTTCGGTGATGCTTCTGATGGTTTCACCACCTTTGCCGATAACCATACCAATGGCGTCGACCGGAATCTGGATAGAGGTGAGTCTTGGAGCATATTTGCCGATGTCGGTGCGGGCTTCGGGTATCGCTTCGCCCATGACGTCAAGGATATGCATTCTTCCGCGACGTGCCTGTTCGAGGGCCGTTTCGAGGATGTGATAGTCGAGCCCGTCAATCTTGATATCCATCTGGCAGGCGGTGATGCCGTCACGGGTGCCGGCAACCTTGAAGTCCATATCGCCCAGATGATCTTCGTTGCCGAGGATGTCGGAGAGCACTGCGTAGTTGCTGCCCTCTTTGATCAGCCCCATGGCGATGCCGGAAACCGGCTTTTTCATCGGAATGCCGCCATCCATGGCAGCGAGGGTGCCACCGCAGACCGAGGCCATTGATGACGATCCGTTCGATTCAAGAATGTCTGAAACGATGCGTACGGTGTAGGGGAACTCCTGTTCAGAGGGCATGACCATTCTGATCGAGCGTTCGGCAAGGTTGCCGTGGCCGATCTCGCGACGGCCGGTGCCGCCGAGTCTGCCGGTTTCGCCGACCGAGAAGGGCGGGAAGTTGTAGTGCAGCATGAAACGCTTGTCTTTGTCATCGGTCAGTGTGTCAACCGACTGGGCATCTTTTTTGGTGCCGAGGGTCAGGGTGACCAGAGCCTGCGTTTCGCCACGGGTGAAGAGTGCCGAACCGTGCGCTCTCGGGATGAGGCCGAGTTCAATGCTGATCGGACGCACCTGTTCGAGGGTACGGCCATCGAGGCGTTTCTGGTCATCGAGAATCATGTGGCGCATCATTTTCTTTTCGACGGCATGGACACACTCCTCAATGACATGCTCGTTCAGGCAGAGCGCTTTGGATGGATCTGCCGCGATATCATCAACCGTGACGACTTCGCTGAAATGAGCGAGGGTTTTTCTGATGGTCTCCTTGTAAATGGCTCTGGTTTTGTCGGCGCGCTCTTCCTTGGGCAGCGGGGTGTAGGCCAGTGCCTTCAGTTCTGCAGCGCATTGATCCTCGACCACGGTCACCAGCTCAATCGGAGGCAGTACCGGTGCAAACGGTCGTTTGGGTTTTGCGACGGCAGCGGCGATCTCCTTCTGGAGACGGCAGATTTTTTTGATGGCTTCGTGCCCGTATCTGATGGCATCAAGCATCTCGGCCTCGGAGATCTCCTTCATTTCGCCTTCGAGCATACAGATGGTCTCCTCGGTTCCACCGATGCAGATATCCATGTCGCTGTGTGAAAGCTCGTTTGTGTCGGGATTGATGATGAAAAGGCCATTGATACGACCGACGCGGACTTCGGACATCGGGTTCACGAAAGGAATATCCGAAACCATGATTGCAGCCGAAGCGGCGATCCCGCCGAGCACATCGGCGTCGTTGATCGTATCGGATGAGATGACCGATATGATGATCTGGGTCTCCTGGTAGTAGCCATCCGGGAAGAGGGGGCGGAGCGCCCTGTCGATCAGACGTGCAGAAAGAATCTCTTTTTCGGAAGGACGTCCTTCGCGTTTGAAGAAGCCTCCGGGAAACTTGCCTGCCGCCGAATATTTTTCACGGTACTCGACCTGCATCGGGAAGAAGTCCTGGTTTGGCGGAGGCGGTGTTTTACATGAAACTACCGTGGCGAGCACCATGGTATCCTTGAGGGTGACGACGACGGCGCCGTCGGCCTGTTTGGCCATTTTTCCGGTTTCGATCGTGATTACCTTGCCCTGTCCAAGATCGATTTCTTTTTTGATAAACATGGAAAACTGTTGTGGTTAATAGTGATGAACCTTTTCGGTGAACCATCAGAACGCTGTTTGCCACTGGAGCCAGCAGGGGCATGAATGCTCGTTACGGTCGAAACCAATTCTGATTTTTATAAGTCAAATAATATAATATAAAAATCTTTCGTTCCAGTATCTGGCAGTGCTTCCGTCGTGTTATGAATTGCAGGAAAAGCTCTACCGGCATTCGAAGCGCCAGTTGTCAATCAGTCGCGTTGTGCCTATCTGCACGGCCATGACAAGCCGGTAGGCGTTGCCGGGCGTAGCCAGTGAGGAGGTCTCAAAGGTACTGTCGTTGACGAAGCAGAGATAGTCCGGCACGGCATCGGGTTCGGCACGGATCAGAGTTTCCGTTTCGGCGGCAATCGTCTCAAGGTCACGTCTTCCGCTGGTGACAGCCTCTTCAGCATGCAGAATGGCGCGGTAGAGCACCGAAGCCTGTTGCCGTTCGTCGGAGGAGAGGTAGATATTGCGCGAACTGGTGGCCAGCCCATCGCGCTCCCTGGTGATCGGTGCGCCCAGAATCGAGACGCCGATGTTCAGGTCGGCCACCACTCTTCTGATGACGGCGAGTTGCTGGGCATCCTTCTCCCCGAATACGGCGAAATGGGGTCGGGTGATGCCGAGCAGCTTGACCACCACGGTGGCAACACCGCTGAAATGGCCGGGTCTGCACGCTCCCTCGAATCGAGTGGCTATCGGGCCGGGATCGATCGTGGTGGTACACGCTTCAGGATAGACCAGTTCCGCCTGGGGTGCGAACAGGTAGTCGATACCCGCAGAGCGGGCAAGGGCGGCATCCTGCTCGAAAGGTCTCGGGTAGCGATGGAAATCTTCATTCGGGCCAAACTGCTTTGGATTGACAAAAATGGTCATAATGACCGTGCCCGCCTTTTCTCTGGCCATTCTGACCAGGTTCAGATGCCCTTCGTGCAGAGCCCCCATGGTCATGACCACGCCGGTGAACTGGTGCTGAAGTCTCATTTTTTCAGCGGTGGCCTGCATTTCGGCCGGGTCAGTGATGATCTGCATGTTCCTGTTTCTGTTTTGAGCGTTTGCCTTCCGGACAGATGACCACAACGAACTCCCCCTTCTGGCTGCCGGCCGGAAAACGGGTGATCAGTTCTTCAGCGGTTCCGGTGATGAACTCTTCGTGTATTTTGGTGATTTCTCGTGCCACAAAGAGTAGCGCACCCGGGAAATGTTCTCTGATCTCCTCGAAAAGTCTGTTGACCCGGTGCGGGGATTCGTACAGGACGACCGTACTCTCCAGCGAGACGAGCGACTCCAGTCGGCTTTTCCGCCCCTTTTTGTGAGGAAGGAACCCGGCGAAGAAAAAGCTGCTGAACGGAAGCGGGCAGACCGACAGCGCAGCCGTCAGGGCGCTTGCTCCCGGAATGGGAACGATGCCGAAACCAAGTGAATGAATGGCGCTTGCCATCGTATAACCGGGATCACTGATGCCGGGGGTTCCGGCGTCGGTCACCATCGCCACGTCGGTGCCCTCTTCAAGGAGTGCCGCTACCTGCCCGACGGCCCGTGCTTCATTGAAGCTGTGGTAACTGATCATCTTTTTGCCCTGAATGCCGAAATGGCGCAGCAGGATTGATGTGCGGCGCGTGTCTTCGCAGGCTATCACTCCGGCATCGCGGAGCGTGTTGACCGCCCTGAAGGTCATGTCGTCCAGATTGCCGAGAGGCGTGGCCACCACGTAGAGGGTGCCTTTATGTTCATCCCGGTTGTTCAATAAAGGGTATAAAGGATGGGCTGCGACAGCCATGATTTGGTAAGCTTGTATATTATTGGCATTATAGCAAAAAATATGAGAAACAGCTTGATGCGATCAAATGCAGCGTGAACAGATACTGTCGGTCGATGGCCTGAAGGTGCATTTTCCGGTCAGAAGCTCCGGTTTGAAGGGGGGCAGGATGGTCGCCAAAGCGGTGAACGGGGTATCGTTCGAGGTTCTGAAGGGTGAGACCCTCGGACTGGTGGGTGAGTCGGGATGCGGCAAGACGACCCTTGGCAGGGCGATTGTTCGTCTGGTGCAACCATCGAAAGGGAGTCGTATCGTTTTCCGGGGCCGCGACATTACGGGGCTTGGTAACCGTCAGTTCAGGCCACTGCGCAAGGAGATGCAGATGATTTTTCAGGATCCCTACGGCTCACTCAATCCGCGCCTGACGGTGGGAGACATGCTTGGCGAGGTGCTCAAGGTTCATGGTGTCGTCAGTGGTTCGAAGGCCATAACGGCAAGGGTTGCCGGGCTGCTTGATACGGTGGGTCTGAACAGGGAGTATGCAAGGCGCTATCCCCATGAATTTTCTGGTGGGCAGCGACAGCGGGTGGGAATCGCCAGGGCTCTTGCCGTCAACCCCTCTTTTATCATCTGTGACGAACCGGTTTCGGCGCTCGATGTCTCCATCCAGTCGCAGATCATCAATCTGCTCAGGGATTTACAGAGAGATCTCGGACTGACCTACCTGTTCATCGCCCATGACCTTTCGGTGGTTGAATACATTTCCGATCGGGTAGCGGTGATGTACCTTGGCAGGATCGTTGAAATAGCCGATGCCCAAACGCTCTATGCCAACCCGAAACATCCCTACACCCAGGCACTGCTTTCGGCTATTCCCATGCCCGATCTCGACCACAAACGCGAGCGTATCATGCTCAGGGGCGACCTGCCCGGCCCGATGTCTGTTCCCGACGGATGCAGTTTTCATCCACGCTGTCCTTGTGCGATCGAAGCCTGTCGTCAACGGGAGCCCGAACTGCTTGCGCTTAAAGACGATCCTTCGCACAAGGTGAGTTGTATTCTCTGTCACTGATCCAACCGGCTGACCTCATGGATGATAATCGAAAAAACAAGAGCTGTTTCCGTACCGGATGCCTGACACTGTGCCTGGTGTTGCTCTTTCTTATCGGAGTCGGCGGACTCGTTCATTTCTGGAGCACACGACTTCCCGGACACTTTATCCTCAAAATTCCCGTGACCGGTTCGATTGAGGAACGAGAATCTGAGAGTGCCCTGTTACCAGTCACCGGTATGCGCAGGAGGCTCTCACTCGAAGAGCTGCTGACGATTCTCGACAGGGCGGTCACCGACCGGCGGGTCGATTCAATACTGCTGCAGATCGACGGACTTTCCGCTCCGACGGCAAAAATCCAGGAACTGAGCAACGCCATCGGGGTTTTCAGGAAATCAGGCAGAAAAGTGACCGCTTTTTTACACACTCCGGAGGACAAGGATTACCAGCTTGCCGCCGCATGTGACACGCTCATCATGGAAAAAGGATCGTGGATGATGCTTGACGGTCTGAAGGCCGAACTCTTTTTTTATGCAGAACCGCTTGAAAAACTTGGTATCTCTTTCCAGGCTGCCCAATGGAAGAAATACAAGAGTGCTGTCGAACCTTTCACCAGAAAAGCAGCAAGTCAGGAGAACCTCGAAGAGACCCGCGCCCTTCTCGATGATGCATGGTCTGCTTATCTTGACGCAGTCTCACGACGTCGCGGTATCAAGAGAGAGGCCTTTGGCCAGATCATCGATTCACTGGCCGTACTCTCGCCCGAAAAAGCTCTTGAGCTTCATCTGGTCGATCGGGTGCTTTCAGTTCGTCAGTTCGAAAAAGAGTATGCTGCGCGTGCTGGTGACAAGCCGGTCAGTGAGCTTTTTGTTGATGGCGCCGGTTATCTCGACGCTACCGGTGGTATGAACCCAAAGGGCAGTGGTGATCGTATCGCCGTTCTCACCATAACCGGCATGATAGTCGGTGATAATCAGCGTGATATGGACGAGAGCAATGGAACGGATGTGGCTTCGGTGAAAGAGGGGCTTCAGGTGGCGCTCGACGATCCAAAGGTGAAGGCGATTGTTCTGAGGATCGACAGTCCCGGCGGCGATGCCCTTGCCGCGTCATCGATACTCGAACTGCTGGAGGAGGCCAGAAAACACAAGCCGATGGTCGCCTCGATGTCTGGTGTTGCAGCATCCGGAGGTTACATGGTTGCCCTTGCTGCCGATACGATTTACGCCCAGCCGATGACGGTGACCGGTTCCATTGGTGTCTTTGCACTCAAACCCGATCTTGGCGGACTGCTTCAGAAAACCGGCATCCGGCGCGAAGTGCTGGTTCGCGGACGTTTCGCCGATGCCTACACCCCCTTCAAGCCGTTCGACGAAGCTGCTTTCCTGAAATTCACCGGGGTCACCGGAGAGATATACAAGGATTTTACCAATAAAGTTGCCGGTAAAAGACACCTGACCACGAAACAGATCGAGGCCGTTGCCGGCGGCAGGGTGTGGAGCGGTCAACGGGCGCTTTCAGTGGATCTGGTTGACCGGATCGGCGGCCTTTCCGACGCCGTGCAGGAAGCGTGCCGGCTTGCCGGAATGGAGAAGGAGGCAAAGCCAGAACTGCTCTACCTGCCCATTCACAAAACATGGATTGAGCACCTTCTTTCCGGCAATATCGATGCGTTGGTTTCGGGCATGAGTGACAGGATTGCCAGTCGATCGATCGCTCGACTGATGCCGATTACCCGCTTGCCCGGCACAGAAACAGCCCGTATCCTGCTGCGCACCGCAGAGACCCCACAAGTCCTCGCCATTCAACCCTTCGAACTGGAGATCCGGTGATTTTATCCAAATCGAAATCGGTATCGGTATCGAAATCGATTTTTTTATGTGAAAACCGAAAGGCTTGTTGCCTGTATCTATCTTATTATTAAATAGTTATCACAATAAACAACAATATCTGTTTGAGTATTAATCCGGTAAGCATATACATGACAGGTGTCGGGGCTTATGCAGCTTACTTAATGGGACTTGGAATTATAGATCAAAAAGTCACCTTTTTGAATGCCGGATGGATAACATCAGCCTCTATTCAAGTAAAAATCGATACCGATACCGATTTGGATACCGATTTCGTTGATAAAAGAAATTCCGACTACTTTCCGTTGACGCAGTACTGGTTTCCAGTACCTGACAGGGAATAGGTAATGGGGAAAAGGGAATAGGGAACAGGGAACAGGAAAACCCAGTCCCCAATCCCTGATTCCCAGTCCTCAATACCCAGTCCCTGTTACCCTGTTTTTCCCTTTTCAACTCAGAAGGTGAAGGTCAGAGAACTCTGGACGCGAAGGGCGTCGCCCTCCTGCTGGTTGACGTAACCGGTTCTCAGGTGGGTGATCTGACCGCCGAGGATGAAATGTGGTGCAATCGTGTGAGAAACCGAGACGAACTGCATTTCATTGAGGCTTCGAACAGTAACCGCAGGAGTTTGCGCAGGCAGGTCGCTGTCATTCGGATCGTCCATGCCAGCGCCGATGCTCAGTGTCGTTTCAGGATTGGCCTTGTAGCGAAGGGCTGCCCAGCCGCCATGTGAGCGGATCGCTTTGATGTTATTCGTATCATCACGGTTCACCCCTTGCCCGATACCTCCCCAGTAATCATCGAGATTTTCACCGGAGAAGAGCTCGCCTGAAAAGTGCAGTTTTTCGGTGACTGGCACGGAGAGTTCAAGGACACATGACCATGAGTCGACTTTCTGGTTTGTGCCATCCGCAGCGGTATCCCACTCCTCCTTTCCGTAATGGCCCGAAAGAGCGAAGGTCGCCTGTTTTCCGGAAACGAAGAGCGGTGTCGTCAACGCAAGACGTCCCTGAATGGTCGGAATCCCGGCATCTTTGCCCGGATCGTATCCGTTAATTGTATCTACGATTTTATTGGTTTCGCCGATGGATCTAGCCGCCGCAAAAGCAAGCTCGACCCGGCTTTCATCTCCGGAACGGAATCCCTTGGTGAGCCGGAGTTGTGGATGGCGTCCGCCGATATTACCGGCATCCCACATAATGGCCGGGTCATCGACGAAGGGGATGAGTGTGCCATTGAGGTCCCAGGTTTGGCCTGCGGTGATCATGAAATCACTCGATGGCCAAAAGGCTTTCATATAAGCGTGACGCAACCGCGGGCTGGAATTGTTTTCGGCTCCCAGAAAGCTCAGGTAGTCGAACTCAATGTTGCCGCCGATCATCATGGTTTCGGTGTTGGGTCCACAAAGGTTCACGCCCAACCGTGTGGCGTTTGCCGTAAGGTTCAACTCGCCGTCATTGTTGAGTGTACTCTCGGAGGGTGCGAACAGGGCGATATTGCCCGGTGTGATCCGACCGTTGTCGTACGAGGTATCGAGACGGACGAATCCGTAAACCTCGCGTTTCGTTTCTGAGTTGTTCTGACAGGCTCCGGTAATGGAGGATGCTGGCTGGGGTGGTTCTTTTGTTGCCGTGGCTGGTGTCAGGTTCTTTGCCGACGTATTTGCCGATGTTGCTGTCCGGTTCTTGATCAGCTCTTTCAGTTCGGCAATCTGCTTTTCCAGGCTGCTGATTTTCTGCTCAACCGGTTCCTCCGCCAGGGCCGGAGAAGATCCAAGAAATACTCCGGCAAGCAGAACAGCATACCGTAGAGATCTTTTTGTTTTCATGCGTTGATCAGTCATGAGTTCTTGAGATTCATTGGACATATAGATTGCAATGGGTGCTTGATACATAAATAATATAGGTAATATTTTTACAATTCTATATAGTCATTCAGGAATTGCTTCCAGGGCTTTGCCGGTTATCAGAAGACATCAATTCCGGAATTCAGCTCTGAACCGGCATGGTGTATGGGTGAATTCCCCGGTTTCTGTATCACTCTGTTCGTGTCAACGGTAAATTGTCAGAATTTCTTTTATCAAAGAAATCGGTATCCAGATCGGTATCGGTATCGGGTTTCACTTGAAGAGAGGCTGATATAACTCACCGGGTATTGTGTTTTATTTTGATAAACATTTGATAATTAGATAGAAACAGATATTAACGGGTTTTCTGATTTCACATAAAAAATCGATTTCGATTCCGATGCCGATTTGGATTTGGATAAATCAATGGCTTAAAAATATACGTCAGTTTGAGCTTGACTTTGCACTATTGATCCGGCAAGCATATAGATGACTTGTGTCGTAGCTTATGCAGCAAACTTTAATGTGGCTTGAATTCAGAGATAAAAAATCACCTGTTTGAATGCTGGATTAATAAGCCGCCAGGGATATCACCCCGAAGGGCTTTATCGATGTGATCCGGACGTCCCATACACAGGATGTTGGGCTGAAGGCCGGATTATTTTTGGGCCTGTTTACCCTGGACTGAAGTCCGGGGCTATGTGAAGAAAAATAAAGATTCGAGTGCCCCGACAAGTCGGGGTTAAAACCCTCCTGAACTGCCAGTATGAAGTCCGGGGCTACGCGGGGAGGGAGTTAATCAGGCAAGCATATACATGACAGGTGTTGGAGCTTATGCAGCATACTTCATGGGA
This sequence comes from Chlorobiaceae bacterium, assembly GCA_013334975.1. Classification (GTDB taxonomy): domain Bacteria; phylum Bacteroidota; class Chlorobiia; order Chlorobiales; family Chlorobiaceae; genus Chlorobaculum. The sequence goes on from JAAXWL010000059.1 coordinate 9,496, forward strand.
CTTGAATTCAGAGATAAAAAGTCACCCGTTTGCATGCCGGATCAGTACTCTGTTCGGTAGTGGAAAATAATAAAAGAGCACCAGAACTTCTGGTGCTCTTTGCTGAAGCGGTTCTGACTGTCGGCTCAGAACTTGCAGTTCATGCCGATGTAGGCTGACCGCCCCATCCCCGGTACGGTGATGCCGTAAGGAATGCCGGCAATCGACATGGTCGTTCCCTGACCGGTATAGGCGCCTCCGAGGGGCAGGGAGTAGAACTTGTCGAACACGTTCTCCACGCCAAAGTCGAAGCGAATGTTGCCGTGCGAGAAGCTGCCGCGCCAGTTGACCAAACTGTATCCCGGAGTTATAAGCTCCTGTCGTGGCTCCGAGATGTCTGTTTTTTCACTGACCGAAACAAGTTCGATGGTATTCTCCAGTTCGCCGTACTGGTGTTGCAGGGCAACCTTCGTGTTCAGCGGCATGACGTTGTACAGGCCACTGTCGGTATCGAGGTTTTTCCCGTTGACGTAATTCAGGATACCCGAGACGCTCCACTCTCCCAGTCCGTTCCTGCCAATCGGCATACGTCCAGAAACGTCAACACCATACAAGCGGGCCTCCTGGTTCATGTACTTGAGAATGCCGAACTGATTTGCAGCATTGGTTGTGGCCACGTTGTTGTTCCTGTCCCACTGCACGGCATCGATGTAATCGGTTACCTGCGTGTAGTAGGGTGTCACCCTGAACTCCCGGCTCTTGTCTTCGTTGTGCCAGCTTGCTGTAGCGCTGATGGTGTGGGCTATCTCTGGCTTCAGATCGGGGTTGCCGAGGTAACCGTTACCATCGCCGACGTAGTTGTTCATGATGAGCGCCATGGCATTGCGTGACCATGAGTATCGTTCGTACAGGTTTGGCGAGCGGGTTTTCCGTGCGAAACCGATCTCATACGTGTGCGTTTCATCAGGAGTGAGGCTCGCCTGCGCCGTAAGGTCGAGATTGTTGTCGATCCTCTCCCGATCAAGCGCATTGAAATTGGTCGCCGAAAGTGCGTAGCCTTTGTAGTACATGTTATACAATGCCGTGTAATAGGGGCTTACACCGTTATAGGAGCTATCCACGTCATTGTATCCCTGCACAGGACCGGTATTCATCCTGACCTGCTCGAACCGTGCGCCGAGCTGTGTCGTCCACTCGGGGTTCCAGGTCGCTTTCCATTCGGCGAACACCCCATACCGGTCGCGTTTACCGTCATTGATGTTCCAGAAGGTGTTGGGAGCCATACCAGCAGCAACAGCGGGAACCGGGTAGGTTGCGCTGAACAGCATTCCGGTCAGATCCGCGGGTGATGGTGGCCACCAGTCGTCAAGGCGATGGAACTGCATTTCAGCTCCGATGCGCAGAAGGTCTCTCCTGGATAACTCAAGGTCAGCCTTGATGACAGCGCCGGTCGTTTTGCCATCGGTATACATGGGCATACCCGGAGCTACGACATAAGGCGCAGAACCGTAAACGAACTGCTTGTCAACGCCGAAATCCATGTAGTGATCGACGATTTCAGTGTAGAGTCGGGCGTCGAGTTTTCCCCAGCTCTTTTTGCCCTCGTAGTGCAGGTTGAGCCGTTTTTCCTCGTTGCTCAGCATATCCATTCGTTGGTTGGGATAGAGCTGGAACGGAATGTCCTGATAACCAAGCTTGACTTCGTAGAGGTTGCTGCTGTTACGCCAGGCCATGTCGAGGTTGTGGGTGCGGGTTTCATAGGCTGTTGATCCAACCTCGTCGAGCGGCAGGGTGTGACCTGCGTTGCCGGTGGACGTAAAGCTTTTGAAGTCATCGGCAGCCGTGTAGTTGTCTGCCTTTGCGATAGCGCCGCGGTAAGAGATGCTGAACTGTTCCGTAGCATAATTCAGGGAGAGGTTCGCTCCCCTTGCATTGTTGTTGCCCCGGTAAAACGAACCAAATTCACCCTTGGCAAGGTGTTTCTGTTCAGCACTGGCGAACTCGGGTGCGCGGGTTGTGGCAACGATGGATCCACCGATGCTGTCACCACCGACACTGACCGGCGAAATGCCCGCATAGACCCTGAGCTCATCGACCTGACTCGGGTCGAGATAGGAGAGCGGTGGGTTCATGTGGTTGGGGCAGCAGGCGATCAGCATCATGCCATCAACCGAGATGCGCAGCCGGTCGTCGGCAAGCCCGTGGATGACCGGCAGGTTCGAGACGCTGCCACCACTCTGTAAAGCAACACCCGGTTCATTAGAAAGCAGCGAAGCTGTGTCGCTGGTTCTCGACTTTCGGGACTCTTTCGACTCAGCTTGATTGTCAGGCTTTGCCGTCACCACGATCTCCGAACTCTGGACGTCAGCAGCAAAAGCTGAGAGAGGCGACGCCGCCAAAGCTGTCAGCAGCATGAGCTGTCTGATGTTTCTGTATCGAATGTTCAGGTAATTCATAATCATACCGGATAAATGGTTTTCTGGAGCCGCATGGCAGCACCATCACGCTGGTGACTGTCAGTGCGGTTTTTCAGGGAACGGACGGGCACAGGGCAGCCGTCCGTAAAACGGAAAGATGCCGGACGGGAAACGTCAGGCAAGTATGTACGGTATGAATTCAGGAGGTTGATAGACTGGCTGGGGATACCCTTCGACAGGAAAACAGCAATGACCCGGAAGTTTGCCGGTGCATACCGATCGCAGGAGATGGTGCTGATTTCGGGAGGGTCCAAGGGCCGGCATGGATTCCGGCGAGCGTGGTGGTGGCGGGCTCTTTGTGGAGCCGCTTTCGTTACGGGATGGTGGTTGTTCTGCGGTAGCGGCGATCTTTTTGTTCAGGAAGCATTTGCCGCAACAGGTGCGAGTTTTCTTTTCGCAGAGCTTTTCAACAATCGATTGATGGTTCAGCTTAAATAATGCACAGTAGGTGGCGACGTAGTTGATCTGCACCATCAGCCCGATGATCAGGAGAAGAGCGATGGTTCGGGACGCATGACGCATGGAGATAATCGATGGCTGACCGTAAAAATACCGGAGAACCAACCCTTACAGACTCTGTTTCCAGAGTGGACGGTTGCAAGGGTTAACAGTTCCTGTATAACCTGATGATGACAGTATAGAAAAGCTTAAAGAAAAAAACTACGTTAACGGGGTTGAGAAATTGCAGGTGGTTGAAGTAACGGCGTGAATATGAGTGCAGAAAGCGTTTATTTCAGAAACTCCAGAACTCCCGGTCGAGGCTGCGGTACTGGATTCCCTGAACCAGATGTTTCATTTCGATGTTCTCCGCTCCCTCCAGGTCGGCGATAGTGCGGCTTACCTTGAGAATGCGGTCATGGGCCCGCGCCGAAAGGTTCAGGCGGTTCATGGCTTCCATCAGCTTGTCAGTGCTCTGTTTGTCGAGTTTGCAGAACCTGCGGATCAACTTCGAGTTCATCTGTGCGTTGGTGAAGATGCGCGGTGTCAAGAGGGCAGCGAATCGCTCCTGCTGGAGTGCGCGAGCTGCGATGACCCGGTTGCGAATCTCGCCGGAGCTTTCGGCGCTACTGTTTGAAAAAAGCTCGGTGTTTTCCACCTTGGGCACGTCGATATGGATGTCGATGCGGTCGAGCAGTGGGCCGGAGATTTTGGAGAGGTAACGGCGGATCTGTTCTGGCGAGGCTGTCGGCATACCATCACGGTCCTTGAGCGGGCCAGCCGGGCTCGGGTTCATGGCAGCCACCAGCATGAATCCGGCCGGGTAGCGAGTGGAAACGGCTGCACGTGAAACGGTGACTTCACGGTCTTCAAGGGGCTGGCGAAGCACTTCGAGTGCGTTCCGGGTGAACTCCGGAAGCTCGTCGAGGAAAAGCACCCCATTGTGCGCAAGGCTGACCTCCCCCGGCTTGGCATGGGCGCCGCCGCCGATCAGGGCGATGTTGCTGGTCGTATGGTGCGGGCTCCGGAACGGTCGCGTGATCATGAGTGGCCTGTCGCGTTCAAGCATGCTTGCCACCGAGTAGATTTTGGTGGTTTCGAGTGACTCCTCGAACCCGAGAGGCGGCAGAATACTGGGTAGCGACTTGGCCAAGAGCGTTTTACCACTCCCTGGAGGGCCGATCATCAGCAGGTTATGACCACCGGCAGCAGCGATCTCGATCGCCTTTTTGGCAGCCTGCTGTCCCTTGATTTCAGCGAAGTCAACCGGGTACTCCGGTTCGCAGGAGAAGATCTCGGCTACATTCACGCTCACCGGTTCAGACACGATGGTGCCATTGAGCAGGCCGGCCGCTTCAACCAGCGATTCAACGCCGAAAACCAGGGTAGCCGCCCCGGAGGCTGAGATGGCTACGGCCGCCTCCTGAGCATTCATTTTCGGCACAATCATCCATCGGATGCTCTCTTTTGCCGCCATGATCGCCATTGGCAGGGTGCCGCTGATGCGCCTCACCGAACCATCGAGTGCCAGTTCGCCCAGTATGACCGTATCTTCTGAAACTTTATTGATCTCGCCGAGCGAGCCGAGCAGCCCGACGGCGATACCGAGATCAAACGAGGTACCCTCTTTTCTGACATCGGCTGGTGCGAGGTTCACCGTGATCTTTCTGGCTGGCAGCTCGAAGCCCGAGTTGCGAACAGCCGTCAGTATCCGTTCACGGCTCTCCTTGATTGCACTGTCCGGAAGCCCGACCACCGTGAAAGCCGGCAATCCGCCCGAAACGTTCGTTTCAATCTCGACCTTCAGTGCGTCGATACCAACAAGCGCCGCTGCGCAGAGTTTGGTGAGCATGAACAACAATGACTGTGGTTGACATCACTGCCGACGCAACCCATGCGGTGCAGAGTGCATGAGTCGAGCCTATGATACTTCACCCCTCAAGATACGGTGAATTTCGCATTCTTCTGCAAGAATATTTAATGGCAGGCGGTGCCGTGTCACAGTACGCATACCGATTCCGGAACATCTGGCTCTGGAACGAATTTCCTGCCCGCAGCGACTTTGGCGGTAAGGATACCGGCATCGATCTGGTAGCGCTTACCACCGAGGGGGACTACTGGACGATCAGGTGCAAGTGCTCAGGAAAAAATTCCCCATCGAACTGGAACGCTGAACCTCGTTTATTCGATGATACCGTATTTCTGTTGTTATGGCGTAAAATATTTTGAGGTTGCGCTAACGTTATGTAGCTTGCAGAAAGGTTGTTCTCTTGACTCCGTATTGACGCTCAAAAGCCATGTTTGCAGATTCTGACAACCCTTTACAGATCAGCGCAACATCTCGGGAAGTTCAGACTCATTCTCCAAAACTTCTGGAGTCTTTGCGACAGGCATTGTTTGTTCGACACTACAGCAACAGAACAACCGATACGTGTTGCTCATGGGTCAAGCGTTATGTCCATTTCCATAATCTCAGGCATCCAAAGGAGATGGGCGAACAGGAGATCAATGCTTATCTGACACATCTTGCCGTAGCGGAAAAGTTGAGTTCATCGACGCAGAATCAGGCATTGAGTGTACTGTTATTTCTTTACCGGCATGTAATAGGTAAAGAAATCGGAGATATAGAAAACGTCATTCGTGCCCGGAAGCCTGTACGGTTACCCGTTGTGTTAACTTGTGACGAACTGAAAGCTCTGCTTGTTCTGCTTACTGGTGAACGGTGGTTAATGGCATCACTCATGTATGTTGCGGGGTTGAGGCTGATGGAATGTCTTCGATTGCGTGTGCAGGATATAGATTTCTCCCGTAATGAAATTCTGGTTCGTGATGGCAAGGGTGCAAAAGACCGGATAACGATGTTGCCTGAATCTTTGAAAAAGCCTCTCGGTGATCATCTGAAAAATGTCAAAAGCATTCACGACAAAGACCTTGCAGAGGGTTGGGGGCGTGTACTCTTGCCGGGTGCATTAGACCGTAAATACCCCAATGCCCCTGCCGAATGGCGTTGGCAATGGGTTTTTCCTCAGGAGCACCGAGGGAAGAACACAAAAACCGGAGAAGAGGGGCGGCACCACATGCACGAAACGATTATTCATCGAGCAGTAAAAGACGCTGTCAGCAGAGCAGGTATTGTCAAACATGCAGGTTGTCATACCTTCAGACATTCATTTGCGACGCATTTACTTGAGGCCGGGTATGATATTCGAACCATTCAGGAATTGATGGGCCATAAAGATGTAAGCACCACAATGGTTTATACTCATGTTTTAAACAAGGGCGGTCATGGAGTGAAAAGCCCTGTTGACACGTTTATAACCGGTATAGACTGATCTGTATAAACCGGTGGATTTATATAATTGTTAATATTGGTAAGTTGTATATAAATAATCAATTGGCTGGTCTGTTATTATGGTTTTGAAGTTGTCTTATACAGAAAGCAGCTTTCTGCTTTTCCAGAAAAAGGCAGATCAGTCTAAACATTGTTAG
>JAAXWL010000155.1 GCA_013334975.1 Chlorobiaceae bacterium
GATTGAGCTGACGCAAGCAGAATGATGCTCACCACAGCGGTTTACGGCCCGAAATTTAAGTTTTTTGCGCCCCGATGCCAACCAATTTTTACCTGACCCGATAATCCCTGAAACACAGACATTACAGGCTCAGTAAAAGATGGTCTTATGAAAAAAGAGACTATATTATATAAGTGACCAGTGTTAAGAACTTGAGGGAATTCCGGAAGCTTCGTTTTAAGCTCTTTTGTCCCATAAGTCCTACAAGTCCCATAACTTTTACTTCTCCCATTGTTTTTTTCCCATTTTAACAGCAAAACGGAAACCACATAATGAGCTGGGGAATCGAAGATTCGAAAAAGAGAAAAGACATTCTTGACCTGATGGACATCGGGGTCAGGAAAACAATGGCCAACCCAAACTACGTCAATGAGGTATCAAAAAGCACGAATGGTTGCTGGATGGAACAGATCTACGGGTTGATGCGGTGTGACATCTGCGACCTCAGTGGTCAGTGCCCTGTAAGAGAAGAGCAGGAGTGGCAAGCCTACCTCAAGGAACATAATATCGTCGTGGAAAAAAAATCATAGTCGGCAGTCGAGAACTATTGCATCTACCCTGTGTTCAGGTTATATTTACTACAATGCAGAAGATTGCAGAGGGATTTTACTGTCTTCTCATACCCACCGGTACATAGATTACTCCAATTGCCACACCACGCTGACCATGAAGTAACTTTCAAGGGCAAAGGAAATTTATCGCCGCTTTCACTATTTCGTCAAGCAAACAATATACTATGCCATGAGTGAACCCATCAGTTCGACCAGCAGACATACGGTCACGCCGAAAACCAGCGTCTCCGTTCTGTTTGCTGGGGATTCCGGCGACGGAATGCAGTTGACCGGAACCCAGTTTGCCAATACAGTGGCCGTTTACGGTGCCGACCTCAATACCTTTCCGAACTTTCCATCAGAAATTCGCGCTCCTGCCGGTACCATATCCGGCGTCTCGGGCTTCCAGCTCCAGTTCGGCAGCAAGCCGGTCTACACACCCGGCGCCAAATTCGATGTCATGATAGCCATGAACGCTGCCGCACTCAAAGCCAACCTCAAGGATCTGCACCGGGGCGGGATCATCATTGCCTGTTCTGAAGGTTTCGACGAAAAAAACCTTAAACTTTCAGGCTACCCGGAAGGAGCAAATCCGCTCGAGGATGGCACGCTTGGCAACTACATCCTTTTTCAGATACCGGTCCTTCAACTTACCAGGGAAGCTCTGAAAGATAGCGGTCTGAGCACCAGGGAGATCGACCGCTGCAAGAACATGTTTGTCCTCGGCGTGCTCTACTGGCTCTACAGTCTTTCTATCGACGTTACCACAGGGATGTTGAACACCAAGTTTGGGAAGAACTCGACCATCGCCGAGGCTAACATCAAGGCGATCAAGGCAGGTTACTTCTTCGGCGATGAAACCGAAATTTTCGCTAACCTCGGCCGTTTCGACATATCACCCACCAAGCAGCATGGAACCTACCGCCGTGTTACCGGCAACGAGGCCTGCGCCATTGGCCTGACAGCCGCTGCCATGAAGTCTGGTCTCAAGCTGTTTCTCGGCTCCTATCCGATAACTCCTGCAACCGAGATTCTCCAGACGCTCGCCAAATTCAAGAAATTCGGCGTCAAAACATTCCAGGCCGAAGATGAGATCGCCGGTGTGGTGAGTTCTATTGGTGCTGCCTACGGAGGAGCACTGGCTGCCACAAACACCTCAGGCCCTGGACTCGCCCTCAAAACCGAAGCCCTCGGACTTGCAGTCATCCTCGAACTGCCGCTCGTGGTTATCAACGTACAACGTGGTGGTCCGTCGACCGGTCTACCAACCAAACCCGAACAGTCCGACCTGATGATGGCCATGTACGGTCGTCACGGAGACGCCCCGATGCCTATTGTCGCCGCCAGTTCACCGGTAGACTGTTTCTATACAACCTATGAGGCAGCACGCATCGCCGTCGAACATATGACCCCGGTCATGTGTCTCACCGATGGTTACCTCGCACTCAGTTCAGAACCCTGGAAAGTCGAAACCGGCGAACACTTGGCGGAGATCAAACCAGGAATCATGCCGGAACGTCAAAACGACGATCACCCGTTTCTTCCTTACAAGCGCGACAAACAGTTGGTACGTCCCTGGGCGATCCCCGGCACCAAAGGCCTCGAGCACCGTATCGGCGGACTCGAAAAGCAACATGAAACCGGCCACGTATCACACGATCCGGACAATCACGAACTGATGACCAGGCTTCGTGCAGAAAAAATAGAAAAAATTGCCGACACCATTCCACTCCAGAGCATCGATAACGGGCCGGAATCGGGCGATCTTCTTGTTCTGGGTTGGGGATCATCTTACGGAGCCATCAAAACCGCCGTCGAACAGGCGATGGAACAAGGTCACCGTGTTGCCCACGCTCAACTTCGCTATCTTAACCCGTTCCCGAAGAACCTTGGGGAACTCATGGCGAAATACAAGCGGGTGTTAATACCCGAAAACAACAATGGACAGTTGATCCATCTCATCAGGGACAAATACCTGTTCGCGCCGGTCAGCTATACCAAAGTGAAAGGTCTGCCGTTCAACGAAATGGAAATTCTGGATAAAATCACTGACATCATCAAGGAGCTTTAACCCATGACCGATATTGATATCGCACAGGCTTCGCGCCCTCCGCTTACCGCAAAAGATTTCGCGTCGGACCAGGAGCCAAAATGGTGCCCCGGTTGTGGTGACCACGCCGTGCTCCAGCAACTGAAAAACGTCATGCCCGACCTCGGCGTCCCGCCGGAAAAGATCGTCTGCATTTCAGGTATCGGCTGCTCGTCACGCCTGCCCTATTACCTGGCAACCTTCGGAGTCCACGGCATCCACGGTCGGGCCTTACCCATGGCTTCCGGACTGAAGACCGCCCGTCCCGAACTCAGCGTCTGGGTGGCCACCGGCGACGGCGACGCCCTCTCGATCGGCGGCAACCACTTTATCCACACCCTTCGCAGGAACCTCGACCTCAATGTGGTACTGTTCAACAATGAGATCTACGGCCTTACCAAGGGCCAGTACTCGCCCACGACCAAGATTGGTCTGAAAACCGTGACCTCGCCAAACGGTGTCATCGACCACCCGTTCAACACGGCAGCGCTGACCCTTGGATCGGGTGGTACCTTCTTCGCCCGGGCCATGGATCGTGACGGCAAGTTCCTGCGTTCTATCCTGCAACGTGCTGCACAGCACAAAGGCACCTCGCTGGTTGAGATCTACCAGAACTGCCCTATCTTCAACAACAGCGCCTTCGAGGCCTTTGCGGGTCAGGAAAACAAGGACGAGCGCACCATTTATGTCGAACAGGGCATGCCACTGGTCTTCGGTAAATTCCGACAGAAAGGCATTCGTCTCGATGGATCCACCCCTGTGGTTGTCGATCTATCAAAAGGTGACCTTACGGAAAACGATCTCTGGATTCACAATGAGCAAGACATCTTCAAAGCAAACCTGCTGGCCCGCTTTTTTGACGACCCGCTAACCGTCGATGATTTTCTTCCGCGGCCTTTTGGAGTTTTTTATATCGAAGACCGCATACCCTACGAAGAAGCTCTCACTGCTCAGATCGAACTGGCCCAGCAAAAAGGTGAAGGCACCCTTCAGGAGCTACTCATTGGTGATAACGCTTACATGATCAAATAAGCACCCGATCTCCCATCGTGCCGAATAAAAAACGAGGCTGTCTCAGAATCGATACCAAGACAGCCTCGTTTTTTTCATGAGCAATTATTCTCAAAACACCCTTCACTAA
>JAAXWL010000060.1 GCA_013334975.1 Chlorobiaceae bacterium
CGGCGGGAGGCGGATCGCCGAACTACTCGTTCATGATGGGGAAAAGCTGGTTCGACGCCATCCTGCAAATATCGAGCTTCGTCTATATAACCTTTCTCGTGCTGCTGATCAAAGTGCGCAAACAAGACCCTGAGGCATTCTCGACGCTGACTGTGGCGGGATTCTGGTTCGTGCTGGTCTTTATTTCAGTGACCGTCTGCTGCATGTACTTCGCCATCCATGTGCTTGGCTATCCGTCGCTTTCCCACAACGATTTTCTGCACGGTTTTGCCGAAAGCCTGCTGAGTATCAGCAACCTGATGATCGTGATCGGTATCCACCAGCAGACCCTGCTCGCCGAGCGGCACCTCAGGGCCTGAGCAGCGTCTGGTAGCTTTTCGGATCGGCAAGCAGCGAAAAGGCTTTGGCCGCAACAGTATCGTCCACAACCGCTTGACGCATTGCCGCACGCTGGTCGTAATGCCTTATGATTTCGCGCCGGATACCAAGAGAGATGCGTGTCGAGTCGTTCACGAGCCTCTTTGAGTTCCATGAAGCAAGCGATTGCTCAAGCGCTTCGAACCTGCTGGCAAGCTCCTGGTCATCCGTGCCGCCATTCCGGAAAAACCTTACCTTGAGGCTGTCAAGATCCTTCTGAGGTTTTGACCGGTAATTGAATTTCTCGGTTTTGACAAAGTTGCTGAACTCCCCGAACACTGGTGCTTCAGCGATTTTGCTGATCTGAAATTCGGGTTGTCTGAGATGGAAGCGTGAGGCATAGCGGAAAAGAAGCCCCTCTTTTTCGAGCATCTTCAGGTATTCGGAAGGAGCCTGCGGGCTGAAGGCAAGGTCCGGCCTTATGCCGCCGCCACCATAGACCTTCCGGCGATTCACCGTAAAAAAAGCTTTGGTGGAGTCACAGGTATCCGGAGCCAGAAACACCTTGCGATGCTTGTCAGGACGGGATAACGGTTTCTGGATCAGCCGACCGGAGGGGGTGTAGTACTTGGCTGTGGTCAGTTTGAGTACATGATCGTAAGGCAAGGGAATAATCGATTGTACAAGCCCTTTTCCGAAGGAGTTCTCCCCGACGATAATACCCCGATCGAGCTCCTGGATGGCCCCTGAGACGATCTCTGCTGCTGAGGCGCTTTCCCCGTCAATCAGTACCACCAGGGGAAGCGATGGCACCAGCGGATCAACTCTGGTAACATAGACCTTTTCGCTTCCGTCAGAACGTCCTCGGGTGGAAACGACTCTGCTGCCCTTTTCAACAAAAAGAGCGGCCACATCAACGGCCACATTGAGCAACCCACCCGGATTTCCACGCATATCGAGCACCATGCCGTTGAGATCGATATGATCTTTCTCGGCTTGCTTCATGATCGTCAGAATGGCCGTTCTCAGCTCGTCAGCAGAGTGCTCTCCGAAATTGTTCAACTGAACATAGAGGGACGAACCAAAAAGAGCGGAATAGGGCACGGTGTTTACCCGTATCTCTCCTCTCGTGAGAGTATGGCTTTGTAATGGCCCCTGACCATCTTTTCTGACCGAGAGCGTGACGGACGAACCCGGCACTCCCTTGATGCTTTTTCTGACCTCATCAATCGACCGGGTACTCACCTTTTCGCCATTGATGGCAACAATCAGGTCACCTACCTTCATACCGGCATTGGCTGCCGCCTGCCCTTCAAACACCGAAGTAACAAACAGTTGTCCCGATAGCATACCAATCGTAATACCTATACCGGCGTACCTGCCGCTCGTGAGCTCATCGAGTTCATCCGACTGCACCTCATCGAGAAAAGTGGAATAAGGGTCGAGTTGGTCGAGCATGCGGTCAATCCCCGAATACATGAATTCACCTGCATCAACGGGATCAACATAGTTCTGAAAGACCGACTTGTACACCTCTCCGAAAAGATCGATGCTCTTCGTTATGGCAAAAAAACTGTTTCTGTCATCGGACACCGTTGAAGCCTCTGCCCGCGCAGAGTGTGCGGCGATCAACATGGTGACGACGGAAACGGCTGCAAGAGGTCGCAACCATCTGTTGAAACCCCGCCGGAAACTCTCTGAGAGATGCCGTTTCATGAACCTCTCACCGGAGTGCGCTTTCAAGCGCCGTGGCGCTGTCGGTCCGTTCATCGCGGTACTTGACGATGAGCGGCGTATAGATTGACAGACCGTGCTCCGCTGCGAACGCCCCCTTCACCTGGCGAGAGCCTGCAACCACAACAGCACCTTCAGGAATGACCAGCGGTGAGTCTGCGGTTTTTCTCAGCACGATTTCATTCACCAGATCATAGACCGGTGTGGAGCCGTTCAGGATCACGCCGGTACCAATCACGGCACGCTTCCTGATAATGGCGCCCTCATAGATACCGCAGTTACCACCAACCATCACCTCGTCTTCGATAATGACCGGCATGGCGCCAATCGGTTCGAGAACACCTCCTATCTGAACGGCTGCAGAGAGATGCACCTTTTTGCCAACCTGGGCGCAACTGCCGACCAGCGCATGGGAGTCGATCATGGAGCCCTCATCGACCCATGCGCCCACATTGACATACGAGGGGGGCATCATAACCACCGTAGAGGCAAGATAGGAGCCGTCTCGAACAGAAGAACCTCCGGGTACGATCCTGACATTATCCGACACAGTAAAACGACGAAGCGGCCAGGTATCCTTGTCGATGAAAGACAACCTGCTGGGGCCTCCAAGTTCGATATGGCTTTCATGCAGCACACCGAGCCTCATCCCGACAAGAATGCCCTGTTTGACCCACAGGTTGACCGTCCAGCCGTCACCCGAAGGATCGGGTTGGGCGGCACGGATAATTCCACTGTTCAGCAAAGCCTTGAAACTGTCAAAAACCTTCCTTACCCCGGTGTCGGCCCTGAGTTCTTCTGCAGAAAAGGCGGAATAGGCGATAATTCTTTCCCTGATCTCCTGATACTGTTCCATAAGGATGCAATGCTGTTGTTCAGTTATATTCTGCGGTAATGTCGGTGCCGGCATTCCGGCTGTAAAAGCGGAAATCGTCGCTGCGGAGGCTCTCGTCGGCCTTTATCCTGACGAAAACCATGTGCTGCAGGAACCATTTCAGCTCGGTTTTCATCTCGCTGTTGCGCATCGGTTCGAGCACCGTAGGGCTCACATGCAGGTCGAGTTGCTGGAACGGCATCTTTTGCTGAAGGGCATACTTTCTGAGCCAGCGCTCGATCTGGTTGATGGTGGTGAAACGCGCCTGCACGACACCGCTACCTCCACAGGCCGGGCACTGGTCACCCATGCGCTGCATGAGGCTCGGGCGGATTCTCTCACGAGTGATCTGCATGATTCCGAAATCCGACAACGGAAGTATGTTCGATTTGGCCCTGTCGTTACGTAACTCGGTCTTCATTGCCTCAAAGACTTTCTTCGAATTCTTGGGATCGATCATGTCGATGAAATCGACCACGATAATGCCGCCGATATCGCGCAGCCTGAGCTGTCGTACAATCTCTCTGGCTGCTTCGAGATTGGTCTTCAGCGAGTTCTCCTCCTGCTCCCGCTTGGCCGCATATCGACCGCTGTTGACGTCAACGACCACCATCGCCTCTGTATGCTCGATGATGATATAACCTCCGGATTTCAGCCAGACCTTTCTTGAAAAGATCGACTCGACATCCTTGGCGATGCCATACCCCTCGAAGAGTGGCAGCTTGCCCTGATGAAGCGAGACGTTTTTAACCATTTCCGGCGCTGCCCACTGAATGTAGTTCAGCGTCTCGTTGTAGATGGAGTTCGAGTTAGCCACAATTTCGGTAACCTCGCTGGTCAGGGAGTCACGCAGAACGCTCGATATGATCGTATCCTCCTTGAAAATCAGTTGCGGTGGAGCCGCCTCCTGAAGCTTCTCTTCGATCTGCTTCCACTTCACCAGGAGCTTTTCGAGATCCTGTTTCAGCAACGACTCCTCCTGATGCTCGGCGACCGTCCGGATGATGGCGCCGAAACCTTCTGGCAGAATTGAGCGGACCAGCTTCTTGAGACGGGCACGCTCCTTGCGCACGACGACACGACGGGAAACAGCAATCTGGCCTCCACCGAAAGGAAGCAACACCATAAAGCGACCGGCAATGGTGATATCGGAGGTCAGTCGGGAGCCCTTGGTGCCGATCGGCTCCTTGATCACCTGCACCAGGATCGAGTCGTTAGGCTTGAGCTTGCTGGCGATCATCTGGGTGTAGGACTGACGCCTGGCCTCTGCATCAACCGGAGCTGCCGTGCGTGTTTCGCCTTTCGACTGATTTCCGGGGCGAGAAGCCTCTTTGATCTTCGTGGAGGCTCCGCGTGCGCTCCCGTTCTCGTTAACGTCCTCCTCGTCCTCATCGGCATCTCCCTCATCGCCGCCGCCCTCTTCATCATCGTCATCCTCGATCAGCGCACGGTAATCATCGCTGGTTGTGCCGACATCGGAAAAATGGAGGAATCCGTCCGATTTCTGACCTATATCGACAAACGCCGCCTTGAGTCCCTCAACCACCTTGTGGACCCTGCCGAGATAGATATCACCAATACTTCTCATACTCTCAGGCCGCTCGATAATCAACTCGGCAAGGCGACCTTCCTCAACGAGTGCGACCTGGATTTCATCCCCGGTCTTGTTCATCAGGAGCTGCTTCTTCACATTCTTCTTCATTACGAATTTCGTTTTATAGCGTCACCCGCTCATACTCATCCCCAAAAGGCAGCACGTGCCGGCGGACAGACACCCCATCGCTCCGGTCAACAAAGTCCAATGACGATGAACCGGAATCTTTCAATTAATTTGTCAAAAAATATAACACTTCGACTGGTTGTCCGATGCCTTATTCATCGAACATTTTTGCCGGTTTTCCGGATTTTTGCACTTTACCGGTATCGATTGCTCATCACGAAACCCTCGCTCCGCCATGCTGACCACCAATTACGAAAAACCGCTCTGGGAGAAGCTCGATCGGGTTTGCGGTATAGACGAGGCAGGCAGGGGACCGCTTGCCGGTCCAGTAGTGGCCGCAGCCGTCGTTTTTCCCCGTCATTTCCAGCCATCGGGAATACTCAAACGCATGGGTGATTCGAAAACCCTCTCAATGGAACTTCGCATGGCACTGGCTCCGGCGATCATGGATGCCGCGGAATCGTGGGCAACCGGCGTGGTCGATGCCCTGACGATCGACAGGATCAATATCCTCCAGGCAACCATGCTCGCCATGAACCTTGCGGTTGAAGCACTCGCCTTCAGACCCGAGCTGCTCCTGGTGGACGGTAACCGTTTCCGGCCCGCGTTGCCGATCGCCTACGAAACCATCGTCAAGGGGGACTCGAAGGTCTTTTCTGTCGCTGCGGCTTCAGTGCTCGCCAAAACACACCGGGACGAACTGATGAAAGCCTTCGCCAAACAATACCCTGAGTACGGTTTCGATCTTCATTTCGGATACCCGACAGCAATGCATACAGAAGCTATTGCCGCCCACGGACGTTGCTCCATACACCGAAAGAGTTTCAAGTTACGTAAATTAGGGGAAAAGTAACGTTTTTCCTGCCATGTATGCACCCCACTGGCTTGGCTCCGAAGGCGAAAAGATCGCCGCACGATACCTGGTCACCCAGGGCTTCCGGATTGTCGAGTGTAATTACCGGTTCCATCGCAACGAAATCGACATTATCGCCTACGATGGTGATGAGCTCTGCTTCATCGAAGTCAAAACAAGAGCCTCTCTCGAAACCGGTCACCCCGCCGAATCGGTCACACCGAGAAAAATCAGGGAGATCGTCAGGGCAGCTTCCGGCTATCTCACCACGCTACCGGATCCCTGGATCAACTGCCGCTTCGATGTCATCGCGATACTCGCTCAGCAGATTGACGATGAATCGATCATAAGCTATGAACTTGAACACCTGAAGGCCGCCTTCATGGCTGGTGATAGTGCCTGACATAGCATATCAGCGGATTTTTATTATCTTTGAGGTCAAACATTTTACCGATTCATCACGGACGAAGATCCCATGCAAGAAACCGATATTCAGACCGTTCCGAACGCCTCATCCGATTATGTAGCCACCAATATTCAGGTGCTCGACGGCATAGAGCATGTCAGAAAACGGCCGGCCATGTACATTGGCGACATTCACAGCCGCGGCCTGCACCATCTGGTTTATGAGATCGTGGACAACTCGATCGACGAAACCCTCGGCGGCTTCAACGACTACATCCATGTGGCCATGAATCCCGACGGCTCGGTCACGGTCACCGACAGGGGGCGTGGCATACCGGTCGATATCCATCCCCAGAAGAAAAAATCGGCGCTCGAACTGGTCATGACCATCATCGGTGCGGGCGGCAAGTTCGACAAGGGTGCCTACAAGGTTTCCGGCGGTTTGCACGGCGTCGGCGCTTCGGTGGTCAATGCCCTTTCGGAATGGTGCGAGGTTGAGGTCTATCGCGACGGTAAAATTTACATGCAGTCCTACCGGCGGGGTGTCCCTGTGGAACCAGTCAAGCAGATCGGCACAACGGACAAACGAGGTACCAAAGTCTCCTTCAAGCCCGATCACGAAATATTCAAGACAACTGAATATCGCAAGGATATCATCATCGACCGCATGAGGGAGCTGGCCTTCCTGAACAGCAACCTTCGCATTATCGTCCAGGATATCGAAGGGGGTGAGGAGACCTTCCATTATGAAGGAGGCCTTCGTGAATTCGTGAGGTACACCGACTCCAACCGGCTCGGTCTGCTCAAAGAGCCCATATTTCTTTCCGGCGAACGCGATTCAACAATGGTTGAAATCGCCCTGCAGTACAACGACTCCTACCAGGAAAATGTCTTCAGCTACGTCAACAACATCAACACGCACGAAGGCGGCACCCATGTCACCGGCTTCAGAAAGGCCCTGACCAGAACGCTCAACGCCTATGCGCAAAAGAACGACCTGCTCAAGAACGTCAAGATCACCCTGACCGGAGATGACTTCAAGGAGGGGCTGACCGCCGTCATTTCAGTCAAGGTGCCCGAACCACAGTTCGAGGGTCAGACCAAGACCAAGCTCGGCAACTCCGAAACCCAGAGCATCGTTGAAACCATCGTCAACGAGCAGTTGGCTGAGTTTGCAGAAAGCAATCCCGGAACACTCAAACTGATCATCGAAAAGGTCAAGGGTGCGGCAATCTCAAGGGAGGCGGCCAGAAAAGCCAAGGAGCTGACCCGCCGTAAGTCGGTGCTAGAAAGCTCGGGGCTTCCGGGCAAGCTTGCCGACTGCTCGATCAACGATCCGGAACACTGCGAACTCTACATCGTCGAGGGTGACTCGGCAGGAGGCAGCGCAAAGCAGGGACGTGACCGGAGCTTTCAGGCCATTCTGCCTCTCAAGGGTAAAATCCTGAATGTAGAAAAGGCGCGTCTGCACAAGATGCTTGAAAACGAGGAGATCAAAACGATCATCCTTGCGCTTGGCACCAGCATCGGTGAGGAGGAGTTTTCACCCGAGAAGCTCCGTTACGGAAAAATCATCATCATGACTGATGCCGACGTGGATGGTGCGCACATCCGTACCCTCCTGTTGACCTTTTTTTTCAGATACATGCGTTCGCTGATCGAGGCCGGGAAGGTCTACATCGCCCAACCGCCGCTCTACCTGGTAAAATCGGGAAGGGAACAGCAATACGCATGGGACGAGGATGAGCGGCTGGGTATTGTGGATTCAATGAAAAAGCTCCATAAAAACAAGGCAAATATCTCGATCCAGCGCTATAAGGGTCTCGGTGAAATGAATCCTGAACAGCTTTGGAGCACCACCATGGACCCGGCCCACCGATCACTCCTGCAAGTGACCGTCGAGAACGCCATGGAGGCCGACCAGGTCTTCTCTACCCTTATGGGAGACAAGGTGGAGCCCAGGCGTGAGTTCATTGAAAAGAACGCCCGTTATGTCAGGCGCTTAGATGTCTGACATAATCTGAACCAGAACCGCCTTTTTCAAGGAAGCTATCCAGGCGTTGAAAAGCTCCTGACGTTTTTTGGCAGTCACGATCTCCTTGATCCGTTCAAAGTCATGCTCAGGGGTGAGCACATGCTCCGGTTTCCTCGAATCAAGCCTGATCAACAAAAACAGTGGCTCGCCGTTTTCCGGCTGCATCTTCTCAGGCTGGCTTATATCACCGACACGCTTGAGTTCACCGATGATTCTCTGAAGCTCCGGTTTCAGCGTAACAATTTCAAGCTCAGCCTCTCCCGACGCTGACCTGACCGCACCTCCGCTCTTGACTGCCGTTGGATCGTCCGAAACCCTGGCTGCCATGTCGGCAAAGGTCGCCTTTCCTGAAAGAACGCTGGTTCGAATATCCTGCAAACCCCGAACGGTTTTCGCCAGATCAGTTTTGCTCCGGTCGAACATGGCAAGGATATGACGGGCATGGATTCCCGCCTCATCCTTGTCAATCAACTGGATGAGATGGTATCCGTAACGACTCTCGACGACACCAGACAACTGCCCCGGCTTCAGCGCCATGGCGGCTTTCTCGAAAACCGGAACAAATTCACCTTTGCGAACATAACCAAGATCACCGCCCTGATCGCGCGATCCGGGATCATCGGAATATTTTCCGGCAATCCGGGCAAAATCGGCGCCTTTGAGCAGTTCATCCTGTGCCGCCTTTATTTTGGCGATGGCCTCCTGCTTTTCAGCGTCAGCAAGTTCAGGATACTTCACAATCTGCGAAAAAGAGATCATTTCTGGAGCTTTGGAGAGCGAATCTTTCTCTTTGCTGTAAAATGCAATGACCTCATCGTACGAAACGGTCACCTCATGGAAATGTTTCCGCCTGAACGCGTCGATCATCAGCTGGTTGCGGATATCGTCGCGGATATCCTGCTTCAGCCGATTGACAGGAAGACTGAATCGAGACTCCATTGCGCTTACTGAAGGGAAGCCTGATCGAAGCGAATTGTATCTGGAAGCCGAAATGTCTTCGACACTCTTCTCATCGACACTGACACTGTCAATCTTTGCTTTGGTCAGAATGATCTTCTGGTCGATCATATTCTCCATGATCTTTTTCCTGAGTCCAGGCTCCTCTTTTCCTCCCGGATTCTGAAGGCGATACATGAGCGCCTGCTCCTCTACCTGTGAATTGAGAATAATCTCATGACCCACAATGGCCAGAATACGGTCAGAACTTCCGGTTGCCAGCGCGCCTGAGAAAAAGGTCACACCGGACAGCAAAGCGAAAAGCAAACCAAACAATACTTTTTTCATGACACACGTATTTTCTTGTGAAGACAGGCGATCAACATGAAACCATCAGCACACCCATCCTGATGAGCCGACAATCAGTTTAGAATCCTGCTCGCCGGACAACCGGAAACACCCGACCATCAGTAAAGCAACATACAGAGAATCTGCTGATCGGGCAAGTGAGGCAATGCGGTTATGGCAAGGCATGAATAAGCTGTCAAAGACTCCCCGGCCAAACAATCACAGGCGATCGTGGTCCGGGGAGAACGGGGTTTCGTTACCGCTCAGGAGCCCCTGAGCTTGATGGGGTTCTTCGATCGGCTCTGCCAGTCGAAAACGATCGGCGCCGCTACGAAAATGGAGGAGTAGGTACCAACCAGAATACCGGCAAACATAGCAAAAGCAAAGCTGCGGATAGCCGGGCCGGCAAAGATGAAAAGGATCACCACTGAAAGCATGGTCGTGCCTGAGGTGATGATGGTACGCGACAAAGTCTGGTTCATGCTTTCGTTGAAAATCCGCTCGTACTCGGAAGGCTTCTGGCCACGCAGTCGCTCGCGGATACGGTCATACACCACAACCGTATCGGTGATCGAATAACCGGCAATCGTGAGAAAAGCCGCTATAATGCTCTGGTCAACTTCAAGAGGCATGAAATCGATCAGGCCGCCCAGCAGACTGAACAGCCCGAGCACAGTCAGCACATCGTGGAAAATGGCGACGACACCGGCCGCGGCGAACTTGAACTCGAAGCGTATGCTGACATAGAGCAGTATGCCGATGAGTGCCGCTCCAAGCGCCTTGATGGCCGAAAGCTTCATATCGGAGGCTATGCTCGGGCCAACCGCCTGGAGGCTCAGGATGCTGGCGCTATTGGCAGGCAGTCTGGTGCCGAGAGAGTTCAGAATAAGAGCCTTCAGTGCCGTGGTTTCTCCCTGGTAATCGGTCTTGAGCAAAAGGGAGCGATCCATGCCAAATTGCTTGACCGAGCCTTTCACTCCGGCCTGATCCATAATGGAGCGCACCACGCCAACCTCCACCGGTTTTTCAAAACGGATAACCACCTCTGAGCCGCCTTTGAAATCGATACCATAGTTGAGCCCCCTCACGAAAAGCGAGACGATGCCGGAAAGAAGCAGCGCCATGGAGATCGCATAGGCAATTTTTCGGTGCCTGATGAAGTTGAAATTTGTTTTCTGGAAAAGACGCATGTGCGCGATGTATTGAAATTATCCGAAACTTTTTTCATCCATGAACTTGCTGTCGAGGAACAGATCAAACAGCACCCTGGTAACCACTATTGCCGTAAAAAGACTAGCACCCGTACCGATCATCAGGGTAACGGCAAACCCCTGTATCGGGCCAACTCCATAGACATAGAGCAAAAAGGCCGCAGCGAGCGTCGTGACATGGGAGTCGAGAATCGAAGAAAATGCGCGACTGTATCCGGCATCGACCGCCATGCGAAGGCTCTTGCCTTCTGCCAGCTCCTCCCTGATACGCTCGTAGATCAGCACGTTGGCATCAACAGCCATACCCATGGTCAGCACGATACCGGCAATCCCAGGCAAGGTAAGCGCTGCACTGAAGCCGGCAAGCACCGAAATGACGATCAGAATATTGAGGACAAGGGCCATGTCGGCAGCGATTCCTGCTTTACTGTAATAAACGATCATAAACAGGGCGACCGCCGTAAAACCCCAGATCATTGAAAACATTCCGGCACGAATATAGTCAGAGCCAAGCGATGGGCCGACGGTTCGCTCTTCGAGTATTTTCACCGGAGCTGGCAGGGCGCCAGCCTTCAGAATAATCTCAAGATCCTTGGCTTCATCAAGATCGCCGATTCCGTTAATCACCGAATTGCCGCTCGGAATTCTCGACTGGACCACGGGAGCACTGTAAACGCCTCCATCGAGAACGATGGCAACCTGCTTGCCTATATTGGCTCCGGTGATGCGTGCCCATTTGGAGGTGCCCTCCTCGTTCATCGACATGAGCACCTCAGGCTGGGAATCCTGTGCGCTGAAGGTCGCCCTTGCCTCGGTGATCACGCCACCGGTCAGTTCTGGTGTTTTCCGGACAAGATAGACAGGATAATACTTTTCACCTTTTACGGTCACCTCCGGCTTGGCAGCAAGCAGCAACTGGGTGTCCTGAGGCAGTAGTGCGGCCACATCGTCACGCTTCAACACCGAAACCACAAGGTCGCGCGCATATGCCGGCACATAGACGACACCGTTCTCCATCATACCGATAACATCGGTAAGTCTTTTGGTATTGGCCGGTGCTGTATCCGGAACCGTAGCAACTGTCCCAGGCACCGATACCGCAGCGGTATCGGCAGGAGGAGGTGCCGTCACAGCTTTTGCCTGAAGTGGTACACTCGCAACACGCTGAATCGCACGAAGGAGCATTTTAGGATCCTTGACCAATCTGAACTCAAGTTTTGCGGTACCCATCAGAAGCTTTCGCACCCGAGCCTCATCGGTCACTCCGGAAAGCTCGATGATCAGGCGCTGTGAACCCTGGGTCTGAATCACCGGTTCGGCAACACCGTACTGGTCTATACGATTGCGGATGATCTCCCTGGCTCTCGTCAGAGCATCCTGCTCCTCCTTTTTCAGCCTGGAGACAATCTCCTTGTCTGAATCGCGAATATCATAAAAATAACGGCTGAGCCTGATATTCTCCTTCTGAAACTGAGCAGCCAGAAGATCAACCATGGTGGCGCCTGAAAAACGGCTTGCCTCACTCTTGACATTGCCCATGATGCGCGTGAAATTGGCATCCTTGTTCCAGGCTTTCTGTTCGATCAGATCAAGAACATCGACCTCCATCACCAGGTGCATCCCACCCCTGAGATCGAGCCCAAGCTTCAGGCTCTTTTCTTTTGCCTGCTCGATCTCTGTACGATGATCGAGCGCGAATTTCAGGCTGTCCTGACCAGACCGAAAGCTCTTGAGCTTCTCGGTCAGGACATGGTCACGCCAGGTAGGCCAGATCGCCCCTAACGAAACCAGTGTAACCAGGGCAATGAGAATGAGTTTAAAGGTGTTGTTTTTCATGAAAAAACCGTTACGCACGATTGATAAAGTTTAGCCAATATAAAGAACCGGTACTGGATTAACAATTGAGCTTCCGGGGCCAGGGATGTTAGACGGAAAAGAGGAAGGAAGATGACGGGTAATGAGCAATGGGAGAAGTCAGTTCATCTTACCCTGGAGTTCAGTCTTCTTTATTCAGGAGGGATTTATCTGGTCAAACACTCAGTCTTACAGTCATCATTTAAGGCACAGGATTTTAATCCGGAGAGAACAGAGGCTTCCTACACAGCTCCGGGCTACTGCAAATCTCGCAAGCTCATAACGCCGCCGCATCAAATCCAGCCATAAAAAAACCGGCAAGTCTGGAAGTTTGCATTTCCTGACTTGCCGGATCACTCTCTTTCATTGAAACCCGTCACAAGAAGATGACGGAACCATTGTTCTCGTTTATCCCCAGATATCCTTTGAGATATTGGTGTACCAGCCTTCGGCAAATAAGGCTTCCTGCTGCAACTGGTCATCACTTGCATCCAGAGGCGTTAACCCACCTGAACCCGGAATTTCAACAATGCCGGCAGCGGCAAACTGATAGACACCGGCCACTGAAATACCATATTCGGGCCCGATCAGACTATAGCATGTATTGACCAGCGACGGGGGAGCAGGCTCTTTGCCATTGAGCAGATTGATGATCGCTGCTGCAGCAACTTTACCCTGGCTGCTTGCGGCAAAACCCGATTTCGGCATGGCACCGGCAACACAGGCATCACCGACAACGTGAATGCCTTTAAGAATCGTTGATTCAAACGATGACGGATGTACCGGACACCACCCCTTTTCATTGGTAAGTCCTGTGTCAAAAGCGATCTTTCCTGCTTTTTGGGGCGGTATGACGTTTATCACGCCACCTTTTATTGCCCCAAACTCGGTCTCAACGCTCATATTCTCGGCATTGACACCCAGAACCTTTCCGCCGCCAGTGGAGCTATGCCATGCAATCTTGCCAGGATAGAGACGCTCCCATCCTTTTGTGAAAAGTCCCTGTTTGGAGAACTTCTCCTTGGCATCGAGAATGATCACCTTTGATTGAGGTTTGTGCTTCTTCAGATAATGGGCGATCAGACTTGCCCTCTCATAAGGGCCAGGAGGACAGCGGAACGGGTTATCCGGCGCACAGATTATAACATCGCTGCCGTTTTTCATACCATGAAGCTGCCTTTGCAAAAGAAGCGTTTGTGCACCGGCCTGCCATGCATGAGGAATTTTCGTTTCAGCAATCTTCTGACTGTATCCAGGAACCGCTTCGTACTTAAAATCAATACCCGGAGCGA
Source organism: Chlorobiaceae bacterium (assembly GCA_013334975.1). Taxonomy (GTDB): domain Bacteria; phylum Bacteroidota; class Chlorobiia; order Chlorobiales; family Chlorobiaceae; genus Chlorobaculum. The sequence goes on from JAAXWL010000060.1 coordinate 13,620, forward strand.
CCACGAGTCGATCATACCCGATCATCTTTCCGCTGGCGAGCTTGAGTTGACCCTTCGGCGCATCGATCGAAACAACCCGATCCGCAATGACATTGATTCCGTGTCTGGTACGGAGTGCTGTGTAGGTGTGGGTTATATCTTTAATATTCTTAAGGCCTCCAATCACCCAGTTGCTGAACGGGCAGGTCACATAGGAGAGCTTCTGCTCGATAAGGGTTACCGACAATGATGGATCAAGCTTCCTGAGATATTTGGCCGTAGCCGCACCGCCAAATCCACCGCCAACAACCACAACATGTTTTCTGGCGGCACCAGACGCAAACGTCTTGCTGTTCATTCCAAAAAGACCAAACGCCGAACCGGCAACACCCGACAAAAGCAGTTTATTGAAATCACGTCTTGAAATACTCATGTCCCTTTTCCTCCGGTTAATTTTTCTTTTTCGACAGATTTCCAAAATACTCGGCAATCAGGTGAATCTCATCGGCGCTGTACCCTTTGGCATGCCTGCCCATCACCGTAGAGGTACGAGCTCCTGATTTGAAATCGAGAAGTGCGGATTCGATATAGCCGGTCGTCTTGCCGTAAATCGAAGGCATGATACTTTCACTCTTTCCATCGGTACCGTGACAGCCCGAACACGACAGCGCCAGTATCTGACCTCTCTGCCGAAGCTGTGCCGCGTCCAGTACAGGTGCTGGCGTGGGTGCTGGTGCAGCGGAGACCGTGCCGGCGGCTACTGGCGCAGGTACATCAGCGGCAATTACTGTACTGCCAGCCTGAAACAATGGCACGACGGCGAACATCAGGCCCAGCATTACATTCTTTTTTGGAAGCATAATGGGTTCTCCTAATTTACTTTTCTTGAACTTAAGTCGAAATAAAATAACACGTTCGAATAACGATTATTAACGCCCGTCTATAAAAATACCTCACTACAGCCGTTACGAACTGAGCGGTACTTTGTAAATAATCTGAACTGGGATAAAGAAGAGGTGAATACATGAAATCGATCAACATTACTGTTAATATAAACAGAGCATATTTACCTTGCAAACAAAACCGCATTACAATACATCATGAAAAACACCTGACCACAGTAAAGACAGCTCATCATCACCACTCATGCTTGTCGTCATAACGGAAACAACTGCACCACAGCTTACCTGTATCCCGGAACACAAAAAGCTTAACCATCAAGAGCGTTCCCGGAAGCCAGGCAGGTCAACATCTGACGCAAAAAGTCAGCCGGCATACATGAATCATGAGACTCCTCGCGCAAGGAAGCTTCATCAATTGATTCTAAAGCCTGGAATTCAATAAACAGCTACTGCAGACACCACTTTGTGCAGATACCAACTCATCGACTAACTCTGGCTGAATGCCACGATCAGCCTACTACCCGATTTCCCTATAATTCCCATAACGACAACAATAATAATTTTGAAGAATTCAGTCCCTCCTCCCACGTATCACAGACTATCTGTTGCGACAGCGGGCAGTATCACCTATGTAGTTTTACGTAATTATAACACAAGTCTCCGCACTTCACCTGAAAATAGTGGTCGATGTCCGGCTTATTATCGCTTCCGTTTGCTCTCGGAATCAGTTCCTGAATTATAACAAATACCATTTCAGCCCACTGCCAACCCAATTGTGCATCAAGGCAGAAAGCGTCGCTCCTTGCCTGACTTCAGACTCTCCATCGACACAACGCATCAGTTATGTCCGTTCGAAGAGATCCTTCTTATCAAACAATCAGATCATTACACGAAACAGGAAAATTAAACCAGATAAAAACAAGCGGCACTTCAGCCTGAAACCTGACAATCGACAACACCTTTGACCAAAAATAATCACAACCATCTCCTCTCCCCCACACAGAACAGCAGCTCGAACAACTCCATTGATCAAATGGAAGGCATCAGTAGCCTTATTACCGGCCTTTCTCTCTCAATCATTTTTAGCTATAATGCATATCAAGCCATCCGAACCGACATAAGGAGCACTATCTCGTGAAAGATGGATTTTCCAAACCCGGAAACCGTAACCGGATCAGCGTTA